>JAKAZZ010000025.1 GCA_021826315.1 Actinomycetes bacterium
CCTTCGGTGACGCCCAATTCCAAGGCTCTCTTGGCAATACGATGCTCAACAAGCCAATCGTCTCCGGCTTTGCAACCCCAGATGGCAAGGGTTACTACCTAGTTGCATCAGATGGTGGAGTCTTTACCTTCGGTGACGCCCAATTCCAAGGCTCTCTTGGCAATACGATGCTCAACAAGCCAATCGTCTCCGGCTTTGCAACCCCAGATGGCAAGGGTTACTACCTAGTTGCATCAGATGGTGGAGTCTTTACTTTCGGTGACGCTACATACAGCTCGTCTCTGCCAGGAATGGGAATTTCTACCGGAGCCGTAATCGGGGTCTTCTAATGGCGCTAATTGGGGGTGCCAAGATGGCTAGGTGGTTGATCTCTAAGGTCGTCATCTTTTCTGTGCTCGTCCTTTACTTTGGACCAGCGTCGCGGTACCCCCTAGATGCTCTCAAGGCTTCTGCTACATCGATTTATGTAGCAGTAGTCATTGACTTTGGAGATGGCCCATCTACGCCTAGCGCACCTATCGCCAAGTGCGTTGCCGTGGCGCAAGGCTCTTCACTCCTCGATGCCCTGACTCAGGCGGTTGGAGCATCGAATGTGACTTTTGCATCATCGGGGTTGCTATGTACTATCGATAGTTATCCAACTCCCCAAGTATCGACCACCTGTGGCGAAGCGGTTTCAGGAGGTTATCGTTACTGGTCCTTCTGGACAAGTAACGCAGGGAAATGGAGTTACGCGAAGCTCGGCGCTGGATCTATTCCAGCGACGACCGGAGCGGTGGAGGGTTGGCGATTTGAATACAACGGAACGGGTAACCCAAACGACGCAGCTCCGACGATCACACCTAATTTCCAGGCAATTTGTCCAGGTATTCCATTGCCAACTGCAACAACAAGCTCGTTACCAAGTCCAACAACCACGAGCGCAAATTCAACGTCGCAGCCAGCTGCCAGCGGAGTAGTTTCAACTACCTCTACAGAGGCGTCGTCGACTCCATCTTCGTCGACTCCATCTTCGTCAAGTTCTACGACATCGAGCAACCGGGCCGCGACTACATCATCAACGCTTGCTGTTATCCCGACCACGTCCACTGCTACTCCGGTGAGGGTAGCGCCATCTTCGTCGACAACATCATCGACTGTTCAGGCTAAGTCCGTAAAGCCTAAATCGGGGACCGTCTCTGCACCTCCGACCAATAACCCCTTTGTGCCAGCCGTGATTGCCGTACTGTTGTTAGGCGGCGGAGGATTTGGGTATCTGAGATTGAAGCGAAGATAGATGTACGCTAAGGGCATCAAGTTTAGCGACACACATCCTGTGGTGTGGTGGATATGGGGAAGTTGCCTGTCGGTGGAGGCGCTACTTACAAATAACCCCTTACTGCTTTTGTTGATTGCTGTTGTGGTTATCAATGGTGCATCGGCGCGAGGCGAATCCGGTGTCTTTGGGAGATCGTTTCAACTTTATGTGAAGATGGCGCTCTGGGTAGTGGTCGTGCGCGTTGTGTTCCAAATAGTTTTTGGACTTAGAGTTCCAGGAGATAATCTCTTCGAATTCCCGTCAGTTACCTTTCACATATTCGCATCGCCAATCTCTATCGGCGGTTTCGTGACAAGCCAGGCGATTGTTTCCGCGATCTCTCTCGGCATTCAATTGGCCGATCTTGTACTCATCTTTGGGGCCATAAATGCGATGTCGAACCCATATCGACTACTTCGATCACTACCAACTACCTTCTTTGAGGTGGCGATGGTGCTGACCGTTGCGCTCTCGTTTGCTCCGGAGATTGCGATCGAACTTGAGAGTGTGAAGGAGGCGAGGAAGCTTCGCGGGCTACCGGTTAGAGGTGTTCGGGCCGCGAAGGAAATGGCCTTGCCAATCTTGGAGGGGTCATTGGAGCGCTCTCTAAAGCTGAGTTCTTCGATGGAAGTTAGGGGATATGGAATTCATCGTGAGGTGGGATCAAGGGTTCGTCCATTTTTTTACGTCGCACTAGTAACACTGATCTTTTCGTCAATTGCATACGTGGTGTTTCCTGGTGTTCGACTCGTTGTTTCGGTGGCGGCTGTAGGGGCGGTAGCTTTACTTGTAGCGAACCTTGCGTCGAACAAGTCAACAAATCGGAGGAGCCGATACCGCCCTGAAAAGATTTCGACCCGAGGATTTTTGGCTATTTCATCTGCCTTATTGTCGGTGATCGTGTTCGTCGTAGTTCGAAGGTTGGGTGGCGTATCTATTTCAATGGTTACTCCATCGACAATTCCGCTCGCTCCTCTTGGATTAGCCGCAATTGCCATTGCGGCACTAGCGCTTTTTATCACCCTTCCTTCCGCCCCTTCTTTCGAAGGCCCCGGAGGTACAGATGATTAGATTCTCCAAATTTTCGTTTAGTTATACGAAGGCGAAGAGGCCGGCAATTTCTGTCGAGGACCTCTCTATACAAAGCGGTGAATTCGTTCTAGTAATTGGTGATACTGGTAGCGGTAAGAGCACCTTTTTAAAGAGTATGAATGGTCTTGTGCCTCACTTTAGTGGCGGCGATGCCATAGGTTCGATCGACGTTTTTGGAATGAACCCACTTGCTAGTCGACCTTCAGATTTTGCAAAGCTGATTGGGTATGTCGACCAAGATCCCTCTAGCCAATTCGTAACCGATAGGGTCGAAGATGAAATCGCATTTGTCTTAGAAAATCTTGGCTACGAGCAAAGTGTAATGAGGCGACGTGTTGAAGATAGCCTAGACCTGTTGTCGATATCGGAGCTTAGAGGGCGTTCGCTTAGGACCCTCTCGGGAGGTCAAGCTCAGCGTGTTGCTATCGCATCTGTAATGGCCGTTGCGCCAAAAGTCCTGCTACTTGATGAACCTACATCTGCACTCGACCCCGGTGCTGCCGATGAAGTTATGGCGATATTGCAGAGATTAGTTGATGACTTAGGAACCACGGTAATAATCGCCGAGCATCGGCTTGAGCGCGTACTTCCCTACGTCGACAAGGTAGTTCGTATCGGCGATTATGGCGCGGTTGAAGGCTCTAGTGATCCACGCGGCGCTGTCGCGGGTCTCGACTTTTCTCCGCCTGTTGTGGAATTTTCAAAAGTGTATGGTAACGGTGCCATCGCGGTCTCAGTAAAAGAGGCTCGGAAGATGGTCACTGACAGAGTGGATGTATCGACACTAGTAAGGAAATGGGACGATGATAGGGGAGAGCATGTTCGTCCGGAAATATCTACCTCCGATAGGACTGTAGCCACTTTTGACCACGTAAAGATTGCTCGATTGGGGCGATTGGTCCTCGATGAAATCTCGTTTGAAGTCTCTAAGAGCCAAATCATTGTCCTTATGGGACGAAACGGCTCTGGAAAGAGTTCGCTGCTTAGGGCAGCGGCAGGCCTTGATCCCGTAGCTTTCGGGAAAGTAAGAGTTGGAGGTCATGATCCATTCGCTCTTGAAAGTTCGTTAAGAATTGCAACTGTTGGATTTGTACCCCAAGATCCAGGTATTTTGCTCTTCGGGGAGAGTGTCGCTGAAGAGTGCCGTCGTTCTGACGCGACCGGCAAACTTGAAGCAGGTACTACAGCTTCGATATTTCGGCGCCTTGGCGGCGATGTGTCCCATGAAATGCATCCGAGGGACCTTTCAGAGGGCGAAAGGCTCCTACTTGCTATCTCCGTCGTGATAGCTCCTAAGCCTTCATTGCTACTTCTTGACGAACCCACTCGTGGACTTGATTATGGTGCCAAGAGTCGACTCGTCGCAAAGGTCAAGGAACTTAGCGACGAAGGTATCGCGATAGTCATGGCAACACACGATGTTGAGGTGGCAGCAAGCCTCGTTGATACCGTAATCATGATTGGTGGTGGTTCAATGGTCTCCTATGGTCCCACTCGGGATCTACTTACGCACAGCCCGTTGTTCGCACCTTCTATGTTCAAGGTTTTGGCACCTGTTCCCGTGCTCAGCGTTGCAGAGGCCCTAGATTTTTTGAAGGCGCATAATGAGTAAAGTCAATGACGCGAGCGATGTAGCTCTCAGTGGATTAAATCACGACAGGCCGAAGTCGAATCGCCTCGAGACTCATCTGCCACTTATTGCGTTGACCGTAGTTGGCGTGGTGGCTTTCTTCTGGCCGTTCTTCGCCAAAGCATCCGGTACGGTAAATTCGGCACACTCCCTAGATGCGCCTTGGATATTTATTGTTCTTGCCCCCCTTTTGGTGGCCCTTGCAACCTCAGAGGTCTCGTCGAAGCGCCTCGACGTAAAAATGCTGGCTGTATTGGCAATACTCGCAGCCACAATGGCGGCCCTTAGGCTTCCCTCTCCAGGTGTAGAAGGATTGGAGCCCATGTGGTTCGTCTTGATAATTGCTGCAAGGGTATTTGGTGGTAGCTTTGGATTTCTCCTCGGAACGGTTGGGATGGCTACTAGCGCTCTCATTACGGGCGGCATTGGACCGTGGCTTCCGTTTCAGATGATCGCAGCCGGATGGGTAGGGCTACTTACGGCAACAATCCCAACTCGAATCATAAAACCTGGATCAAAGCTCGAGACCTTGTTGCTCGCGTTTTACGGTGTTTTGGCTGCTCTCTTTTACGGGGCTATTATGAACCTTTGGTTTTGGCCCTTTGCCGCGGGTGGCACTACCTCAATCTCATATTTGCAAGGTGCATCTATCGCGACGAATCTTTCGCACTTTGCCGTCTTTGACCTTTCAACGTCACTCACCTTTGATGTTCCTCGCGCTATTCTCACTTGCATGTTAATAATCTTCGCTGGCCCAGCCCTGATGAGGGTTTTGCGTCGGGTAGCAGCTAAAGGTAACATTTCCATCAGATAAATTTCTCTATTTGTGCTGTCGATATCTTGTTCGCCATGGCTTTCGAGTCGACCGCATTGGACTAAGCATCTAGAATTATGTCGTAAGGCGCACTAAGTGCGTGCAATCAAAGGGTTTTACTCTAAATGTTCGATGGAAATTTAAGGGGCCAGGTCGATAAGCGAACTGCTCCCATCGGAAATTTTCTCTCCAAAGTCGGTATTACGGCGGACACGCTAACGGCGGCAGGGCTTGTGATGTCAGTCGTTACGGCTGTCTTGTTAGCGGGCTCACTGTTCCCAATTGCCTTCATAGCGCTTCTTCTGTCTGCACTTCCTGACCTACTCGATGGTCCGGTGGCAAAGGCTCTAGGAACGTCGTCTGCTCGCGGGGCATTTTTCGACTCCGTTTCAGATCGTTTCAGTGATCTCATGATCACGATGGGCCTAGCAGCCCATTACATAGCTACCCACCATCCATATGAAGCGATGATCCCCTTTGGCATCTACGGTGCCGCCTCGATCATTAGCTATCAGCGCGCCAAGGCTGAGTCTCTGGGCTTCAATGCCAAGGGTGGTTTGATGGAAAGGGCCGAACGAGTTGTTCTGCTCGCGCTTGGGATTTTGATCTACCCAATACTGACGATCGTTCTTTCGCTAGTTCTTGTCCTGTCAGTAGTTACTGTCGTTCAACGGTTCGTGAAAGTATGGCGACAGGCGACCGACCGCGATAACCTTCGGGCAAAGCGAGTATCTCGGCGCACTAGGGTTACCAATAATCCACCTCTTAGCGGAACGTTTCGCGAGAAGTTCCGCACTGAGAAGTCGTTTGACCTCTCTGCATTCCTAGTCCGCCGTAGTGAGCGTCGTTCTTTGCACCGAAAACCTAGTCGCCTTCGTAAGGGTTAACTCGACCTAGTTCGTATCGCGATATTGATGTCTAGTTGATCAAGGGTATATTCTCAGTCGATTATCGAATAGGCGCGCACCAGTCGCTTAGGTAGTGGTACTACATTAAATCAGGTGAAAAACTTGCCTTTGAGATTCAACCGTGATGATCTAATTGCTGGCTTATTTAGGTTTTCGATACGAGTTGCCAAGGTTTTACCCTACGATTTCGGAGTTGCTCTCTCACGTTGCATGGGCTTAGCGGCGTATTACATCGCCAAAGGGGCCAGACAGACCTTAGAGGATAACTTGAAAAGGATAGTTGGGGACGATCCCCGTGTCCTTGCTAAGGCCGTAAGAAACGCCTTTGCGTCGTACGCCATGTACTACTTCTCCACATTCAAATTCGCTTCTATGGATGCTGACGATGTAACTCGGTTGGGGACGATCTCCGGTAAGGATCGAATGTTCGAAGCACTTTCCAAGGGGAAAGGAGCGATAGTCATATCGCCGCATATTGGAAACTGGGATTACGGCGCAGCATTTTTCAAAAGCAATAACGTTGCCGCGACTGCGGTCGTTGAACACCTGCAATCGGATTCCATCTATCAGTTCTTTAACGACTTGAGGAAGAACTTTGGTGCCGGCATAATTGCTCACGATGACAACCCCTTCCCAAAGATGGTAAGTGCATTGGAGCGAAACGAACTTTTGATTCTCATTTCAGATAGGTCTTTAGATGCTACAACTATCGAAGTTGACTTTTTCAATTCGAAAGTCAAGTTTCCACTGGGCGCAGCATTTTTGGCGTTAAGAACCGGCGCTCCTCTCCTCCCAATGAGCGTGCTCTCATTGCCTAACGGCAGATTCCATATTGACGTAGGGCCACTTTTGAACCTTGATTCCAGAGGGTCTTTTAAACGCGATGCCCAAGTTCTTTCTCAGAGGATTGCGAATTACTTTGAAGATGTGATCCGACGCTCTCCGTCACAGTGGCACGTCTTTTCTCCATTCTTCAAATAGCGGTAAACTTATCAACACTGCTCGATGACAAAATAGGTCCACCTATTATCGTCAATGTGAAAGTAGCAGTCGTTTGCCCCTATAGCCTCGGTTTTCCTGGAGGCGTTCAGACCCAAGTCGTGGCACTTACGATTGCTATGCGTGCAAGTGGTATCACGGTGGACCTGTATGCACCATGTGATGATTTGGTGCCTCCATATCAGATGATCTGTCTTGGCCCCTCCCTTCGCCTTAGGGCCAACGGCTCTGTCGCCCCGACTGGCCTTCGTCCAAAGACACTGTACCGGCTATTCAAACACTTGCGAAATAATGATTATGACGTCATTCATCTCCACGAGCCATTGGCGCCCGGACCTTCACTCATAACCTTGGCAGCAGCCCGTGCGCCCATAGTGGCCACATTTCATCGCCAAGGCGTATCGAATATATATCGACTATTCGGTCGAGCTATCAGGCCCTTGACTTCGAAGATCTTCAGACGTTTCGCAGTGTCTCCTGAGGCTGCGAAGACGGCAACGGCCGTCGCCGGTGGTAGCTATGAGATTCTCGGAAACGGGGTTGACCTGAAGCGCTTCTCAGATGGACCAATTTGGCCGAAAGACTCTCCAGCAGTACTTTTTTTAGGACGGCACGAGTCACGGAAAGGGCTTGAAGTCTTGCTTAGGGCTGTCCCAAAGTGTGATCCGTTAATCAAGTTTTGGATTGCCGGTGACGGCCCCGAAAGTACTGAGCTGCAGCGTAAGTATGCTAACTTAGAAAATGTGGAGTGGTTGGGTCGAATAAGTGATGCTGAAGCGGCATCGCGCATGAGGTCAGCTGACATCTACGTAGCTCCGAGTTTATTTGGTGAAAGTTTTGGAGTTGTTTTGCTTGAGGCAATGGCGGCTTCAACTCTTGTAGTCGCATCTGATATCGATGGATATCGGGACGTAGCTAGAAATCGAAGAGAAGCAATCCTGGTTCCGCCAGGTGATTCTTTGCGTCTAGCAGAGGCGATTGAGACGGGACTATCCGACACTAGTCTGGTAGAAAAGCTTGTAATCGCTGGTCATAAGCGGGCGAGCGAATTTTCAATTGAAGAGATTGCGCGTCGCTACATCCTTGCGTTCGAAGAGGCGACGAAGGCGGATAATTAGAAGTAGATGTGGTAAATGAGTACGCGCCATAGTGTATTTCAGTATTGGGGTGGAGTTAGAGGCTTTGATCCCAAAGCTGGAACCTTTGAGGTCCTGTCAAAGTTCATGGTTGCATTCGCCCTTTTTGGTGCATTCGCTGCTTTGATTATCGCGTCGGTAATTACCCTGTTAGGGGTTCCGGACAATGTTGGATTGGTAATAGGTATTTTGGTAGTTGGTGCATCATTATTATTCGGTGGAGCTACGTACGGGCAAAGTGGAGGGGATGAATCATCTGCCTTCTCTTTGGTCGATATTGTCCCCGAAAAGCAGCCGAGAATCAACTCGTTAGTTGAGGGAATTTCAGCCTCTATTGGTCTAGAGATGCCTCAGGTTTCAATGGTTGATACTGACTCCATCAATGCAATATCCATAGTGGGTCCTAAAAGGCAACCCATATTTGTCCTAACTCGTGGCGCCGTGATGTCTTTGACTCGAATGGAACTCGAGGCCCTAGTGGCACGAGAGCTAGTTCGGATACGGTCTGGACAAGTACAGATCGAGGCTCGATATCGAAGCTATCGCAGATTGATCGGTCGATTCATCAAAAGCGCTGTTCCGCAGTCGTTTACAAGTGAGATGCTCGGGCGTGATTTGGCTCGTGATATTGGAGCAGTAACCGTTACTCGCTTTCCTCCAGCACTCGTCGACCTTCTTGAAAAGGTCGCCAGTCAAGGTTCGTTATTCGATGCAAACTTGCCAGCTAGTGTCTTCTCGGAGTACTACTTGGTTCCAAACTTCCCCGACGTCAGCGTAGACGAGCGCACGATTGAGTTAAGAAAGTTCTAATATCTGTCGAAGAATGATTCAATCTTCAAGGGAAGTTGGTTGCGTGTGAGACTGGTGAAGAGAAGCGGCTTTCTTTTTGCTGCTTTAGGATTTAGCGTATTAACGGCAAGTTGTGGTTCATCAAAAAGCAGTGCGGCGTCATCGACGACGACGTCAAATGCTGCAAGCGCTGCAACCACTTCAACAGTTGCTCCACAAACCTTTCCACTAACAGGTCTTCCGGTTACGGCGGCAAATGCATCCAATCTCAATAGACCCGCATTGATGGTAAAGATTGATAATGCGCCGCAAGCGTGGCCTCAGGCCGGCATCAATCAAGCTGACGTAGTCTACGAAGAGATGGTCGAGGGCGGCATTACCCGCTACATGGCGATCTTTCAGAGCAAAGATGCTCCGCTAGTAGGTCCGATTCGGTCGATTCGTGGAACTGACGTAGCACTAGCAGCGCAGACCGGGGGACTGATTGGGTACTCTGGAGGGATTCCAGCTTTCGTAACTGCTGTTCAAAATACTGGTGTTGTCGACGTTGGGGCAAACGACGCCGGCGGCGCATATACGCGAGACTATTCGAGGCAATCGCCCCATAATCTTTTCTCGACGACGCAGAAGTTGTACTCTGCGGCAAGCACATCGGTTCAACCCGCCCATGCGCTTTTTCAATTCGGTAAAACTAACCAAGTAATTCCGGCATCAATCGCCAAGGCGTCGTCGTCGACGGAGGTGTACATCTCAGGGGCTGCCGATGATCTTTGGACCTATCAAAGTTCAACTGGGCAATACACAAAGTCAATAGGTGGACAGGCGATAGTAGATACAACTGGAGCGCCGCTGTCGACTACGAATATCATTGTTGAATTCGTAAATTACGTCAATACTCAATACGTCGATCCAGCAGGAAATCCTGTACCAGAGGCCAATATTTTGGGCGTTGGCAGTGGCGAGGTGCTAATGGGTGGAAGCTATGCCTCGATCAGTTGGTCTAAATCCACTAACTCTCAGCCGACGACGTATTCGTACAGTGACGGTCAGCCTTTGAAGCTGCGACCAGGTCGCACGTTTGTTGTGTTTGCACCAATCGGTACAAAAGTAACCAATAACTAGAAGCTCAAAAAACTTGGAATCGGCTTTTACGCTTTAACCTTGCCGTAGGTGAGTTGATGATGTGTGTCCATCTCTGACTGAGATGTTCGGGTTTGAGTTGGAACGTTGCATAAAGCTTTATTTGCAATTTGTCAAATCCGCTGTGGTTATTACTTCAGTGGTGAGGAAGTCTCGTCAAATATCCCCGTTTCGGTGGTAGGCTAGATGGGACAAACCTCTTGCACCGAATCCTAATGAAGAGGTCTTCAAGTGGCTAAATGGGTGCAAGTCGAAAAATGGAGTCTCCTATGAGTGAGTCGATGAATAAAGGTACCTTAAGAGTCAAAAGCGGCCTTGCGGAGATGCTTCGAGGCGGCGTCATCATGGACGTAGTTAACGCAGAACAAGCTCGAGTCGCAGAAGATGCGGGAGCTGTTGCGGTTATGGCCTTAGAGCGCGTGCCCGCCGATATTCGCCGTGAGGGTGGCGTAGCTAGGATGAGCGATCCGGTCTTGATTGAAGAGATTCAAGAAGCGGTTTCTATTCCAGTAATGGCCAAGGCGCGTATTGGCCACTTCGTTGAAGCTCAAATTCTTGAGTCACTATCTGTTGACTATATCGATGAGTCAGAAGTGCTAACTCCGGCCGATGAAGCACATCACATCGATAAGTGGAAGTTTAACGTGCCCTTCGTCTGTGGAGCTACCAACCTAGGAGAAGCGCTACGTCGCATCTCTGAGGGTGCAGCCATGATCCGATCCAAGGGCGAGGCCGGAACCGGAAATATCGTCGAGGCAGTTCGCCACCTTCGCTCAATTCTCGGTGATATCAAGACAATTACGAAGGCCGACAGCGCTGAACTTTACGGGTGGGCAAAGGAACTCCGTGCACCAATCGATCTCGTTGAGAGGATCGCTGAAACCGGCAAGTTGCCTGTACCTATGTTTTGCGCCGGTGGCATTGCCACCCCAGCAGATGCTGCACTTGTAATGCAGCTTGGCGCTGAAGCCGTGTTTGTTGGTTCTGGAATCTTCAAGTCGGGTGATCCAAGCAAGAGGGCACGAGCAATCGTAGAGGCGACTACTCACTTCCGTGATCCTGCCATTATTGCTAAGGTTTCGCGCAATCTCGGTCCAGCAATGGTGGGCATTGAGATGGACGATGTTGAGGTTCGACTCGCCGAGCGAGGCTGGTAGCCATTTCGGTGAAGGCTGGAGTCCTAGCTCTGCAAGGTGACTTTAAAGAGCACCTAGACATCTTTAGGGAACTCGGAGTCGATGCTATCGAAGTTCGCCTTCCGTCGCAGCTAGATGGTGTAAGCCATCTAGTAATACCGGGAGGCGAATCGACTGCGATCTCGATGCTTCTCGAGAGTTCAGGGCTCGATAAATCTATACGGCAGTACATTTCAGAGGGTCGACCTATCTTTGGCACATGTGCGGGAATGATCCTCCTATCCAAAGAGATTCTCGGTGGCCGTGCCGACCAGATCGCATTTGGAGCGATCGATATTACGGTGCAGAGAAATGGATTTGGACGTCAAGTTGAGTCTTTTGAGACGCGACTTGAGGTAAAGGGAATTGCCGAGCCAATTGACGTCGCCTTTATCAGGGCACCTGTGGTGGTTCGTATGGGAGACCAAGTGGAAGATCTAGCTAGCGTAGACTATGTCTTCAAAGAGGGTGGAAGTCGGCGCGTCCCTGTAGTCTGTGCACAAGGTTCGACTTTGGTATCGTCGTTTCATCCAGAGGTCACGGGAGAGAGTTCTCTACATCGACTATTCGTCGAACGTTTTTGAAAATTAGGCAATCAAGAGTAGGTTAAATCCATGTCTGGTCACTCTAAATGGGCAACGATAAAGCATAAAAAAGGTGCAGCTGACAAGGCTCGCGGTAAGTTGTTTGCAAAGTTAATCCGACAAGTAGAGGTCGCAGCCCGCGAGGGTGGTGGCGATATCGAAACGAACGCATCCTTGCGCACGATGTATGCCAAGGCGAGAAATGCTTCGGTGCCTTTGGACACGATTGAACGAGCAATTAAACGCGGTACCGGTGAGCTCGAAGGCGTTCGATACGAAGCTGTTGCCTACGAAGGATATGCCGCCGGTGGTATTGCAATCATCGTAGAGTGTCTGACAGATAACCGTAACAGAACAGGACCTGACGTTCGTACGGCATTTTCAAAGAGCGGTGGTTCGATGGCTGAACCAGGTGCCGTCGCTTGGCAGTTCGAGAGAAAGGGCGTCATACTCGTAGATCGCAAGATCTCCGAAGATGACCTAATGCTAGCCGCTGCCGATGCAGGCGCCGAAGATCTAATCGACCTCGGTGAGAGTTGGCAAGTTCTCTGTCCCGCAACGCATTTGGGTGACGTTCGTGATGCAATCGAAGGCGCTGGTTTCCCCGTACAGTCGGCTGAGCTTTCAATGGTTCCGAATGCAACGATCGAGATCAATGATGAGAACGATGCGCGCAAGGTGCTGAGACTCATTGACGCTCTAGAAGACCTCGATGACGTACAAAATGTCTACGCTAACTTCGATATACCGGATTCGATCTTGGAGCTTGTGGAGGCTTAGTGACAGTTGGCGTCGGGGATATCGCACCTCCATTCGAGCTTAAAGGGTCACCGGAAGGTTCCTACAGACTGAGCGATTTCATTGGACGGCCAATTGTCCTTGCGTTCTATCCTGAGGACCACTCACCGGTCTGCTCTCTGCAACTGCGTGCTTATTCAGATGGAATGGACGAGTTTAATTCGTTAGGTGCTGTAGTTTGGGGAATATCGCCCCAAGGTCCGGAGTCTCATCTAGATTTTGCTTCGCGGTTGAATATCAATTTTCCACTTCTAAGTGACTCCGACAAAGATGTTGGAAAGGCCTATGAGGTTCTTGGCCCACTTGGCTTTTATCGAAGAAGCGTCTTTGTCGTCGACAGATTGGGCAAGATTGCCTACTGTCACCGCACAACTGCGGGTTTGACCTACAAGCCGACCGCAGCGCTCTTAGATGCCGTAAAGTCGGCAGAGGCTCAGGCAAGGTGATGTTTGGCTTCTCCTTTAGTTGTTCTAGGAATTGATCCAGGTCTCTCTCGTTGTGGCTATGGAGTAGTCGAGTCGTCGTCAGGCGGCCAAATGGCTCAAATGGGTGCTCGTCTGATCTCTGGTGGTATTTTGACGACTACTCCCGACTTGACGCTAGGTGAAAGACTCTCAATATTCCTTGGCGACATCGGAGAACTCCTCGATGAATTTAAACCTAACGTCGTCGCGATCGAGAGGATTCTCTTTCGAAAGAATGCTAAGACTGCCTTTTCTGTTGGCCAAGCCGTCGGATTGGTTCATATGGCAACGTACCAGCGCTCTGTTGCCGTTGTTGAGTACTCAGCGGCCGAGGTGAAGCTAGCGGTGGCTGGTCATGGTAACGCGACGAAGTTTCAGGTGCAGAGGATGATACAACTCCTCGCTAACTTAGACTACATTCCGTCGCCACCCGACGTCGCGGACGCTATCGCTCTAGGACTATGTCACCTTGCGAAGGTTCGCGGGGGTAGGAGTAGCTAGCACCAAAGTGAGGATTGAAGCAGCATGATCGCCTATCTCAAGGGAAACGTCGTAGGTAGATTAAAGGATCGCTCTGTTATCGTCGCTGGCGAATCGATTGGATATAAAGTCTTCGTCACAGAAGAGGAGTTCTATCGATTAGTCGTAGGAACCCTAGCTGAGCTCTTTACCGTTTCTATCTATCGCGAAGATGCAGCTTCGCTCTATGGTTTTTCCAACCTTGGTGAACGCAATCTCTTCGAAGCACTGATTGGTGTCCGTCTTGTTGGACCTGCAATGGCGATGACCTTGATCTCTTCATTTGATCCTTCAACGCTGCTTCGCATAATCGAGACTAATGATGTTGCAACTCTGAAAAAGGTTCCGGGTGTCGGCGAAAAGACTGCTGCTCGTATTTTGATGGAACTCTCGTCTAAGGTCGACTCTTTGAGCGAACTATTATCTGGTGACAATGGATCTCCCAGGCGTGGGGGAGTAAAGGTACTTGCCGTGGCCGACTCTGAAGTGACTGAGGCGCTTTATTCTCTTGGCTTTGACCCTCGTGAAGTAAAGGCTGTAATGGGGAGAATCGATACAGATGGCCCCACCGAAGAGGTTCTAAAAGTTGCACTTAGGGAGTTGTCAAGATGAGTCCGCGCAAAGAGGTAGTTGGCTCTCCGGAGCCTAAAAATAGTCGTAGTGAGTCTTCTAACCCGATCCAAATTGCTTCCGATACCGCCATTGAGGCTGCTATTCGTCCCAAGTCGCTGGAAGAATTTGTAGGTCAGCCGGATCTCGTAGGTCACCTGCGAGTCGTAATTGGGGCCGCTTTGGGAAGGGGTCAAAGCGTAGACCACCTCCTTTTTGCTGGACCTCCGGGATTGGGAAAGACGTCCCTGGCCCACATCGTCGCAAACGAGATGGATACGGGATTTCGCGTCGCATCTGGTCCAACCTTGGTGCGAGGTGGAGATTTAGCAGCGATATTAAATTCACTAGATGGCGGTGACGTTCTCTTTATTGACGAGATCCATAGGATGAGCAAGGCTGCTGGAGAGGTCCTGTATCCTGCGATGGAGGACTTCAAACTCGACATTTTGATAGGGGAGGGGCCAACGGCGCGTTCAATTCGCCTCGATTTGCCTCCTTTTACGTTGATTGGAGCCACCACGCGAACGGGAATGTTGACCGGTCCCCTACGTGATCGTTTTGGCTTTGTAGCCCACCTCGACTACTACAACACTAAAGATCTCACCAAGATCGTGATTCGTTCTGCTGATCTATTGAACCTTGAGATCGACGAACTCGGGGCCTATGAAGTTGCTAGAAGGTCACGGGGTACCCCCCGAATAGCGAACCGACTCTTGCGTCGTGTTCGCGACTTTGCCCAAGTTCATGGTGATGGAAGCGTTGACGTTGAGGTTTCAAAAGAGGCTCTTACCTTCTTTGGCGCCGATGACTTTGGTCTTGATAAAGTCGATCGAACAATCCTCGAGACGATGTGTCAGCGATACGGGGGTCGGCCGGTCGGTATCTCGACCATAGCTGCAACGATCGGCGAAGACGTCGAGACGATTGAAGATGTCTACGAGCCCTTTCTGATACAGAGCGGCTTTATCTTGCGTACCCCAAGGGGCCGGGTGCCAACTCGACAAGCCTTCGATCACATCGGTGTTGAGCCTCCTCGTGGTGCTGAGGGCATTTTTGGCTCCTAGTGATCTGGTAGCCACTTGTCGACTATCTCGAGAAGGGCCTCTGGAATCGCGTCCAAACTTGCAGTCGTTAGGCGTATATATTCGCATCGCGCGCTAGGCGAAGCCTGAAAGATCGACCCCGGAGCAGCGGCGATGCCTACCCTTGCTAAATCTGCGACTAGGGCACTTTCGGAGGTGGTAGGGATCCACGTGTTCAATCCATCCCAAGAAGCGATCTGATTGGGGGCGCTCAGGGCTCCAACGAGTTTGTGCATGCGCATCCGATATATTTTGGCCACCTCTTCGTTGTGCATAGTTAAATGGTCATGTTCCATCAATCTCGCTAGAAGTCTTTGGATCAGGTGGCTCGTCCAAGAGGGTCCGAGGCGGCGATCTTCATTTATCCGATCTACCAATTCACTTGGACCTATGACTGCTGCGATTCTAAGATCTGGTCCGTAGAGCTTTGAAAAGCCGACGACCCTTACTGAGGTAACAGCCTCGAGGTTCGATAGGGTGCGATCGTCGGTGGTTCTCGTTAAACCGCTGTGGTCGTCCTCAATAACTAACACGCCTCTTTGGGCTAACACCTCTGCGATCTCTGCTAGTCGCTCAGTTGAGGTGGTCACCCCAGTTGGATTATGGCATCGGAGTTGAAAGATTACCGCGTCGATTCCACCCTGGATAGCTCTCAAGAGCGACGATACCACTACTCCTTCGACGTCCATCTCTAAGGGATAGACCTTGATCTTGTGGCGGTCGAGGATGTCGATAAGTGGTGGAAAGGTGGGATCTTCGATAGCGACACGTCCTCCAGATCTTACCGATGTACCAACGATGCGATCGATCGCCTCTAGCGAGCCATTGGTAATGGTGATCGCCTTTTCACCTATCTCGAAGCGCTCCTCGATGACCTCTTTGAGATCTGCTAGAACCGGAGGAGTCAAGTAGTTGTTGATCTCAAAGTGGGATAGGTCGAGGTCAAGCAGGGCGGCGATCGGGATGAAGAGACGCGAATCTGGGAACCCATTGGAGAGATCTATAACCCCTGGTGCAACCATCTTTGGGATCATTGAGAAGAGTCGCGGGCGGGGCGAAGTAAGGCTTGTTCTACTTCGAACTTTGGTGCCACCTCTTCCCTCAGTGATAAGTAGCCCATCTTTTGTCAGTTGCGAGATCGATTTAGCAACAGTTCCAGGGGCAAGGGTGGTGGCCCTTGCGATTTCGCGAATTGGGGGGATACGCTCGCCGTCGTTGAGGGTTCCATCGTCGATCAAAGCGCGAAGGAGTGAGACGAGTTCAGAGGAGTTCTGTACCCCCTCTAAGTCTCTTGAATTAAAAGCCATATATTTATTGTACTAATACAAAATTGATATGAAAGTTGTTACATAGATAATATTGAATTTGCTAAATTATTTGTAAGTGAACTTACTCGAGAGGCAAAGCTATGAGTCACAAAGAACTAGTCGATCGTCACAAGGCGGTAATGCCCAAGTGGGTATCCCTCTACTACTCCGAGCCGATCGCCATCGTTAGTGGCGAAGGCCGCCACGTCTATGACGCAGAGGGAACCCGATACCTCGACCTCTTCGGAGGCATTCTGACAACGATGACGGGATACGGAGTACCTGAGGTTGTTGAGGCGATCCAAGAGCAAGCCGCCAAGATGATTCACACCTCGACCCTCTACCTGATTGAGCCGATGCTAGACCTCGCCGAGAGGATCGCTAAACTCTCAAAGATCGAGGACGCCAAGGTCTTCTTTGCAACGAGTGGTACCGAAGCCAACGATTCAGCCCTCCTCTTTGCCACCGCACTTCGTTCATCCAATCAGATTTTGGCCGTTAGGAACTCATACCACGGACGCTCATTCTCCTCGATGGCTGTCACCTCTAACCCCGGATATGCAGTTACTAGCCTCTCTCCCTTCCAAGTCTTCTACGTCCTCGGTGGATCTAGACTTCGGGGACCACTCGCTGGCTTGAGCGACAAAGAGTACATTCAAAGAGGGGTAGAAGACCTAAGAGACCTCCTCTCCACTGCAACAAGGGGCAACGTTGCTGCCCTGATCGCTGAGCCGATCCAAGGGGTCGGTGGCTTTGCCCAAGCTCCAGATGGTTACTTTGGCGCAATCCAAGAGGTACTAAATGAATACGGAATTCTTTACATCTCAGACGAGGTACAGACCGGTTGGGGTAGAACGGGCGAGAACTTCTGGGGATATGAGGCCCAAGGAGTAAAGCCCGACATGCTCACCTTTGCTAAAGGACTTGGTAATGGACTCGCAATGGCGGGCGTTGTAGGCCGTGGCGAAGTTATTGATGCCATTGGTGGATCTTCTATCTCTACCTTTGGTGGTGGGCCACTGGTCTCGAAGGGGGCTTTGGCGAACCTTGAATACCTTCTCTCGAATGACCTTCAGAATAACGCCAAGGTCGTCGGGGCGAAGATGCGCGATGAGCTCGAGCGGATGACCAAGGGGTCACCGATCGTAGCTGAGATAAGGGGTAAGGGCTTGATGCTGGGCGTGGAGATCTGCGAACCTGGAACCCTCACACCTTCGCCGGCACGTGCATCTGTGATCCTAGAAGAGGCTAAGAAGCGTGGCGTCCTAGTGGGCAAGGGCGGAGCAAGTGGAAACGTCCTAAGGGTCGCGCCTCCTCTATCAATTACTGAAGATGAAGCTATAACAGGAGCTATTGCTCTAGCCGAATCGATCGAGGTAGCATCAGCTATTTAGTTGGACCAATTGGGAGAGATTTAGCTCCTTTTCGTTAGGTCTATCGACTTACAGAAAGGGCTCGGCAGAGGCGAAACTCGTCCTCCTCCGAGCCCTTTGTCTTTCTATCAGAGGGTGATCTTAGGTCCGCTGTAGTGATCTACGAAGCTAGATTGGCTAGTTGGTTCTTTTTTCACAACGGACGGACTTTTCATGGATCAACAATTTGGCGGCGATCGTGTAGTAGATGAACTTGCACCCTTTGCCTACGAACTTCCGCAGGAGAGGATTGCTCAAAGTCCAATTGAGCCAAGGAGCACAGCGAAGCTTCTCGATGCTACGGGGGATGCTATCGTCGATCGCCGCGTAATCGACCTAGCTCAGATCCTCCGAGAGGGCGACCTGATCGTAGTAAATAACACCAAGGTGCTACCGGCTCGGGTTCAACTGCACAAGGCGACAGGTGGCATGGTGGAGCTTCTCTTTTTAGAAGAGGAGGAGGCTCACATCTGGAAGAGTCTCGCGAGGCCATCCAAAGGACTTGTAGCTGGTTCAGAGCTATTTAGCCAGAGTGGTGAGCTAGCTGCGAGGGTTATCGAGAGGTACGAGGCCCACCTCGATGCCCCAGTACGTCTCTTGATTGAGGTAATAGATGCCTCGGTGATCGAAAGCCAAGGTTCGGTCCCACTTCCACCCTATATCAAAGCGAAGCTAACCGATCCAGGTCGCTATCAGACCGTCTATGCGAAGCGACCCTCTTCAGCGGCCGCTCCAACTGCTGGCCTTCACTTCGACGACGCTCTGCTAGCTGCCATCGAGGAGAAGGGGATCAGCTTTGCTCAAGTGGAGCTATCGGTGGGGCTTGATACCTTTTTGCCGATCAAGACCAACAAGATCGCCGATCACCAGATCCACACAGAACACTACGAGGTAACAGAGGAGACATGGTCCAAGATCCAAAGTGCTAAGAGGGTCGTGGCAGTTGGGACGACCGTGGTACGTACATTAGAGACCGTCGCCCAATCTGGCCAACTCGAGGGACGTAGCTCACTATTTATCCATCGGCCCTTTGAATATAAGGTGGTCGATATTTTGATGACCAATTTTCATATTCCACGCTCTTCGCTACTTCTCTTGGTGGATGCCTTTTTGCGTGACGGTAGGTGGCGCGAGATCTACGAACATGGCCTTACCAATGACTATCGGTTCCTTTCCTTCGGCGATGCCATGTTGCTGAGGCGTGGCAACTAGACATCGACTTCGCTCCTCAAGGGACTATTTTTCATTTCGATAAGTAGATCTCAAGAGTGGCGTAGCATAAAGTTAAGCGCTTTTTCAACGAGTGAGCACTGTGTTAACACTGCGTTCACATTTTAGAAAAAAGATCGCAACAAATAACGACAAGAATAGTTATGACAGGAAAACACAGGGGTTCTCCTGTGGTTTTCATTATTCCCGGGGCTAACCCCCTTGAAAGCGGAAGGCAAGTTTCAGATATGAGCTATCAGGCCGAGTACATTTGGATCGACGGCACCAAGCCAACCCCACTAATGCGCAATAAGACACGTATCATCAAGGATGGTGTTGAGCCAGGCATCTGGGGATTTGACGGATCAAGTACGAATCAGGCCCCAGGAAGTTCCTCAGACTGCGTCCTTCGCCCAGTGTTCATCTGCCCAGATCCAATTCGTGGACTTGACAACAAGCTCGTGCTCTGCGAAGTACTAGATATCGACTTTCAGCCACACGAGTCAAATACTCGAGCAGCCTGTGCCTCAGTCGAGGCCAAGTACGCAGATCAAGAGCCGATGTTTGGCATTGAGCAAGAGTACACATTCTTCCAATATGGTCGCCCACTTGGGTGGCCAGAGCAAGGGTACCCAGCTCCACAGGGTCCTTACTACTGCGGCACCGGAGGCGAGAAGATCGTAGGTCGTGACATCGTAGAAGAGCACACCGCCGCTTGCCTAGATGCTGGACTCGCAATCGAAGGAACCAATGCCGAAGTCATGATGGGTCAATGGGAGTTCCAAATCGGAGTTCTCTCCCCAACAGAAGTTGGAGATCAGATATGGATGGCTCGTTGGTTGTTGAACCGTGTTGCTGAGGATCACGATGTAGTTGTATCCTATGACGCTAAGCCAATGGCTGGTGACTGGAATGGCGCTGGAGCCCACACCAACTTCTCGACCAAGGCTATGCGTGAGGACTACGACGCAGTTATCGCAGCCGCTGAAGCCCTTGGCAAGAACGCAGACGAGCACGTTGCTAACTATGGCGAGGGAATCGAACGACGTCTCACCGGTGCCCACGAGACCGCACCATATACCGAATTCTCATATGGTGTATCGAACCGTGGCGCATCAGTACGTATCCCATGGCACGTCGCCCAAGCCAAGAAGGGTTACCTCGAAGATCGTCGCCCCAATGCCAACTGCGATCCATACGTAGTTGCTCGTCTCATCACCGACACAATCTGTGGTGCTGCTGCTAAGTAGGTTCCTCTAGGTCGATCCTCGATCTAAATCAACGCCCCCGTCCTTGATTGATTCAATGGATGGGGGCGTTTTTAATTTTTTGCTATTTCGGTGTTGATTCAAGCACTGCGCGTTGGACTCGATTTGCAAGATGAAATGAAATGCAAAGGCAGAAGTCCGATGACTGGGGGGAATTGTCCCTCAAACTGCCAATTCGGCTAGTTGGACATATGTCCAACTAGCCGAATTTATGGCTCTAAATATTAGTATCGCGACCGTCTGACAGACGGTCGCGATACTTGCTATGAATTATCCATTTCACTGGTGGCTTATACCTGTTCGTGAGCGTCGATTGCTCTTTGAATCATCGAGATAGCTTCCGCGATGGGTATGGAATTTTCTTGTCGTCCATCTCGTTAGCGCAGAGAGACAGCATTTGCTTCGACGTCTTGATCCCCGGCGATCATCATGTAGGGGACCTTTGCCAATTGAGCATTGCGAATCTTCTTTTGCATCCGATCGTCGATCTCAATACGAATCCCACTCTTTGTAAGGGCGCGCGGAACCTCATAGAGGTAGTCGACGTTGCGATCGGCGACAGGCCAAGGGACTGCCTTGCCAAGCGCTAATACGAGGTGAGGGCGAAACTCTTTGGCTAGTGTCTATTCGACCTCGTGGCCACTCCTTGATCACAACACCTGTCTCATCAGATCAGCAATTCCAAAGAGCACCTTGGTACTCGGCAATATTTGGATTGTAGATCACAAACCCAGTATCTAGAACCCTTAATCACACCGAATCATCTGCCAGCCCAGCTACCACTTTCTGTTCCGAACTAGCATTCCCGTGGGCATTCTGGTAAACCTCTAAACAGATAATACGCTTTCGGAAATATCTCCAAATTTCGTACACTCGTCGCCACGATGTGTTAAGTTTTGAATTGAACCGCATCATAATCCAGGTAAGCAGGACTACTGATAAGGGGGAATTATGAAGGTGTGGAACATCGTTCGGAGGGGGCGGTCATAGCCGTCAGTATTGGAATATTTAGCCTAGGAACCGGGGTGGGGTTAGGTAGTACCAGTAACGTTAGCGCAACTTTGAAACCTTCGTTCGAACCAATGGGCGCTAAGGGTATGGTAAATTTGACCCTGGTAGGCAAGGAGCGAGCTTTCAGTAGCGCAAATTATTTGCAAACATCGGGGCTCACTGCAAAGGTCGGAACCACAAACCCTCAAATAATTATCCAACCTCATACTGACTGTCAGCTGACACCAGCCTACTTTCACAACAGTAGTCATCGTCCAGGTACCATAGGAATTCAGTGGACGGTCGGCTGCGGTGGCGCGGTCCAGAGCTCTATTTCTATAAACACTTATCTGGACTTGAAGTATTGCAACTTTTTTTACTGTGTTTATGAGCTGTTGGACGCAAGATCTTATATCAAAACCAATATGAGCGAAGTAAGTCTCGGTGCGTATGGTGCCTGTGTGATTGGTCGTACTGACTCCTACTACAGCACAGCTACTGCGACTTATGTTGGTGATGGAGTTACGGTGACCCTAAATAATTCTTCAGGGCCGACGGATGTGACATGCCAACCAAGGTAATCCAAGTTCGCGGTATGACCGATCGCCAGCGGCTGTTGTCTAGCCGTATCTGGTATCTTCATCTCGACCCAGCAACAGATCAAGAACTATTCGCAAGGCAAAGAGTTCTGGTTCAGGACGCCTCGGGGACGTCTGTGTTGGCAGGCAGCTTGGAGTTTCGTGCAGAAGCAGGGCTGGTCGTTGTATGTGGATCCGATATTTTAGGCAGAGTCTCTAAGTGTAATGAGGGTCGGTGGTTGAACCAGGTTCTAGGAGACGGTGCAATCCCCCTAGAACTAGAGATCGATGATCGCATAGAACTGCGCGCAGCTCTGCGAGCACCGAGGATTTGGCCTATCGCTCGCTATTTCGAAGCTCCTCAGCTGGCAGAGTCAAAGGAGGCCACCTTTTCTGCCTTCGTGGATGAGTTGATTCCGTTAGAATCAATTCCCTCCCCTTACGAGGAAATAGCAAGAAGGAGCTGGGGTCTCATTTATCAGGTTCTCAGCGAGTATGACGACTGGGAGCGGGAACACGTTGGAACACTTCCTCAGGAGATGGAAAAAGAGGTCAACTTTGACACGGTGCCAGGCTGGAGGGAGGCGGCGCAAGAGTTGCTTTATGAACCGCTCCTTTCCATTGGACCCCTGCTACTTGATGCGTTCTATAAGGCGGTCCTCTACGAGCAAGATGATCCCTCAGTTGTTTCTTTACCGTCCTATGGAGATCTTCTTGATCGACCCGGGGGATATTCGTTGATAGCACGCGTGCGCTATCCCACGGATGCGCCTGATTCCGTACTTTTCTATGAGGTACTCGGAGTCCTAGAAGATCTTTTGCACCTCAGTCGTGGTCCGTGTGGTAGGTACTGGATCGCGGACTTTATCATTCCCCTTGAAGAGACAATCGACGGCCTTGGAGCTAAGTACGTACGACGATGACTCCTCCCTAGATCTAAGTAAAGTTGGTCATCGAAGTCAATCTGTGGCTTTGTTGGACTCGCATAGTCATCGCCACTGCTCAGCACACTGGTAAGCAGATCCCTAAGGGGTCTATCTGCGACCTTGAGAAGGCCATGAATGACAGAACCTATCAAGGTGATGGTTTCCATCGTGCTCACCGCGTCATTGTGGGGGTGTGGAATCAAGTACCCTCCTGCGGCTGATGAGCCCGGCCTCACGTGATGTTGCAAGCAAGATCTCAAAGGCTCGGCCAGGGCCCCCGATCGGATCTACCAAAACGCTCCCAGAAAGTCAACGAGCGCGCTGTGATAGAAGTTTGGCCAGGCAAAGACGTCGTAGCTTTCAACTCCAGTTGCATATCGCCAACGGGCATCAAAGCCATAGCGATCTGTCGCTTCACACTCCGAACACCCTTTTAACCGTTAGAGTACCATGACGGCCGCGATCACCAATGGGGATCCGCTTCCCGTGCGTTCCAAGAGAAGATTTTGGCGAAGGCATCGTCAGGAAAGATTCGACTCCGCTTTTGAAGGAACGAATAGATACGGTCCTTTGCCAGTGTCTTTTCGTAGAACTGGCTCATATCGTCAAAGGACTTCGACTGCAAGTCTGCCACACCGAAGGACAAGACTCACTCCTCACTTGGGGCTTTACTACCTCAATTCCAGCCGATAAGAAGGTGTTTCGCAATTTACGAGGGGTAACAATCCCCCAACAATGAAATGATGAGATGGGCCAACTAGCAGGGCCAACTTATTTGTGGCACCAGACAAGGACCATGTCTTGGGGGTCCATAGTCTTGTACGGTGGCGACCAACTCACCGCCATAGCCTGGTGGGTTCCCGTTGGTGAGAAAGACAGCAGTCACCTAGGGTTCGATTGGAGGGAAGATTTGCCGATATGCGGCGAGGCTAGAGGCGCTCCTGCCTTTTAGGGATAAGTATAAGTATCGCGACCGTCAGTCAGACGGTCGCGATACTTGCTATGAATTATCCATTGCACAGGTGGCTTATACCTGTTCGCGAGCATCGATTGCTCTTTGAATCATCGAGATAGCCTCTGCGATCGGGATTGAATTTTCTTGACGACCATCTCGATAACGAATGGAGACAGCATTTGCTTCGATGTCCTGATCTCCAACGATCATCATGTAAGGGACCTTTGCCAATTGAGCATTGCGGATCTTCTTTTGCATCCGATCGTCGCTCTCGTCGATCTCAATTCGAATCCCACTCTTTGTAAGGGTGCGAGCAATCTCATAGAGGTAGTCGACGTGGCGATCGGCGACTGGGATCCCTTGAACCTGCACTGGAGCTAACCATGGAGGAAATGCACCGGCGTAGTGTTCTACGAGAACGCCCATAAAGCGTTCGATGGAGCCAAACTTTGCGGAGTGGATCATTACCGGTTGCTTACGCGTGCCATCGGCCGCCTGATATTCAAGTCCAAATCGGGCTGGCTGATTGAAGTCGTATTGAATCGTTGACATCTGCCAAGTTCTCCCGATTGCGTCTCTAGCCTGAACCGAGATCTTAGGGCCATAGAAGGCCGCTCCACCTGGATCAGCCACCAACGTCAACCCTGAGTCTTCCGCAATCTTTGCTAAGACAGATTCAGCGGTCCTCCAATCTTCGTCGGTGCCGATGAACTTATCTTTCTTGGAGTCGTCTCTAGTGGACATTTCCAAGTAGTAGTCGTTCAAGCCAAAGTCAGAGAGGAGCGAGAGGACAAAGTTTAAGAGGTGTGTCACCTCTTCGCCAGCTTGTTCTGGCGTTACGTATGAGTGAGAGTCGTCCTGGGTCATACCTCGGACTCGGGTTAGGCCGTGGATAACGCCTGATTTTTCGTTGCGGTAGATCGAACCGAACTCGAAGAAGCGCAGCGGTAGCTCTCGGTATGAGCGAGCGCGGGATTTGTAGATCAAGTTGTGCATAGGGCAGTTCATGGGTTTGACTCTGTACTTTGACCCCTCGAACTCCATTGGCGGAAACATCGTCTCGGAGTAGTAGGGGAGGTGCCCTGAGGTGTGGAAGAGCTCTTCTTTAGTGACGTGGGGTGTGCCGACGTAGAGGAAGCCTTCTTCGATGTGGCGTTGGCGTACGTAGTCCTCCATGACTCGCTTAATGACTCCACCCTTGGGGTGAAATATTGCTAGTCCTGAACCTATCTCATCGGGGAAAGAGTACAGATCTAATTCTCGTCCGAGGCGGCGATGGTCGCGAAGTTCAGCTTGCTCGATTCGATCTAGGTGGGTCGCTAACTCCTCTTTTGTGGGCCACGCAGTTCCATAGACCCTTTGGAGTTGCTTATTGTGTTGGTCGCCTCTCCAATAGGCTGCGGCGGTACGCATTAACTTGAAGGCAGGTATCCGGTTCGTTGTTGGTAAGTGTGGTCCACGACATAGGTCGTACCAGGCGACGCTGCCGTCTCGTTCGATGTTGTCGTAGACTGTAAGTTCGCTCCCTCCAACCTCCATGTCGGCGCCTTCTCCTACTTGAGAGCTAGATCCCTTGAGGCCAATTAACTCCATCTTGTAGGGTTCGTTCTTGAATTGGCCATAGGCGTCTTCGTCAGCTACGACACGTCGCGAGAAGCGTTGATTCCGCTTGATGATCTGGCGCATCTTCGTTTCAAGTTTCTCGAGGTCCTCTGGAACGAAGGGGGTCTCAACGTCAAAGTCGTAGTAAAAGCCATCTTCAATCGGAGGCCCAATTCCAAGCTTTGCCGCTGGAAACAACTCTTGAACTGCTTGTGCTAGCACGTGTGCGGTTGAGTGTCGAAGGATATTTAGGCCATCGCGGCTAGAGATCGTAATTGGCTCAATAACCTCTCCTCCGGTGAGGAGGTGAGAGAGGTCACGGAGTTCACCGTCTATTCGAGCTGCGATCACCTCGCTTCTCTCTTTGAAGAGCTCGAAGGCTTTTGTTCCGACGCTTACCTCTACTGAGGTGCTACTTTCATCACTTCTAATAGTGACGACGAACGATTCGTTCTCCACATGAAACCTTTAACTCGAACATCAGCTCAAATGAGATGACGTTGCTTTCGTTGAATAGTCGTAATTTTAACCCCTTTACCCAGATAGACAATCGAAAGTCGACCATTCTCGCTATTGAATCTAGGGGTGTTCTCTAAATGGCCCACTTTTGCTCATTTGTAACGCGGTGGATGCGTGCGCAAGGAGCTTACGATGCCTTGGCATTTGGGGGTTGAATAAGAAGACGGAGGTGGATATTTCCGCCTCCGTCTTACTATCTGATACTTTGCCTATCGATTGATAACGCCAATTACCCAAGGGGCAGTAGAGTCGCCGAAATGGTTGGGTTTGCGTCTCTAGCGAAATGCTGCAATTCCAGTAAGAGCTTCGCCGACGACGAGAGTGTGCATCTCGTTGGTCCCTTCGTAGGTAAAGACCGACTCGAGGTTATTCATATGGCGAATTATTGGATACTCTAAGGTCACGCCATTTGCTCCGAGGATCGAACGACACTCTCTCGCTATCTTGAGAGCCTCACGAGCGTTGTTCAACTTGCCAATTGAGACTTGAGTTGCATTCGAGGCGTGCTTGTCTTTGAGGTTGGCGACATGGATTGCTAGCAGCATCGCCTTTTGTAGCTCAAGTGCCATATCGGCCAACTTCTTTTGCGTAAGTTGGAAGCCTGCGATCGGCTTATCGAATTGCTCTCTGCTGATCGAGTAGCTAATTGCGGTCTCAAGGCAATCCCTTGCTGCACCAACAGTGCCAAATAGGATTCCAAAGCGGGCTTCGTTGAGACAGGTAAGGGGGCCACGAAGGCTTGAGACCTCGGGGAGCCTCTGTGAATCTGCGACTCTTACGTTGTCGAGGATTAGCTCAGAGGTGACGGATGCTCTAAGCGACATCTTTCGGTGAATCTCTGGAGCGCTAAAGCCCTCACTGTTGGTTTGTACGATAAAGCCCTTGATTCCATCGTCGGTTCGCGCCCATACAACAGCTACATCGGCTACGGAGCCATTCGTGATCCACATCTTGGTGCCATTTAGGATCCAATCGTCGCCGTCACGCTTGGCATTGGTCCTCATGCCTGAGGGGTTTGAACCAAAGTCTGGTTCGGTGAGGCCAAAGCACCCGATGATCTCGCCACTTGCCATCCCCGGGAGCCAGGTTTGCTTTTGTTCTTCTGATCCAAAGGCGTGGATCGCCTTCATGGCGAGAGAGCCTTGTACGCTAACGAGCGAACGGATACCAGAGTCACCAGCTTCAAGTTCGGTGCAAGCGAGGCCATATGCCAATGCTGATGTTCCAGCACAGCCATAGCCATCTAAGTGCATACCAAGTACACCGAGTTCGCCTAGTTCAAGGGCTAGCTCTCTAACGGGAAGCTTTCCCTCTTCGAACCATGTGGCTACATCGGGTTTGATTCTCTTTTCGACATACTTTCGAACCGTGTCTCGAATTGCAATGTCTTCCTCGCTGAGGAGGGAGTCGATATCGAGTAGATCAAGGGGTGCAATGGGTTCGCGTGTCAATTTGGGTCCTCGCAATTGTTGAAAGGGTTAAAGGCTGAAAATGCCCTGACCTTGAATTTTACCTGAATATTGAGAGCTTAGCTAGGTGAAAGTTGAAAAATGAATCCTAGATTTTTGGTCGTCGGCCTAGACGTCCCCCGTAGTCCTTCTTTCGTTGGTGGATTCGAAGACGATTAGTCGAGGATCCATAATTGGCGTTTCTTGTTGAGTTGTAGCTATTTGCAGATTGTAAGACGGAGAAGTACTGTGCCTGCATCAACGTTAGAAGGAAAAAGGGCGTTTGAATAGGTCAGAATTTACGAATTATGCGGTGTTGAGTTTTCGCTAAACCTGCTGTTTGTAGCTCCCACCGTTAAGCATGGAGTGACTATCGCAAATAAGGCTTTTTATGGAAATTTGGAGCCACTAGCGCTTCACATTCGGGAAGATCGTTCGAAATCGGATGTGAGCCATCGGGCTCATAAAATATATTGCGTGGATCAAGAAGATCAAATTCGCAACCAGCCAAATAAGTCTGACGGGGAAAAATGCAAAGACGAAGACCAATCAGGCAACAACCTTGAATTACGGTCAATTTTCGAAAGATTCCGGATAAATCAACTTTTACTCGCGAGCTTAAATGTTGGAAATATCGAAATTTATGGGAATCAGTTAACTAATCAGCCACTTTCTAGCGCTCTTAGAACTAGCGTCGAATTTTCTGCCTTTGAGAAAATCGTAGATTCGATTCAGGCGGCATCGAACATTGCTTCGATCGTTGTGGGAAGTCCTAATTGGAAGCTCAATATCCGCGAATCCATTGACCTCGCATCGACTGTGAATCTAGGTAAACAAGTCTTCGATACCTCTGCCGTCGATGCGCTGAGACTGCATAATGCAGAATTACTCTCATCAATTTCTGAAGCCAACATCAACTATCAGACAATATCGCATCAAATCCTTTCGGTTCTATCGAGTGTTGATTGGCGCAAGGTTTTCCAAGGAATTGATACCTGGCTACCATCGAACTTGAGGTCGGTGGACAATTTAGAATTCGTTGCTTGCCTTTCGTTTGAAGAAGGGATTCCTCTGGCGTGGATACCTCGCGCCGAGATCGTCTTAGAGTTGTTGAACGCTGGGGCGCCGGAAGATCGTCAATGCATACTGGTTGAGCGATACGGGCAAATTATCGAAGATTGTGAATTCGCGATTTCTTCTATTCCGCACGAATGGGCGAATGAATGTCGAAATGCACTTACTGCTCTCCGACACACTGGATTGGAGAGCCCGGCACAATCTCATGCTGGAAATATTGTCGACAGCATCGTACAGGCGGTCTTAAACGGTAAGGGTCAAGACATTGCTATTGAGAAAGCCAATGAACCCTTGGGGGAACTAGCTCTTCGGGTTGCGGTTGATAATCTTGTTTTACTACCATTACACCGCGCCTATGTGAGCTGGCGTGCACATTATGGCGTCCCAATACCTGCGAACTTTTCACGACATACGACAGCTCACGCTGTCGGGAATGCAGGTGTATTTTCATTGCAGCAAGCACTCGTTGCCGTGATGCTTGCAACCTCTCTTACGTGTCAGTATTGGCAACATCCTTCCACGCCTAAAGGATGAGAGGCTCGTTGTTTTCGACCTAATGGAGAAGGCGGTCGCTTGCATTATTTCGACCACTTGTGAGTTGACCTCAGGCAATAGCTGATTGTATTTGTGAGCATCATCAATTCTGTTTCTGAGTAGGGGCCTTTGCCGCTCTGATTAGCCGTGAAGCACTCTCATTCCTATGGTAATGAGTTGTTGGAATTACTACAGGACCACCATCGAGGTGCAAGTTGGTTCGTCGTTCGTATTCTCACAGGTTTGTTGGCAAAGCTTGAAATTTTCGGTGATCGATACCAAGGTTGGGGCCGTCGATATCGTTGTTGATTATCTTCGAATGCACATTGATTGCCGAAATTACCCCAAAGAGGGACCGACCCTTGCTTGTCTCCCGATTTTTTACGCTTTTGGGTGGAGCGTAAGCAAATACGCGAAACAAATTCATGGCAATAGAAATGAGGATTCAAAAGCGTGACGTACTGCCTCAAAGCAAGTGACCTCATCGACATTGTTGAGTATTTGAATGCTCGGCTGTCTAAAGGCTACTTTTGGGGGATCAATCAAAGGCCGCTGTCCTAATTGGTACGGGTTCGTTCGGCTCGCATCTAAAGGTGAAGTTCTTCGTCCATTTCAGTCACCATCTGTGGATGCTATGGCGTGCTGGAGAGGTGCCGAGCTTGAATCCGTATCGGTCGCACTTTTGGAAATGAACCTACCCTACCCTATGCTCATCTGGTCTGTTTCTATTCAAGATACGTAGATCAGCAACCCATCTATTTTCGGTTGTTCGCCCGTTTTTTATTCTCCTGGGAGTCACGTCCTTGTTATGCGCTGTGCTTTGGTGCCTGGTCAAATAATTATTTTTTTGGACGTGATGCAAGCTTTTGACCCGGAAATACGTTTGCAGTTGTCTTTGATGCAGTTGAGGAATCAAATTTTCTTTGCATCTACTGATCGCTGTTTCTTCATGTTGCCCCCACGACTCTCGCCGTATTCTTTCCGCAAGTGATTCTGGATGAGGTTGAAACTTTAGGTAATGATAACTAGGACACCAGATTTAGGTAGTAAATTTGGCGATAGTAGCGTTTTACTAGGGTTGAAGAGAAGAAGCGGGTTCAAAATTTGCGCATTGTAAACAACGTGTCCGATTTGCTTGGCGACGATCTAAAGGTTGAAATAAAGTCGGGATCTAAGGTGCGTATCGCTGCGTCAACGTTTTCAATTTTTGCGTTCGAAGCCTTGCGCAATGAGCTCGAGCAAATTTCGGAATTGGAATTCATTTTTACGTCCCCCTCGTTTTTTCCGGAAAAGGCGACCGACAAGGTTCGCAAGGAGCGACGGGAATTTTACATACCATATGAAAATGCGGAATCTGTCCTTTACGGATCCGAATTTGAAATTCGACTACGGAATAAACTTACCCAGCGAGCAATCGCCCGTGAGTGTGCCGAATGGGTTCGGAAAAAGGTGACATTTAGGACAAACGTTACTGGAAATCCGATGCAGCAGTTCATCGTCGTAGATGACCGTACTGCCTACATGCCCGTTCAAGGTTTTACGACCGCCGATCTTGGACTTGAGCCGGGACCGGCAGTATCGAATGTGGTGAATCGATTCGATGAGGCACCGATTGCAACTCAGTACATGCAACTCTTTGATCAAATATGGAGCAACAAGGATCAATTGAGGGAAGTGACTACTGAGGTTTGCAGATACATCGATAGCGTCTATTCCGAGAATTCGCCTTCGCGGATCTACTTTCTAATCTTGTACAACTTGTTCTCTGAGTTTCTAGAGGACGTAAACGATGATGTTCTTCCTAATGACCGTACAGGATACGAGGATACGAAGATCTGGCAGAGTTTGTATAACTTTCAGCGCGATGCTGCGAAGGGGATTATCAACAAGTTGGAGACCTACAATGGCTGCATTCTTGCCGACAGCGTAGGGCTGGGGAAGACTTTTACCGCGCTAGCGGTGATCAAGTACTACGAACTTCGAAATAAGTCTGTGTTGGTGCTGTGCCCCAAGAAGCTCTCGGAGAATTGGCGAAACTACAACGCGAACCTTACAACGAACATATTTATTTCGGATCGATTCAGCTACGACGTTCTAGCCCATACAGATCTATCGCGATCTGATGGTGAGTCGATGGGTCTGATGTTGGATCGTGTTAACTGGGGTAATTATGACCTTGTTGTAATCGACGAGTCGCATCACTTCCGAAATGCAGATTATGCAACTGAAAAGGAATCGCGATATCAGAGACTCATGCGCAGAGTGATTAGCGAAGGTGTAAAGACAAAGGTCCTTATGTTGTCGGCGACTCCGGTCAATAACCGATTCAATGACCTAAGAAATCAGCTTCAACTCGCTTATGAGGGAGACTCCGATAACCTTGCGAAGAATCTAAAAATCTCGACCACCGTCGAGCGGGTATTTAGCGATGCACAGCGGGTTTTCAATGAATGGTCCAAATTACCGGTCGAGAACCGTACCACTGAGTTGATTCTTAGGATGCTCGACTTTGACTTTTTTGAGTTGCTTGATGCGGTTACAATCTCTAGGTCCCGAAAACACATTCAGGCCTTTTATGACACTACCGAGATAGGCCCATTCCCCGAACGGCTACGACCACTGTCAATTCGCGAGGCGTTGACAGATCTTCCAGATGTCCCGAGCTTCGACGATATTTTCGAGCGTATTCAAGAACTCACACTGGCCGTTTACACTCCACTCGCATATGTTTTTCCGAGCAGAGTAGTAAAATACGAGCATCTGTATAACGTGACGACGGGAGGTGCTCGAGCAAGCATCGGTCAAGCAGGACGAGAGATTGGCCTCAAGAGGCTAATGACCATCAATCTTTTGAAGCGATTAGAAAGCTCTGTTGAGGCTTTTCGCATGACCCTAGCAAAAATATTGATTTCTGTAAATGCGATGGTCAATCGCGTTGACTCTAACTCCGGATCTCTTTCAGACCTTCCGGAGATCGACTTTGTAGATGACGACGAGGACTTTGAAGCGATCTCATTCGGTGAGAAGATCGAGATTTCCTTGGAAGATATTGACGTCGAGTCGTGGAAGCGTGATTTGGAAAGTGACCGCGATACTCTTGGCGAACTTCTAGATGAGATGGCTAGAGTTAGCCCTCGCCATGATCTGAAACTGCAAAAGTTAATTCAACTAATTCAACGCAAGGTCGAGTTTCCGATCAATGCTGGTAACCGAAAAGTACTGATATTTTCTGCGTTTGCTGACACTGCTGAGTACCTTTATCGAGAACTTGGTCCGGTGCTGTCCAGTTCGGGATTGTCCCTAGGTATCGTCACCGGAGGAACTGGCGGCGCAAAGACGACTATTGGTTCTAGGCTCGATTTTCAGCAAATCATGGCGTTGTTTTCGCCCAAGTCAAAACAGCGTGATCGTATAATGCCACATGAAACTCGTGAAATAGATGTGTTGATTGGTACCGATGTACTTAGCGAGGGCCAAAACCTTCAGGACTGTGACTATCTGATCAACTACGATATCCACTGGAATCCAGTTCGCATTATCCAACGTTTCGGGCGCATCGACCGAATTGGCTCCTCTAACAAGTTCATCCAATTGGTAAATTTTTGGCCTGACATTTCACTTGACGAGTACATAAACCTAAAAGAACGCGTTGAAAACCGTATGGTGATAGTCGACCTCGCGAGCACCGCTGACGATAATATTCTTAGCCTAGAAGACCCTGATGCGGCATTTCGAAAGGAGCAATTACGAAGATTGCAGGACGAGGTGATCGAACTTGAAGACGTTCGCTTAGGCGTTTCGATCTCCGACCTTGGACTCAACGATTTTCGGATGGACCTTCTCGGCTACATAAAGGCGTACGGGGACCTAGCTATTACTCCGAAAGGACTTCATGCCGTCATACCTTCCGATGTTTCCAAAGGTCTTGTCCCTGGAGTAATCTTCGCACTTCGAAATATGGGTGCCAATGAACAGATCAACCGAGGAAATCGGCTGCACCCTTACTACCTTGTCTACCTAAACGATCAAGGTAGTGTCATAACAGATCACACTGAAGCAAAGCATTTACTTGACTTGCTTCGATCTGGTTGTCGACCTTACGAATACCCCGTAACTAGCGTCGTGGATATCTTCAATTCAAGGACGTTTGAGGGGATGAAAATGGATCACTATTCTCAACTTCTTACCAGTGCAATCCGCTCGATGATCGAAGTTACGGAAGAACGTGACATAGACAGTCTTTTCTCAAAAGGTCACACAACCGCACTAACTCAGACTATTGCTGGACTAGACGACTTTGAACTCATCGCTTTTGTTGCAATTGTTGAGCCTTCTAATAGCAAGGTCGGAAATGAGTGATATTTTGTATCGGTGGCCTAATGGTGCAAAATTTGGTGGTCGTATCCCGAAAGAAAAAATATACGCATACGGGAATTTGAATTCATCGATCCGGGAAAAGATTATCGCAGAAGTGCAGAAAATAATATGGGCTTACAAACTTGCTGAAGCAACGATTAATTTACCTGGAAGTCCCGACGTGCCAGAGGTGCAAGTCTTTCAAATAGGTGCAAAGGTAAGCGATGTGTCGGATGCGGTACTCTCGGCAATTGATCGAGCGATTCCATTTCCAATCGTATTTGAGTTAGCCCGCGAGATAGGTGACATCCGCGAAGTTCGTATGGTTGTGGCAAGCAAACAAATTGAAGCAAACAGAGTTAAGTTAGGCGATTATTACACCACCAACTGGCTTTCTGAGGATTACAGCAGGAGCGAGCTTCCCCTAGCAGTAACCCTCCCAGGACTCTATGCCGCGCTTTTAGAACCGTTGACTCCGTTGACTATGAGGCCGGGCGAGAATTTGAAACAGGTCACCGCTAGAATTCAGACCGTTCGCAAGCTGGAACGTGAGATTTACGTCCTCGAACACAAGCTTCATTCCGAGCCGCAGTTCAATCGAAAGGTAGAACTGCTTCGGACATTGAAGCTGAAAAACTTAGAATTGGACAAGCAGAGGTAGCTCGTGGATAAACTTCGCATGACGTCACAGGATCTACCCAAGTCTAACGTCGAAAAGTTGATAGAGATATTTCCAAATGTCGTAACCGAGACGCAAGATGCAATGGGAAATCCGAAAAAGGCGATAGATTTCGACCTCTTGCGTCAAGAACTTTCAGACCATATCGTCGAAGGCCCCCAAGAGCGTTACCGACTCGATTGGCCTGGCAAAAGAGCGTCTTCTTTCGTAGCCAATGCTCCGATCGCAAAGACGCTCCGGCCCATTCGCGATGAGTCGGTTGACTTTGACAACACAAAAAATTTATTTATCGAAGGTGATAACCTCGACGCATTAAAGCTGCTTCAAGAGTCGTATCTTGGCAAGGTAAAGATGATCTATATCGATCCTCCCTACAATACGGGAAACGACTTTGTTTATAGTGATGACTTTTCTGAAACGGTCGATGAATATCTTGTTCGGTCTCTGCAAGTCGATAGTGATGGAACGAGGCTCGTGACAAACCTTGAATCAAATGGCCGGTTCCATTCTGATTGGCTTTCGATGATGTACCCTAGGCTAAAGCTGGCTCGAAACCTCTTGACTGAAGATGGAGCCATCTTTATTTCGATTGATGACTCAGAGATGAGCAATCTTCAGCGACTAGCTTCAGAGATCTTCGGTGAGAATAACTTCGTCGGTACTATGGTTTGGGCTGCGGGTCGGAAAAACGATTCAAAGTACATCTCTTCCTCGCATGAGTACATACTTTGTTTCGCTCGGGATCTTTCAACATTGAGAGAAAATGGAGTCACATGGAAAGTAAGGAAAAAGGGCCTTTCAAAGATTTATAAAGTGGCCGAACACTTGGTGCGAATGAACCACGGTGACTTCGACGCAGCATCCAAAGGGCTGAAAGATTGGTTCGGTGCTCTTCCAGATTCAGATGAGGCTAAAGGAAATAAGCATTATTCAAAGATTGATGAGAATGGAGTTTATTTTCCGGATAACATTTCGTGGCCTGGTGGTTGGGGTCCGAGATATCAGGTTCTACACCCAGTATCGGGCAAGCCAGTAAAGGTTCCTTCAAGGGGCTGGCTTTTTCAGGAAGCGGCGATGAAGGAGCAAATAAAGGCGGGACGGGTTGATTTCGGTCGCACCGAGGATTCCGTTCCAACTTACAAGAGATATCTCCATGAGACCGAGTTCGAGGTTCCCTACAGCGTCTTCTATCAGGATGGCCGTGCTGCGTCAAAACGATTAAAAACTCTAATGGGTGGGCCCGTCTTTGACTTTCCTAAGGACGAAACAGTCATTCAAACGCTAGTGGAAATGGTTACCACGGGCGAGGACATCGTTCT
>JAKAZZ010000026.1 GCA_021826315.1 Actinomycetes bacterium
CAGTTGGTCTGCAAGGGTGGTTTGCAGTGCTTCACACCATTGAAGACGATCAGCCCTCTTGGTGGAAGAGCTTCGCCCCCAATATTCCATTTCCTCAAGGGTTAGCTGGACAACAACTAAAGAGTACCTCTCCCCTTGAGATAAGCGAGGATATTACTGGCTCGACGCCAAATTCAATTACCTTAACGGGTGGTGAAAATTCAAAGACCTTTACAGTAACGGCGAACTTTAGCGGAGCCACAATGTCTCTAACGAGTTTTTCGGTTAGCTAAGGTTCGCATCTTAGTCAAGCGCCAAGGGCGATGCGCCACTTCGTGACCCTACGACCTATCTATTCGCGTCACTTTCGGCCTGTCAGATCTATAGCTTGAGACCTAAAATGATCTAAGTCACGCAGTTACACCCGTATTTGACCGCTGACTAACGGAATTTGCAATCTTTGGTCATCCGAATTTGACGGTAACAAAGGTGTCGAACAAGGGTTGCCCACGGTGCCACGACGAACACAACTAACGAGAGTCGAGCTCGCTACTACTCAAAAGTGATTGTTTTGCAACCGTCGCCTATCTCTAGATGCTAATAAAACCGACCCAACCCGCCAAGTCCCTTAGAATCCTCGGACTTTAGTTTTCCTAGTCCTCTCATTAGTCGACCTCCTAATCGATAAGCCCCATAGATATTCGACCCTCTCCGTATTCAGCCCTCTCCGAATTCAGTTGAGCGTGAAAAGCTATAGTCGCAAGGGTTTGAAGGCGCCGAGAGCTTCATCGCGCCAATTAAATCGACTTCGTCAAACCGCTCGCACGCAGTGTGTGGGCCCCGCAATTGACCGCTGAGAAGGAAACGACTCGATAGAGGATTAGCCAAGGCCGCCGCCGCCTGGGGCACCACTAGCACCTCCACCAGCACCTCCAGCACCTCCACCAGGTGGGAAGCCTCCTGGAAGCTGCCCTCCTTGACCAGCAAAAGCTCTCGATCCTGCCCCTCCGGCGAATGGCCCTCTAGGGACGCCACCACCAAGGCCATGGTTCGAACCTCCCGTCAAGTGATAGAAGGAGACGAACGCCAAGGCCATAACCGCTACGGTAACTAGAGTCGCCGCTACCTTAGGCGCCTTGGCCAACAAAAACGCGCCCAGGAGAGCCACAAAAGAGATCGCCGGTACGTAGAAGCGCACCACGTGCACCGATGCGCCAGCCTGGTTTACAGTCCAGTTATAGGCCAGATACACGAGCCAAAACCCAAACCAAGCTGCCGAAAGCGACATAACAACAGCTAGGTCGCGCCCTATCGTCACCTTCAACTCCTCGTTTGAGACTTTACGTCGATTAAGGTAACGACTCACTACATACCCAATTGCGATAAGTGCTAGCAACGAAGCTGGTAATGCAACTATTACCTGAGGAACTACTGAAGTAAGATTCGGCCAAATCGAAGATAGCGAGAAGGTGATCACCCCGGACGAATAGCCGGTGGAGGTAAATGCACCATATGCCCACTTATCGAAGAGAGCGATTCCAGCCATCGCAACGAATACGAGTCCGTACCAAGATACGAGGGTAGACCTTTCGATCTGTGACCTCTTGGCAAATACCATAACGACGACTAATGCGACTAAAAGGGCCACGAGATCGGTGTAACGGGCAAAGGTAGCCATCGAAAGTGCCAGAAATCCAAGTCCTCCTACCGCAAGTCGGACCCTTTGCCTCCTTTCTTTGGCAAGAAATACCCAAAGAATAAGGCCAACACCGGTAGCGACTAAAGATGCATCGGTGAAGGTCTCCATCGTGGAGCGCCAAGCAAAGGTGATAGAAAGGCCTGAAAAAAGATAGAGAGCAACCGCATAAAGGCCACCTCGCCTGCCTAACCATCTGCTAGCTGAAATGTAAAGGGCAAATGCAGCCAGCCCTCCGTAAAACAGTGGCGCAAAGTTGAGTAGTCCTATCATATAAAAGGGAGTAGCTAAAAGGACATATCCGTAGTTCTTTTCGGTCATGTAGTAACCAGTTGCCATCTTGTGCCACTGGAGCATCCCAGAACTTCCCCCACCTCCAATGGAGTGACCAGAGAAGAGCCCCCCAGGTCCTCCGCCTCCTCTAAGAGCTGGCCCGCCGTGAAGAACGGATGAAGGAAGTACTCCAGAGGAGGTAAGAGAGTTCACGAAGGTAGAAAATTGGGTAGCGTTTAGTCGAATGTGGCCAGAGGCGAGTGCTGCAATCGCCGCCTTGTATGAATAGTCATCGGGCTCAAGATACTTATGTGTTGTCAAAAGGACAAATATCGAAAATATTGCAAAGAGTGCCACGGCCAATAACGGCTCTTTGGATATCTTCTTACTCCTCGCAGAGGTGATTATTTCGCTCAAGGTGGTTGCCATGTGACCATTATCACGACGCATTCTTGGAATTGATTGAAAACTTTCCTTGACTACATTGAGCTAAATCTAGGGTGCTAGCCAAAGGCCTTGGCTCAAATAAGGAAAGAGGCACCAATAAAACCATGTGCCAAATTGCAGTTCGCCCACCCCTCAACAATTAACTAGATGAAAGCCAGCATTTACCTCGTTAAATCTCGAATGCGAACTTAGGATAGATCGAACTCAACACTCTCGTCAACTGATTTGCTTCACCCACCAAAGATCGCAATCGCTTAGTGGGCATCAAACTCGCCAAGAAAAACGCCACCAAAAAAACAAGCGCACTAAAAACAAGCGCTTCAAAGATATGAGCCTCATTTTCGTTGCCACAAGTTCATCGTCGCAGCTTTAGGCCAAAGATAAGACCGCAGCAGCGACGTGATGAGATAGCTCAGGTGTTAGCAATTGTTGAAGTTGGACACGTAGGCAAATCTAGATTGACGCACCAAAAGCTCGGCACTTGCCACCTTTGAGAGATAAAGAACCACCAGAGGAGACTACGAGACCCTATTCGCCTTCGGACAATGCAATGGTTTAGGGAAATCTTTTCGGTCCACTTGTCAAAGCGTATTTACAGAGAGATCCGAAGCCCTCTGATTCAACCATCTACAGAAGTAACAGCTACCCCTAGTGCGGTTATCAGCCTGAGTGCGAAATGGACGCTTTGACGGATCCAAAAACAAAACGGACCGCTAGTAGAGATGAGCGCCCCTCTTAAAGCGTAAAGAGCAATCGAATCGCAATCTTCGAGTGTGGCTTATGATGGCCGTCAACGCCCTTGTTAGCTGGGATCGACCTATAACAATAAATTGACGAAGGGCTTCAGTAGCCCTCTTCTGAAGTTGTTCCATCTTCAATCGAACTTCTAATTGCTCCCTCAAGACTTACGACTCTTTCCGTCAGTTCGTTGAGGGTCAGTCGAATTAGGTGGAGCTCCTCAAGCATGGTATTTGATTGCACGCTAGAGTTCTCAAGGTCACTTTTACGAGACTCGCTGGCATTTGAAGACCGACCAGATGAACCCCTTGCATCGTTCAAACTTTGAGCTTCAGTCGAAGGTTCGCTCGAGATCGTCATAAAATTTGCTGCCACTGTAGCAGTGACGGTTGCAATCGTAACAATTCCAACCAGCATCGCTGCGACAGCTGCGATACGACCGATCAAAGTTATCGTCGTAAAGTCGCCGTAACCAACCGTAGTTGCGGTCACTATCGACCACCAAAGTGCATCGCCCACCGTCTTTATGGTTGCGCCTCGAGCATCTCGCTCGAAGAGGTATGCAACTATCGCGATGTTCACCAAGAGAACAAAGGCGACGAGCACCAGATGCTTTAGTTCACCACGTCTAAAGATACTTCGAAAAACTCTTACACTCGTTACGACTCTCAGGGGCGGAACGAAGATGACCACAATCTCAAACCACGTTTGCGAAAGATACTTACTCCTATCGCTTGCATGGACAAATCGGTTCAAAAAGTCGACGGCGTAGATGATGGAGATTACAATCCTTGCTGCTAAGGCGGCTATTCGAGCCGTGCCATGGTAGTGCCAAATTGGTACGACAACAAGCCAAATCGTGGCGAGAGCAAGGCTATCCAACCATGAGTCGATAAGCTTTCGATGCGACCTAAACCGGCTCACAAGTAAGTTGCTTACTCCCACGACTTGACGCTCACTTTCTCCATCGGTTCTAAATAACTGGCTCCATGCCCCAAATCTAAACCCGGCCATAACGCTTCAAGGATGCGACCATGCAGAGGCGATTCGACATCAAAGGCGAAGACGGAGCAAATCTTTGAACTCCTTCTAACTCCTTCTACCTCTGAATCGTCGATCCTCGGCTAGGCTCTTAGTCCACTTTCAAATCTATGACAGCCATAGGGATTCACAGCCATTCGAACTCGACGTCACACGCCGTCGCGTAAGTTCAAATGGTTCGTCGACGTGCTACGAATAGTTCAATAGTTGCGATCGTGAATAACTTTGGACTTCCTTTATTTTCGGCAATTCAAAGAGGTCTAGCGAACCATCCCAAATAATCCGAGCGCGTTCGAATTAATTGTCAATACGAGCAAAGATCAGAAAAATATTTACATTGAAAAACCGCGACCATTGAAAAACATCTTTCAAATATCGTTGCATTATTTCAAATGGGGATAACCACAATCAGCAACCTCCAAGGCTGAATCTCTATGGAAGTCGAACCTTAGAATCAGACAATCTGCAACTGCTATGGTGAGGGATGCGCAAGGATAATGTGTCAAAAAGGACTAGATGATATGGGTCCATTGGCTAAAAGCAACCACCAAGAGAGCGCTAAAGAGCGCCACTTGGATTATCAAAGGATTTCTTCGCATCTTGGCGCGGTTCTTCAGCAACATCGCCAGCATCCCAATTGCAATAAAGACCATTATTGGCGGTGTCACTGTCATACTTCAATCACACTACCACAGCAAAAGTCAACTGGCAAGTAAGGCTACTATGACAAACGTAGTTGTAAATTTACAAAAGTATAACCTTAAGCATGATCCTGTTCCAAACAAATCCTAAGACCGTATTTAGAGGTAGTTGTTATCGTCTTGAAGTAAGGCGATCACGAGAAGTAAGGGATAAAGCTTGCTGTAGCGGTAAATCAATTATTCCCCATCTACCTCGTTATCCCCAATAATCACCTTCTATCTGCTTCCACTTTCAGCGTCTTTCCAAAAGCCGCGGAATCCTCTGCAGAAGGTACATAGAGCCACGCCGAAGTTAGAGATTCACCAATATTTAAATACCTCTGGCAGTAGCAAATACTTGAAGGATGTCTTTCTGAACAATAGCACCGCCACTTAACAGCCGGCTTCGATCTCAGCACTCGCTCGAACAGCAGTTGGAAAGCTTTCTACGGTTCCAGGAGGACTAAGTACGCATACGTTTTGACTACTACCCCCCAACTCTAAGTTGGACAAATCCAGGCTGGACTTCCTTGAAATCGATGAAAAAACAGAAGTCAAATTTTGATAGAAGCTCCACCGAAACGATCGATACTTAGACTTAGACCTCAGATCACCCGTGCACTCCAATGATATTTTACTACTAGCGAAATATCGCTATCCCGTCTCCAACACTCTTGGATTAGTTCCAGGTTCCATAAGTAAAGCATTTGGCTTTTGCAAAGAGTTAGATGGGCAACGGGACCGAGCCTATCAAGCATGGCATCGTTGCCCTCCTTGGCGGGTCGTTGGAGCATTCCTACTGGTTACCTATCCCGGCGCATTCCAACAGATTGTTCCTTACTTAATCATCGCGGCAGTAACCATAATGGCATTTCAACCACGAATTTCGAAAGCACTTACGAAACGGAGCGAAAGTAACTTTACATCAGGACTTCTCTACGGTGGTATATTTCTAACCGCAATCTATGGCGGATTCTTTGGCACTCTTCCATTACAGCCTGGCCGACCATACCAGTTTCAAAGAAATGGCTGCAAAGTGATCGAACAGTAATGCCGAAAAAAGCCGTCCTAGAAAGAGTGGTCGCGGCAATGACCAAAATTAGCCGCTACCCACAACCTGTCGACCCACAGAGTCCCACTAAACCCTATCAACAGCGGCAACAAACCACAAAGCATCCAACGATCGGACCGACGAAACGAAAAATGCTCAAGCACAAATTGCGCCAACCCTTCAATCAGTTGGACTTTTATCGAAATTTGCTAACACAACTTTGAATGTTCTCGGAGCACAAGGAAGAAAACGTATAGACCTTTAATTAGAGAATCGATAAAGTATATATCGCTTATTAAGCTTCAAAAGAGGATACAAAAGGTTCAAAAGTCACCACCGATGAAACCGCTGGACCTTTAAATGCGTGACAATTTCAACACCAATGGCATTTATTCCAATCGCCATCTTTACCTAGTCCGCTCATTTTCGTGAGGCATTCAAATTGATTCGCAAACCCGTCTTGCAATAATTTGCTATTCGGGCACTTATCTCAGAGCAGCTGGAAAAATCAAGATCGAAATTGTATAAGTGGCAACAACAACAAAATAAAGTTACCTCCGATAAGCCGATAAGCCGATAAGCCGATAAGCCGATAAGCCGATAAGCCGATAAGCCGATAAGCCGATAAGCCGATAAGCCGATAAGCCGATAAGCCGATAAGCCGATAAGCCGATAAGCCGATAAGGGAAAATACAGCTATACCACTTGGGGTTCGGATGCAGGCTGAATTTATTGGTCGCAACTAAAGCAAGCTGGCGAGGCTAATCTGTAAGCGTTCGTGATGGGCATAATGACTACGAAAGCCGAATGAATATAACTTGTCAAGCCTGCCAAAGAATATCCATCGGAACTGCGGAAATGCGATCACCAAAAAAAGCAGAATTGACGCCTGTATGAAGTATGAACCCTGCAACGAACCTACTGCCGAGTTTTGCACGGAGATAATTAAGGCCCTTTGTATCCGTCGCTTTAGGGTTAGAACTGGATTTAACTTCGACGCCAACTACCCGTCCGTCAGGCGTTTCAAGCACAAGGTCGACCTCACCTACGTTTCGATCTCTGAAGTGAAATAACGAAACTGTCTCATTACACCATGTCAGTTGTCGCCTAATTTCGCCGGCAACAAAAGTTTCCAGTAAACCGCCAGCCAAATTCGGATTGGCATCAAACGATGCGCCCATAGCGGAAACATTCATAAGTCGCGCAGCCAAGCCAGTGTCAAGTAATGAAACTTTTGGACGAGATACGACACGTTTTGTTAGGTTAGTTGTCCACGCCGGTATCTTCTGGGTTAGATAAAGGGTCTGTAGCAGCTCGAGATAGGGAGCCAAGGTTCGCTCTGGAATATTAGCGTCACGCGCCAAGTCCGCAATATTCAATTCACCGCTACTTCTTGCAGCCAACATTTTCAGAATCATTGGAAGATCAGTGATACGTTGAAGCTTAGAGATATCCTCAGCTTCCCTTCGCAGTATGGCGTTGGCGTAGTTATCAAACCAAAGGTCACGACGTCTCCCCGGAGCGCGATCCAAGACTTCGGGATATCCACCTGCAACAGCTAACTTGAGATAGTCGTTTCGGCTCATTTCGCTTGTATGATCCATAAACCTTTCACTCGCCAAAGCCCGATCGATGAATCTCTCCGTACGCCCGATGAGCTCGCCTTGGCTTAGTCCAAATAATTCAATACTCTCCGTCCTGCCGGCAAGGCTATCTTCGATGGTGGGAAGTCTGAGGAGATCAGCCGATCCGGTTAAAAGAAACCTCCCTGGTCTGTTGTCGGTATCGACGACGAACTTTAGAGCTAATACTAACTCAGGAACACGTTGTACTTCATCAATAGCCAAAATACGCTCTGGATCCGAATTCAGGAATCCAACTGGGTCCTCGCGGGCGCCACTCGCCGCAACTGGATCGTCAAATGAAACTAACCGGCCGCCCATAGAGTCGACGATCTCTCTTACGAGTGTCGTTTTCCCCACTTGCCTAGCGCCCTGAATCACGACTACTCTGGTATCACCAAGAGCCTCTAAAACCCGCCTTTTAGCATTTCTTGCGATTCGCGCCATGACTCCATATTACTAAATCTTCGCCGATTCGCTGTACTTTCTTCGCCGATTCGCTGAACCTACTTCGCCGATTCGCTGTACTTTCTTCGCCGATTCGCTGTACTTTCTTCGCCAGTAATCCGCCTCGGTGGCGTCGAAGACCCTACGATAAAATGCTCCTTTGCGACGATGTCAAAAGCGCCTAGGTGAGCGCGCTATAGGAGGAATAAATAGATAGTTGGTCCATTATCTGTTACCACAAGTCGAGGGCTCCATAGTTTCTAACGAATGGCCGTAAAACAGAGATCCTCTGCGCCACTTGTTGACCCTGTGAGAAATTTGTGAAGACTTAGCATCTCTTTGAAGCTGGAAGGGGGTTACCTACGACTGTGGAAAGTCAAGATGTGTGAACAGAATAATTAAAGTACAAGTGATCGCCACCATTTCCCTGGTGATACCGCATTTTCTAGAAAATCGTTGAGAACACGAAGTCCATATGCTCCATCATAGAAAAACCACTGACCCGCACTCGAATTCAACAACAGCGCCTCCGAAGTTCACTATATTCAGCTCCAAATCAAGCCCTCATCGGTCAATCGCTCTCCCAAAAATTTTCAGGTACGTATACGGGAAAGTTAGGCGAGTAGTAAGGCGTGGCTCTTTCCGGAATAACCGTTTTGCTTGTTTCGGGCCACTTCAACCCTGCAGCAAGCGCCTGTGTAATTTAGACCCTGCCACAATACGACTTACGGTTACTCTGGGCGCACGAACGCCCGATACTCTGAGCTCACACGTAGGTTTCGGGAAATCTATTTAGCCGAAGGCCAAAGAAGGAAATCGGTCTAAATCGCCTCGCCGTCAATTCCTCAGGAGCGCTATTTTGGTCTTCGAGGTACTTCTCGTCATTGATCAGCGTAATCAGGTATAAACGCGATTCATAAAAAACTAATGAATCTATAAAGATTGGAAGGTCGGCCTTTTTGGATTTCAATTACGGAAACCACTTAGCGGCGATGAACTTAGTCGCATTGAAAACGGTGTGAAAATAAAAGTGTTTCCGCTGATTGATCCATTATGCGCATGTACAAATCTTGCTTTCACGCAATAGTGAATCTCATCAGCTTCACCCGAATCTTCACTAGAACTCGCCATCTTTGCCTTTCGAGCGCCACACACCTACGTTACTTTGCTGGTCTCAAGGGCATCCTACTCTTCTACTGTCGGCTCAGTGGATCGGCCTTTAAATATCTACAAGCTTGACTTACATCGCTTTTGAGTAGGGTCCCTTTTGAATACGCGGTCAAAGAGTCCACGACTCTTTGAATCATTGAGATTCAATAGAAAGCTCTGGATAGACCTTTGATTCAAGGACATCGAGCACTGATCGTGCGAAGGTTCACTCTTTGTAACCGGCGCTTCATGGAATAAACCACACGTAGCAAACAATAAATCGCGACTCTTGAGATTATTCAATGCGCATACATTCAGTATTTCAGCAATACGCCAAAAATCAATTACTGATAATTTTGAGTTGTGAGTAAGTCTTCTACCTTCGTAACCGTTCAAGCTCGAGGTCTTAGTGCGATTCCTTCCGCCATTAGGCGTCACTTCGGATTGGACAAACCCGGTGCCCAAGTGGAGGTATTCGAGCGAGATGGCGAAATTGTACTTCGACCGCACGTTGCAGTTCCTATAGATCAAGCGTGGTTTTGGACTGAGCAATGGCAGAAGATGGAGTTCGAAGCGGACGAAACTATTGCTGGTGGCCGCGTAGCAAAAACCGATAACGTTAATGATTTTCTAGACGAACTCGACTCATGAAATTCGAACGAACCGAATCATTTAGGGCCGACTATCAGCGACTGACCGAAAAGGAACGCGAGATGTTCCGTTCGGCAGTACGAACCTTCATCATAGTGTGCGACCATTTCATCGAAACTCGAGATCCTTCCTCGTGGCCCGCCAGTCTACGGTTGAAGGCGATCGTATATGCGACCGGTATTTTTGAGATAAAATGGAGCTTTAGCGGACCTGACGGTCGAGCAACCTGGAGTTGGAGCAACGTAACAACAGATCTCGGCGCTCAGGTACCTGCGGTGCGCTGGAGACGTCTAGGTGGTCATGAGATATTCCGCACTCCATAATTATTGAAGTTGGAATCATTCCACTAGAGTTGGACAATTCGCCTATGCGCCCACTTCACACATAAATAAATTATCGGATAATGGCGTGGCCCATACCTCAATCGCTGATGCCTACCTACTCGTTTAGGGTACAAAGCCCAGATATTTTTGGGGCTCCGAATCTGGACATCAACCCATCTAAGAGCGCATTATTTGTGATCAGTCAATGGTGGTCTAACTCTACCGGACAATAACCTATAGCACCCGTAAATAGCTGGACTTTTGACGCATCAAATAACTGACGAGGCCTTGACTCATTGATCATCTTTCACCATTTTTGTACATCCAAGTTGGTTGTTCTTGTGGATGTAAAAGCTTTGGTTTGATTTCTTGACCAACGCCTTGGATTTCTTTCTCTAACTTGTCCGACCGACTAGAAGGCTCTTGCAAAAATCGGTACAGCCGAAGTGAAAGACCAGACCTCGAAATGGCAGTGGAGGACCACGACAACACACGTAGCAGGCACCATACACCCGAACAGTCGATCAAAAAGTTGGCCGAGGGCGACGAAATGCGCAAAAAGTGAGCCAAGCGTCGCTTGTGTGGCCCAGCACCTTTGGAATCACCGAGACCATACGGTAGCGCTAAAAGCATGCCTACAGTGCCATCAAGGTAACCGCGGCTACGCGCCTGAAGGAGTTCGAGGCCGCGAACAAGCATTAAAAGAAGATAGTCTTCGACCAAGCAGTCGACATCGAAATGTTGAAATAGCTCGCCTCGGGAAATTTCTAACCTCGCAACAGCCACAGACGCAGCATCGAATAGCGGCCCAGCAGATTCTTGCTTTGCGAGAGTATGGGCCGCAGGCTGATCTCGATTACTGCTCCATGTGAGCCCGATAGGCCAAAACCGGCGGAGGAGAGCGATGCCGAGACCACCGAATATCTGCGCGCCCATGCCCTTTTCAAAACGCCGCTGTGGATAAAAGCGGCACACGGCGCCCGACTTGCAATCCGACCAGAGCGAATACAAGCAGGTAATCAAGCACTTGAATACCGTCGACGAGTACGGATGGCGATCGATTTAATCACGAACAGCCAGATCCATCGACTCTTTGGACGAGATCGCTACCCTTGATAGCCTGGAGGCAGCGAAGGGAGCACCTGTCTATTCGCGCGTCGAGCAACGGACATGAATTCATCGCCGACCTCCAACCAAGTCTGGTGCGCCAAGATGGGGGCAGGACTGCTCTTCACCAAGCCCGGTTCCCCAATGGCGAAATGGGGTGATCGAAACCTTAAACGGCCTTATACGGGACGACGACCCGAACGGGTAACTCTTCATGGACGTCCTATCCCTGATCACGCCAGAGCCGATTTCAACGCCAAGCGCCACCACGGCTCCGTTGGCTTTATGGACCACACCGGGTTCAGGGAATTTGGTAACTTCGAACAACGCCAGATATTCGCCGGTACTTAGACGAACAAGAGCTCGGCACCGCCCCAGACGATCAATTGCTACCGAAACCAAAAAGATATGATCCGAAATCGCAAGGACACGAACGCCGTCGTCGTCGGCGCCTGCGGTTCACCTTACCAACTAGCCCTAACCTTCGGATCGAATTACGACGAGACAAAATCCGCAGGCCCTCAACCAAGCGACGCCTCGACCGCGCAATTTGCTTTACCTTTCATTCGCTATAAACGCCATCAACTAAAGGGCATCGAGCACTTCCAACTGGTGGATCTAAAATTCTTCGAACTCATTTCTGTCGATTTTTTCATTGGTGCCCGCAATTACAGAGGAGACACGGGAGGATGATAAGACAAAGGATCCAACAGTCCAAACAATTTATTTAGGGTAAAACTTCGCCAGACGTCTAGTAATCAATGTGGTAACGACCATTCAATTACTTCGTTGGCCGATCGTGTAATAAAGACAATGTGTAAAACCATCAACTTTGTATTTGTGTGCACGATCATCCACTTTATACTTGTGTGCACGATCATCCACTTTGCTATAGTATGCACAACCATCTAGTAAATTGAAATTGCAATATCCCCAGGAGTCGCCGTTGAAGAAGATTATTTCCATGAATGACCTCGCGGCTACCGTCAAAGAACGACGCCTGGAAACTGGACTCAGCCAGAATGCACTTGCCCAAAAGGCGAAGGTCTCACGTGAATGGATCGTGCAATTCGAAGCCGGAAAAGTTTCAGCCCAAACCTTCTGGTTACTTAAAGTTCTTGAAGCCCTAAACCTTTTCCTATCGTCTCGAAAAACACAGATGAAGTTGCAGGTTATAGCGCACCTTCACCAAGTACGTCTTCGACAGGTGCATCACTCGATGAATTACTAACGATATATGATGCTCGATGATTGATGCCTTGGCAGTTATCCTGGACGGTCAAATTGCCGGAACAGTTATTCGCTCCAACGACCGGAACCTCCGATTTGAATACGACGAACACTATTCAAAACAATTAAACTCGACCCCGCTTTCCGTCACAATGCCGACATCTATAACGTCTCACCCTCATTCGGTCATAACACCATGGCTCTGGGGGCTTCTTCCAGAAGATCAAATTGTTATTGATCGTTGGGCGCGTAAATTTCAAGTTTCACCCTCGTCCCCATTTGAACTTCTCAAGACCCCAATCGGGGAAGATTGCCCTGGAGCAATTCGCATCGCACCTCCCAATCAAGCAGAAAGAATCATAAACGCATCTTCGGGACTAATACCACTAAGCGAAGAACAGGTAGGGGATAGACTTCGTGACCTTTTGAAGGACTCCTCTTCGTGGCTCGGTGAGTTCTACGATGGACGGTTTAGCCTTGCGGGTGCACAGGCAAAGACCGCTCTAGTTGAAACAGAAGATGGGTGGGCCTTACCTTCAGGTTCCATGGCGACGACGCACATCCTCAAACCTGGAATTTCTGGCTTCCAAGATCACGCTATAAATGAATAACTTTCTTTAAGTACAGCTCGTCTTTCCGCGTTACGGACCGCACAGACTTCTTTGAAACGCATCGACGGCGTAGCTTGCTTGGTATCAGATCGTTACGACCGATATGTCGAAGGTGGAATCGCTAAAAGGCTTCAACAGGAAGATCTATGTCAAGCACTTGGAATAAGTCCAACTAAGAAGTACCAAAACGAGGGTGGTCCCTCTCCCCTTGATGTCGTAAATCTCCTTCGCAGAGAACTCTCACCAACCGCGGCTGACGTCGCGATATTGAACTTTGTCGACGCTCTGATTTGGAATTGGTTCATTGGTGGAACCGATGCACATGCCAAGAACTACTCGATCTTGATCCTTGGACAAGAAGTTAGATTTGCACCGCTCTACGATGTGGCTTCTGCACTACCATACGATGACCATGAGAAAAAACTCCGCTTTGCATTGAAGCTGGGAGGGTCATATAGCGTTTGGATTGATCGAAATCCTTGGACTTCTGTCGCAAAAGAGCTAAAGCTCGACATCGACTCGGTTATCTCAAGAGCTCGAGAGATCGGCATGCAAATAACCAATTCCTACGAAGAAGTCTCGCAAAGGCCAGAGGTTGCCGAACTAGCAAGCAAGTTACCTTCGCTGCTTATAGAGAAAATCGCCGAGCGATCGAAACGTTGTATGTCGTTTCTCAAATGACCAGGGGAAAACCATCTTTCAAAGACGACACGAGTCCCACTTATGACCAGAAGTACGCAAGAATGAAACTGAAGGGATAGAAGTAATCTAGGGAAAAAGTCTCCTCAACAATTTCACGGCCATTACCAACGACGAAAGTGTCAGAATCTTTGAAAGTGGCATGCGCCAACTACTTAAATAGAAAAGAACTTCTCAACCTCAAAGGCGGCGCTACTCTTTTTATTCACCGCCTCTTATTTCGTTACCACCACGAGGATCATCTCGGCGAAAATCAAAGAACAAGTGATTATTTCGTTGTCACTTGGATAGCGAGCATAAGTTACCACGCCGGTTCAATCTAAAATGCTTGCATTAACCAATTAGCAATTGACGAAATCATCAAACACCCTGAAGTTCGATGAGCCACTTTGGTTTGAATGATCAACGGTCGAATCGAAATAAAGGTACGGGGTGGTTTCAAGTGGTGAAAACGAAATGTCGATCAGAATCCTCGGGTTATTTTCCCAAAAGTGCGGCAGCCTTTGCCCGAATAGCAGAGAGTTCAGCCTGTGTAACTTTCCCCTTGTATTTAGCGTTCCTCACAACCCAATCTAGACTTTTGATTTGATCTGCCAAGGCAACGCTTTCAGGTTCGCCGGTAAGCATAACTTCAAACGGGTAACCTTTAATTTGAGTAGTTAGCGGACAGCAAAGCATCAATCCAACCTTGCTATTGTATGCAGATGGACTTAACACCACTGCTGGACGATGTCCAGACTGTTCATGCCCAGCTTGTGGATTGAAATCGATCCACACAATGTCTCCCGCCTCTGGAACATAGAGTTGCAAAGTTACAAAAGCTCTCTGCCGAAGGTAATTCCAAAGTCAATTTCCCCGTGAAGATTATCGGGATCAATAGCTTCAAGTAACTGAGTTAAGTCGTACTCATCACCACGAATTGAATCAATGACTATACGGCCAGCCTCTTCACGAATTTCTACTGAATCGTCTATGGCAAGATGAGCAGCCTCCATGATGGAGGATGGAATCCTTACCGATGCACTGTTGCCCCACTTCTTTATAACCGAGCGCACCATGATCCCCTCTTCGAATCTTTACCGGATGTTCTACCTACCTCAATCCTTATGATACATTGTATCTACATTAAGGGTGAAATGATTTCTCAACCTACGGATGCTCTCGGTAGTCTCCACTAATTCCAGTTACCAAAAGAGATCATAAATAGCGACCCAAAAGCCGCTTCGAGATCATTGGTCAACTCTAAAAAATAAGCGTGCGCTTCATCAATCCATTTGACTCCAAGGTGTCAGGACGGTTGGTTTTGACTTTAGAAGTCTTGAAAGCTACTTCACCCGTATACTTCTCTACTGCGGTAAACCTAACTGGAAGATTCTTGACTCAATGGTAGTCAGGTAATAATAGAGACACCCCGTCAAAGACTCTTCACGTGCAAAGCAGCACTCGATATATCCCTAGTGGCCAACGGCCACTAGGGATATATCACCATGGACCAATTCAGTAAAATGCGCTTGTAAATCAGTTGGTATCCTCGTTCGTGACCTCAAAAGTATGAATTCTTGTACCGCAAAACGAATAGGTAAGAATCAGAGATTGAACAACAGACCACGCTAATTTCCGATGAGCCGCTAATTTCCGATTAGCCGTTTTTGTTGGGTCGATCTCGCTGAGATTCCGAAGAAGTACCTTATGAAATGGTGGGCCCACCGGGACTCGAACCCGGGACCAAGGGATTATGAGTCCCTAAAATAACGTCTTACGTAGCTGCTTTAGTGTCTCAATGCGTCGCATTTCTGCAGTTCAAAATACACTTTATTTGGAATAATGAAACGTAGTTCAATGCGTTGAGACAAATTTATACAAAAATGTTGGGTTAAATGTTGGGTTAAATGTTGGGTTAAAGTTTTTCCAAATTCATTGGATGATGGATAACTTTTGATGGCAAAGTGGACCACACCCAATATGTCGCGAGTTTAATTGACAAGAATGTACACGAGTGAAAAGTCTCAAAAGGTATATTGGAACTTGGCTTGCAAAGCAATAGTGGCGTTTCACACGGCAAGCTACTAGGAGTGGTAGCGGGCGTATTTTCAAGTCGCTGCTAAGATAAAAGCGCACTACGTAGCTTTCTAGCACGACGGATAAAACAGGGCTGTGCTCAAAATATACCAGGTTTGATGTATCAAGACAAAGAGGCTGCTAGAAGTGGAAGAGAACGAAAAAAAGTTCGGAGACGCACTTTACGAACGCATGTACGGTGTGGGATTATCATTGGAGGCTCGTGATGATTTACCTGAAAATGCTCAGGAATTTGCTAACGCAGTGTATCGAGCAGTTTCCGATTCCTTGTCAGGAGCTCTTCAAAAAGCCGGCAAGTCAAGCAGAGAGATAGAAGACGTGTTTGCATTGCTTAGCGAAGCACTCATCAATCTGAATAACCATCAAGGTCGACATCCGGACGACAAAAGACCCAATGACCAGACAAGAATTTAGCCGAATTTCGTAATAGCGGAACCAAAGTCACACAACCTATACAGATAGAGATATGTGGGAATAGTTTCGTATACTTTTTAGGGGCTAAACTAAAACTGATCAAAATTAGCAGGCGAATTCCAAGTGAGCCAACCCTTTCCGCTTTCGCCTTATACGAGACCTGTAAAGATTCAGTTTATAATCCCATCACTAAACATAGTGGAATCGCACTTAGGTTGACAGCAGCAAAGTTGCCACGTAAGCCTTCGAGTTTTATGTAGAAAAGCCACATCGATCAAAGACGACTAAAGGGCGCTATGTCAAATCGTTGACGTATCGCTCCGTTAGGGCTCGTTAGGTGGCGATACCAGCTAAACCAATCGCAAAATTCCACTTTAGCTAGCTCAGCGAAGCCGTGAACGTTGAATACAGTCCGGTTTTGTTTTCCCCCACGCCAAGAAAACAACTGTTCTAATGCACCAGTTGAATTTTGATCAATAGTGACGATGTGCGTTCCATGAAGCGGATCAGAAGCACGCAAACCTCGAGCCTATTGGTCCAGGGAAAATTGACGGTAAGGCAGATGACGCAAAGTACCTCCAAGAGATTATCGAAAAGCTCAATGATCTTTTTGGGGACGTTGCACCTTTGAATGACAAGATTGCTTTTGCTAATCAAGTTGCAGCCATTACACAAGAAAACGACGTGGTAATGGCACAGATCGAAAACAATTCACGCGAACAAGTCATGAGAGGCAATTTGCCTGGTGCTGTTCAAAATGCTGTAGTGCGTGCTCTTACTTCGCATCAGAAGCTAGCGACAGTACTACTCATGGCAGATAAACAAGCTATGGCCGCTTTCATTGAACTAATCTACGAATTAGACAAAGATCACCGCGAACTTGAAGCTGGTGACCTAGGTGCTTGATCAATTGAATCTACCCGGATGTATTGAATCTACCCGGCATAGAACCGGTAGATTTACGGAGCGAGAACGGCTTTATCGTCATCGTTGCTAAATCCACCTTCGATGAAGTCCCGTTATGCCATGTTTGTAGTCAAAAAATGCACCGTCACGGCAACCGAACGTCAGTAGTGGCAGATACGCCGTTGCAGATGCAACCAGTCCGTCTAGAGATCGTTAGACAACACTATCGGTGCGTAACTTGTGAGTCTATTGTCACTCCTGAATTACCTTTGTCAGATGAGATGGAGGGCCATTAAAAAGACTTGTAGATGCCATTCGGGAGCGATGTCTAAGCACGACTTTTCATTCAATGTCGGAACAAACCGGTCTAGCGGTAAATACCACTAAGAATATTGCTCTCGACCTAATCGGCGACCTCGAACAAACAGTTCACTTTGAGACCCCCGCCATAATGGGTATAGATGAGGTCATGATAGGTGGCGATTACCGATGCGTCATTACCAACCTCGCTAACAACAACATATTTGACATTCTCGCGATGCGCACGCAACAGCATCTTATACGTATTTCGCAAGATTACAAGATAAAGATCAAGTCGAATGGGTAGGATCGGTTTTTAACTATAAGTCTTTGATGGCGAACCAAGGGGATTTATGAACAGTGACAGAATAGAAATTTTCGCTAGCGACAAGCCGCTAACTACATTTCAAGCACTCAAAGACACCTTGGGCGCGTCACACTTGGAGCTAGCCTTTTACCTCGGTGATCATATCAACAAGATCAAAGGCTACGCTAGCGGCCGACTACCAACGCCTCCAGAGTATCAAACAAAACTCTACGTTCTGCTAGCAGAGCTGGACACTCGCGCGGACTCAATTGCTGACGCTATCGAGCGGCAAATTAACGAGATTGGGTCAGCTCCGAAAAAGGTGACGATCAAAGTCCCATCGACGTCAATCGAAGCCTTCAATCAAGGCTTACACTAACAACAATTTGCAATTAGGTCGGCCCTATTAGGCGCCTCCCGAGCCGGAGTTGAGGCGATTATAACCATCGACTCAGGCTCTACCGAACCAAGAGTCATTGATGAGTTACCAGTAGTGACGGTGTCCCACAATTAGAGATGAGCGCCCCCCTAAAAAAGGCGCTTCGTCGAAAACTTGTATGATTTGATCTAGATTGCCAACCGCAACAGTTGAGAGTATGGCTGCGAGATCCTCCACGCATAGATTCTCTACGGTAAATAGGCACCCTAATTCGTTACTACGGTCGAATTATTGACCAACACGGCTTCAAACCGAGACGCGAACAATACGGCAGACTGTAGTCACGATACTCCAAGGTTAGTTGCTCTTTTCAAATCAGGTTAGCGAACCAAGTTGGAGAAATATTCAGCCATATTATTTCTCAGAGCACTAATTCATGTACCCAATTACGTTTGCTTCTACTACTTTGATGACGTCGCTCGGGATGTCGTCAACTGCGATACGGTACGTCTCGTTTCGACGAGGGTTGAAAATTCCAAGATATTTGATATTTCGGAATTCTTGATGAATCGAGTGAAGTCCAAGTCGCCAATAAATCAGCAGTTGTAGCGTGTGATCTTTATTCGGCGGGAACTTGGATACCTTAAACTCCCACAAAGTATCGTGGGTCGTAAAATCACCATCGCCTTTGAGCACGGTGTCGGTGTAACCTCCCTCAAAGGTGAACCCATCGAGAATTTTTTTACCGAACACTTCAAAGAAGTGAATTGATCGAGTTACCATCGTTCGCACATTCTCTGCCGTCTCCTCATCGGGAGAGATTTCATCGTCGGGAGGGTATTCGAATACGCCAGCCCTAAAAACTGGATCGTAGGCAGCGAGTTGGATTGCGTATCTGATCGATGCGTTATCTAAACCCTTCATTAGCTCGATCATCTTCTTTGCTCGTATGCTTTCATTAAGCATTTCGGCACCAAGTAAAGATATCCGGAACGATTCCGCCGCACTCGTACCAGTCATAAACCTTGTCAAATAGTCAACAGCGAGTCCAATGAGAGTGGGCTTTACATTCTCTATCGGGTTTAGCGCATCTATGCCTTCCCCTAGCATTTTCATAGTGAAGTCTTTCGCTTTTATATAGCCAAGCCTTGGCTGCCGAACACTCCTCACGCGTTGAGTGACGGACATACGAGAGAGCATCTCTGTCTTTGCCTTCCCATATTTTTTCTGTAAATAGTCCAAATCGAAATTTTCCATTTTCTGTGACACCCTCATATTTTGAAATTGCAAATATACGAAAGAAAATCGTACTATACCTTGATGACTGTAACCTTCTCCGCTTAATCAAATTTGAATTTTGTAAAGATTCAGAGCACTTTCCGACACTTAATCAAAGCTTATACAGCAAATCATTCGCCTGTGGTTCAGCAACGTGGATAACTCCGATGATCTGAATCAAGACGTAAACACGGCCCCAAAAAAATTTTGAAAAATTTTGAAAAAAATCCAACTTCCATTGCTACTTACATACATGAGCGCTTGCAAATAGCAATATTCGCAGGTCAGAGTCACGAGTAAAAGGAGCGTGGATAAATGTAATGGATAAAAATGACGGGTTCCGACCTAAAGATGCGGTTGCTTCAACTTGTTTACAAAGCGATTCGTCGGTCCAAAAAGCTTTGGTCACCAGTTAGGTAGTTTTTTCTCAACAATGTCTTTTCTATAACTGGACATATCAAATACCGCGAGGTATGCGAGACAGATGAACACAACGAAAGGAATTAATGAGAAAACCGCAAAACGGACAAAAGTCGGGAAGATCGGATTTGGAAGTTTCAAAGCACCAAGTTCCGCGTGGGGTGAATCCATATCGTGATTCGATCTTGCGGGCAGTGTTATCGGAACTCCGATCATTGGAAAGTGATAATTCCAAACTCCCACAAGCAAATCGTCGCATTTGCAAAGGAATACAAACCGGCACTTCAGGAGAAATGCCTTCAACACAAAGGAGACAGCAATGAACTACAAATTGGATACAAGTGCGGCCCTAATCGACGTCGCCCAAGAGCCAATACAGCTATTGGACAACACTTCAAAACTTCAAAAGAAAGATCAGGACGGAAATCCGATCTGGATTTTGAAGGTCACGATGCTTATGGACGGCGATGTGGAAGTTCTAACACTTAGAACTACCGAAACACACGAGTTCTTAAAGCGGAAAGCCACTATTCGCGTAGGAACCTTGGTATTGCGACCATATGAGTTTCAGAACCGATCAGGCTTCACTCTCTTCGCTAGTGACATAACGCTGGCCGGAAAAGAGAACCAACTAGGTGCTGCCAAGTAATCGCAAGAGTCTCGATGCGCTCGCCCGTCGGGACTCTTGCCACAAGTTCAAAGGAGAAAAATGGAAATCTCAAATAAACGCATCGGTACAGACGGAATTGCAGGGAGGCGGATCATGAATTTATACGGCATTCGTATCGAAGTAACTTTTTTGTCAATAATAAGCAGCTGCTACGTCGCCATGTTGTATCTAGGCATCCCCAATGCAATCACTCTCAGCTTGTTAGCTAGTGTGTGCCTTTCACTCATAATCTACGAAAAAACCAGGAGAGAGATTTACAAAAAGCTGGAACTCTCGCACTGGAGGCGACGGCTGCAAAGGGCCTTACAACATCAGCCTTACGGTATTCGACTTCATTTTCCAAAAGTCAACAGAGTTGAACACACAACTGTAGGAACGAAGCTTTTTTTGACAATAAGAAGTGGGGCAACCGCAGAAGATTATGAAAAGGTAGGTCCATACCTTGCTGTATTCTTCAGAATTGAATCGGCTCTAGTGATCCAAAATCAGACTGACGCGTCACAGATTGAAATTACTCTGAGAAGAATTAACCCCCTAGAGTTACCCGCATCCCAGTTTCCAGCCATCGACAACTTTAAAAGTTCATGTTGGAAGCCAATCCCAATTGGAACAGATCAAGTCGGAAGAATCGTTCATTACGAGCTCTTTGAGAACAACTTGCTAATCGGTGGCGCTCCGGGCTCCGGTAAAACCGCTGTTCTGACCAACTTACTCTTATCGACAGCAAGCGACCCTAAATGCACCATATTTTTATTCGATCCTAAAGAAGTAGATTTAGCTGTATTTGCGCACGACGCCTTTCGATATGTCTCGACAGACATTACGAAGGCGGTCGAGACATTGATCGCAATCAGAACGATCATGGATAGCACGTACAGCAAATTGAAGCAAGCTCGTCTCCGCAAACTTAATCGAGACGGCAATATTGGAATCACGTTAGTCATAATTGATGAATTACCGTTTTACGTGAATCATCAAAATAAGGAACAAGCCAAAGCCTTCACCGAGACCCTAAGAGACATTATTTCGAGGGGAAGGGCTTGCGGGATATCGGTTGTCTTGGTTGCACAGAAACCCTCCGCTGAGAATGTCCCAACATCGATTAGAGATCTTGTCAATTGCAGAATTGCGATGTGGAGTACTACTGACGAAGCCTCCAACACGGTTCTTGGCACTTCCTCCGCATCAAAAGGTTTTTCGGCGGCGGCACTTAATGAAAATGTAACTGGAGTCGGGTGGCTAAAAAACAAAGGCGACACACCAATTCTGTTTAGGACCTACTGGGTGGATGATGAGGCTCTCAGAGACCTGTCGATAAATATAAGTGAAGCCCGTAGCAAAAGAGCTCAGATGCAATCACCACGCGAAAAAGTGGAAGGAGATAGGTAGATGAAAAATGATGAATTCGATCCAAAAATAAGGGATCAAATACTCGAAAGGGCGGCTTTCGGATACGACGAGCTTCTGGAAGCAGCAAGAAATGCGCGGTACTGCGCACATCCAATCGAGTTTTCGACGGAAAGCCCAAGCGACTTACAGAATCGGTACCAGAAGACACCGTCAAAGTTTGACTTCAAATTCAGCTTCTTTAAGGCGTGTGGCTCGCGAAAATTTCAGATATGCGAAGCATGCGCGACAGTTTACCGATATGACGTGCAGAAATTGATCAAAGCGGACTTCTCATGTTTCGTGAGGGAACTAAGGATGGTCAACGTGGAAATATCTACTTTCTTACGTTGACAGCACCTTCCTTTGGATCTCCCCATCACAATAGGGTTGAACGCGACGGTAAAGCTGTGCCGTGCCACGCTAACCCAAAGGTGGAGAAGTGCATTCATGGATCAAGTCTTGTCTGTGGAAAAATTCATGACCAGAAGGACGACGACCTTGGATCGCCCCTTTGCACACAGTGTTTCGATTACGAGAACGCAGTACTTTGGAACGCATGCAGCGCAAAGCTTTGGCACGTCACTATCATACAAATACGGCGCGCCATCGCAAAAAAATTGAATCTCACAGAAGCGAAGTTCCGCAAATTCGTGAAAGTCGAATATGTCAAAGTAGCTGAGATGCAGGCACGATGCTTAGTCCACTTCCACGTACTTCTTCGAGTAGATCTGATTGCGGATAACCCTGAAATCGAAAAGGCGCTTAGTGATACAACGTTGATAAGCAATGCGATTTTGTCGGGCGTAAAAGATTCGCGATTCAATCCAAAACTCTCAGATTTCAAAAGCGGTTACAAAGTCGAATTTGCTTGGGGAGACCAAATTAAGGTTAGACCAGTCGATAGCGACGAACTTCCTAAACTGGCTCGCTACCTTTCGAAATACGTAACAAAGTCGATCGCTGACAGTTACGGGATGCCCAGGCGAATCTCGAACATCGCAACAGTTCTTAGTTCTAGCGCACCTGCTCACGTGAAGAAAATGATTCAGACAGCTTGGAAGCTTGGTGACGAACCCGCACTAAAAGTTTTCAAACTACCTAAATGGGCACATGAATTTGGATTCGGTGGCCAAGTTGTCACAAAGTCACATCAGTTCCCAATGAGTTTCGGTGAGCTTAGACAAAACCGAAAAGACTGGGCTATCAGAAACCGATCGGCGTCAACTCTATTACCGGATAAAGAGTTTTTCAAAGAAGTCAAGTCAATCGTACATCGCGGTTGGAAATTCATTGGTGACGCAATAATCGTTGCTTCCTTGGGCAGAAAAAGGGCACAGATGAGGCGCGACGCTAGAGAAGCAAGAGATTACGAAGCCATGGAACGAAACGGCGAATTTGGTTCGGACGAATCGGGAGATGTTCAAGATGAATAAGAATAAAGACAACCTTGCCAGCAAGTATCTTTTAAGCATTGATGAGGCTGCAATGATCTTAGGCATCACACGCGCAACCGCCTACCGAGCAATTAACAACAACACGTTTCCCGTGGCAGTTGTAAAGATTGGTGGAAGAATGAAAGTTGTGAAACAGGCACTTCTCAACTTTTTGGCGGATAACCATCCCTGTCAGATCGGCAATTCATGCGCAATAAGGTGCAATCGTGAGAGCCGATCCGGTTATTCAAACACGTAATGCTGTATTCGCATTTTAACCGAGGAGTTCACCGATATGGTAGGCCGCCTTCCGGTCATACTCTGGAACATCATCCGTGTAATGCATTGCCATGTGAATTGTAGACCATCCTAAACGGGACTGCTTTTGTCTATCCGAAACTATTGCGTCAACCGCTGTAGCCTGGAAGTGACGCATGGAATGTAGGTGAATCTCTTTCGACACTCCTGCTGCGTCGCGGATACGGCTGAATGCGTGAGAAACACTGTCAGGGTGCGGCGGCGTTGTTCCGCTTGGTTCAAATGAAAAAACATAGCAATCCTCGCTAAGGCAATTTCCAGAACTTTGAGCAAATTCCGCTTGTGTCGCTTTTAGTGATCGAAGTTCATTCAAGGTCGTGCTGTCAATTGCAAGTCGTCGGTTTCCTGCTACCGTTTTCGTTCCCTTGGTTATGATCTTGCCATTCAAACCAACGACTGCTTTCGAAATTTTAATAAGCTCCTGAGTAAAGTCTATGTCACCCCATTGCAAGGCGCAAAGTTCACCCCTTCGCATGCCAGTGGCCGCAATCACACGCACCATGCATCTGTATCTAATGTCGAACTGCTTTGAAGCTTCCAAAATCAAATTCACTTCCTCGGTTCGTGGAGCGCGAATATGCTTTGCTGGATCAAGATCCGAGTTTCGAAGTTCCGATTTAGCGACAGGATTTTTCAGTGTGTCACCGCTCCACTTTTCAGATAATTTGCATATGCGCCCCAAGATTGCCCTAGTTTGTCTTACTGATGACATTGATAGTTTCCCCGAAGACACCGAATCGCTAGAGCTCCCCTTTCGAATAATCGACTTTTGAGAAAGCTCATTCAAAAATCTTTCAATATCGAGCGTTGTTAGTTCGACGATCTTGCGCTTGCCAATTGAGCTCTCGATATGGTTACGAATTATACTTTCGTAACGTTTTGTGGTCGTTGGGGATAAGTTTGGCCACTCCATTTCCTTCCACAACTCAATCAGCTGGTTAACTGTAATCTTTTCCCACTGTATTCCCTGGTCATTACGTCTGACACGCTGATCACCGAGCTCAAGCTTCCACCGCATTAGTTCCGATTGTGCTTCCCTAAACGAACCCTTGAAGCGCCTGTGTTTGTGAATCGGTGTGTTTTTTTCATTTCGCCCGACATAAACGCGAAGCTCCCAAACGTTAGGCGCTTTTGCTAGCCTAATTCCAGGCGTACTCTTACCGACAGATTTAACCGCCATCTAAACCCCCAATAACCTCATTGTTGGGTTTTATGTTGGGTTAATTCTATAAGCAATTCGCATAATGCCATCTGAACTGGTGGGCCCACCGGGACTCGAACCCGGGACCAAGGGATTATGAGTCCCCTGCTCTAACCGACTGAGCTACAGGCCCGAAAACATACTAATGTAATTTGCTCCGGAGCGATCCATAGATTTGCAATTCGACAGGTTGAAGTACTTGGTTTAGTTGCATTATCCTCAATAATTAGTGTTTCTAAGTGCTGATGTAGGCGAAACGTTCAAAGAAGAGTTGGTAGGATTCGACGCCGAGGTGATACCATTAGTCGACGTTGTCAACGTCGCCTGCGGTGGCCACGGAGGTACCTTCTCAAGTATCACCACTGCAATAAATCTGGCTAAAGAAAATCGTGTCAAAATTGCGGCTCACCCTTCCTATTTAGATCCTGAACACTTCGGTAGGAGGTCACTCGAGGTAGCAACTACATTGTTGCAGCAGCAGTTACAAGACCAGCTTTCATTCATAGGCGAAATCGCCGGAGAAATCCCTCGATTGATAAAGGCTCACGGTGCCCTCTACAACGATATGTTTTCAAACAGAGACCTAGCCGGTGTCTTTCTCGAAGCGATTATCCCACATGCAAAAGAGGCAACTATCGTTGGAGCCCCAGGTAGTGCCTTGGAGACGCTATGTTATGAAAGCGAGATCACTTTCATGAGGGAAGGGTTTGCGGATCGTCGATACCTCAAAGATGGCTCGCTTTCTCCACGGTCCACCGATGGCTCTCTCCTTAGCCAGCCCCACGAGATTATGGAACAGGTTCGAACAATCGTCGAAGAATCAGCCGTGATCTCTGCGACAGGGGAGAAGATACCCCTCTTAGTTGATACCATCTGCTTCCACGGAGATAATCGCCCTTCTGTCGATGCCCTTTATAAATTAACGTCCATACGAAGGGGCTCGAACTAACAGTGTCTAGGAAATGAATAACGTATCGAATGTTTCGCCAGCGAAAACACCTGTAATGATCCACCGCATACTACTCAACACCAAGATCGCGACGGCTGGTCCCTGTGGTTAGAGCTCGACGATTAAGCGATGAACTTATATACCTTGAAGGTTTAAGCAAGGAGGAGATCAATAGGGCCCTACAGTTGGAAGACCTTCCGCACCTTATCAACCTTTATCCTTTTGGCGATAAGTTGCTCATTGAATATCGTAGTGGCTTGTCGAATGATCAGGTGGAGGAGCTGACCACAGATTTACTAACTGACATCGACTACCTGAGAGGGATGATACTCGAAGGTGAAGGTGGGCGACTAGAGCCATCGCCACCAACTGAGCGATCAACCACCCACTACTTTGGCTTCATCCTTAATGGAGAAGATCTCGCCGAACTTTTATCGAAAGGTATCACGATAGACAATGTAATTGCTTACCTAGAAGATGGGGAGTTCATTGTCGAAGAGATCGCCTTTGCACCGGGGTTTCTCTACCTAAGTGGACTGCCCCAAGCCCTAAATATTCCGAGGCGAGCAACTCCAAGGGCTAGTGTACCACCACGATCATTGGCGATCGGAGGGCCTTATCTTGGGGTCTACTCCATCTCATCGCCCGGTGGCTGGAATATTATCGGAAGCGTGATCGAGGCGATTGAAGATCTGGTTATCGGAGGGACGATAAAGCGTGGCGATAAGGTCAAGTTGAACCTTCATCAAAGTGACACTTCGGATGCACCCCATAGCGGCAATTACAGTAAGTCAAAGTTCCATAGATCAGATATATCTGAGATCGATGACCATATAGGCGAAGGCGAGGCGGCTAATTCGCAACCTATCGCAACGATCGAGGTGGCTAAGATTACCTCGATCAAAGGTTCAGTAACCGTCCAAGGAGGATACCGCAATCACCTTGGCTCAGTAGCAATCTCTCGCTCGGGTCCAGTTGACCCCAAACTCCTCGAAATCGCCAACCGTGCAGTAGGAAATCCTATTGACGCGCCGTCATTAGAGATAGCACTTGGATCGTCGATCGAACTTAGTGTTATACGAGATGCCCACATAATCTTCACTCACCCAGGAGGCGGACTATCCATCGATGGACGTGAAGTTATTCCGATGTGCGTGATACCGGTAGCCACAGGGCAATCCGTCGTAGCCTCAAACCCCTTCGGCGGGGAGCGATCCTATCACTACCTTTCCGTAGGCGGCGGATTCACTTCGAGCCAAGCGGAAGCAGGTGAGGTGGCCTCCTTCGATACCCTGTCAAAGATCGGTCTAAAAGTCGAAATCGGAGAGGTACTCCATCGTCACCTTCGCTCTGGTCCTCTCAGATCCAACATCATGGTCGATGAAATAGCTATAGATGTATCACAAAGTGGCTTTAAACACCGGAAGTTCAAAGATAACGAGATACAAGGAGTAGCTGATTCCGATCGGCCCTTTGCCAAAATTGATCTAGCAAAGCCATTTAACTTAATCATTGGGCCAGATGAGAGGTGTTTTTCACCAGATGACCTTTCACTCCTCGATCAAAGAGTCTTTTTGATAACCGCGCGCAAATCTAGAAGTGGTCAGCACCTTGAGATCAGACCGAAGATCTATCCGACCCAGCAATTGGATAGATCGCACCCGATCGCTGCGGGTGCGCTACAGGTAAACCCGGATGGCAATGGCTTTGTCATCGGACGCGACCACCCCACCTCAGGTGGATATCCCGTCCTTGGCTACTTCAGTAAAGTAGGGCTAGCTCAAATCCTGCAGATGCCTCCAGGCCATTCATTCAAAATTAATGTCTCTCTGGCAAAAGATGTAACCAATAACGTCGAACCGGCAATTGCTATGCCAACTCCCAAGATGAACCCCGGTGACAACCAAGCGTCACATCCGCCGACCCACTTTGACCCTCCAAAACAAATACCCTCCGATACCCACCTCGCCACACATCACCAAAATGCCACCGAGACAGCCAAATACCCCTACCAGATCGTCGGCTATCTACCACTTGACGAACAGTTGAAGCGGTAACAACTCATCGATGATAATCTTCGATCAAACTTGGCGACTAACAGTGAGAGTTAATGTGAGCACAGTCGACTTTTCGTCCACAGCAGAGGTCCATTACCCCAATAAAACTCGACCCATCAAAAATTGATTTCGGGCGATAGCGCCAAAGTAGCCCCGGCTCACTTTGACGCAATTCTCATAGAGATTAATAACTCCTAGGAGAAGCAGATAACCTTGATCTACTGGGTGTAGTGCGATATGGAGCGAATAACCATGGGCGTACTCGACTCCGAATTATCGAAGTAGAAGGTCTCAGCCAAAAACCTATCATTTGGGATCTTGGAGTAGATAACGATTGAATCAATTCCAGTGAGGACTTGTACGATCTCGATACTGAGCTGAGGATAGAGCGACAACGCCCTCGCCCAATATTTTCCAACCGCCTCTCGACCTACCAACTTGCCACTCTCGACTCCTGCAATCCGGGTTACGGCGGGGGAGACCATCTCAAATCTGTCGTGGAGGAATGCAAGGATAGCATCTAAATCATGGTCGTTCCAAGCTTCTGCCCAATTTGCCGCGAAGTGAGCCGCAAAAGCGGGGTCGATCATGACACTGCCTTCCCGTTCGGTGAACCATCCAAAAATGAATTACCTTCGATAGTTGCGTATAAAAACTAAACACGTAAATAAATCAAAAGTTCATGATTTGATAACTTACCAAAATTAGTGATCATATCTATCTAAATCGACCCGAATTTAGAATTAGCTGACAATGTCGGAGCAAATGGGTACAAAGCGTAAAGAAATCAGACTCCGTGAAATAACCTTCAGAAAAACGCGAACCTTGATTATGCCGTCAGCTCTGCTATGGTCCGAATCGTATTTAGATCCCCGCCAACCACCATTGTGGTAACAACAGTTTCACTCCATCGCTCTAGCGAGTCCCGAATCTTCTCCTTCGGACCAATGAGCGCGACGTCTTCGACCATCTCCATGGTTACCGCTGCTAGAGCTTCGTCTTTGCGACCGGCTAGGTAAAGGCTCTGAATCTCCTCGCACTCTTTTTCGTAGCCCATCCGAATAAAGACATCAGCATGAAAATTGGTATCCTTTGCCCCCATTCCACCCACATATAGGCCGATCATCGGCCTTATCTTGTTGGCAGCGGTCTCAAGGTCGTCGTCGATTACCACTGGGACCGGACAAAAGACCTCAAAGTTCTCGATTGGACTTGGAGCGCTTCGCTTAGCAAACCCCTCCGCCAAAGCCTTCTTATAAAAATCATTCGATCGAGGGGAGAACCAGAATGGGAACCAACCATCTGCAACCTCTGCAGCAAGAGCTACATTTTTTGGCCCCTCTGCTGCAATCGCAATTGGGATGTTGGTTCTAAGCGGATGAATCGTTGACTTGAGAGCCTTTCCAAGGCCAGCACCCCCTTCATATGGAAGCGAGTAAAAGCTGCCAGAGTATTGAACTGGGCCCTCTCGCTCGATCACCTTTCTGGCAATCTCAACGTACTCCCGAGTTCTAAGGAGTGGCTTTGGATATGGCTGGCCGTACCACCCCTCAACAACCTGAGGACCAGATGCACCGATACCCATTATGAATCGTCCATTACTGAGATAGTCGAGCGACATAGCAGCCATCGCAGCTGCCGTCGGGGTTCGAGCGCTAAGCTGCATAATAGCCGTTCCTATACGCAATTTGGTAGTCTGCGACCCCCACCACGCAAGTGGAGTAAGGGCATCCGAGCCATAGGCTTCTGCAGTCCACATCGAATCGAAGCCAGCGTCTTCAGCGGCGTGGACCATCTCCATAGCTCCAGACGGAGGCTTAGATCCCCAGTATCCGAGTTGCAGTCCTAACTTTAACTTCGCCACTTCAAACCGCTTTCAAATAGGTGCCGCACCCTGTTCTGCACGGCCTTAGCCCTAAGCTACCAAAGGTTGGCCCTTGACTTCGTGACGAATTGAAATTACACACAAATACCAAGGCGATAAATGTCGCAAATCAACTGCTCATTAGGTAGGATTTCTTCCAAACGCAGCCCCGTCCACCACCCATTACGGTGTTATCTTTTTATGGGCAGTCTCACTCTACGCAGCGATGTGTAGAGTCTGCTCAAAGATGACACATTCGACGATTTGAGGAAACCAATGAAGATTGGCTTGATGATCACGTGCATTAACGACGCGCTCTATGCAGATACGGCGATCGCTGTGGTTAAAGTCCTAGAGCGCTTAGGGCACAACATCTACTTTCCCGAACAACAGAGCTGCTGTGGTCAAATGCACCTCAATTCGGGCTACCGAAAAGAGGGTATCGAACTAGCAAAGCGAAGTATCGCCGTCTTCGAAGAGTTCGACTACGTCGTCTCTCCCTCTGCAAGTTGCGTCGGCACTATTCGAGAGGTATACCACAACGCCGCAGTAGCCACCGGCGACCATAGATTTGAAGAGGTCACTACTACCTTTTCACCCAAAGTGTTCGAGTTCAGCGAGTTCCTCATCGATATTTTGGAGGTGGAAGATGTTGGTGCATCATTTCCCCACAAGGTTGCCTATCACCCCACTTGCCACTCCCTTCGCGTTACCAAAGCCGGCGATAGACCGATGCGTCTCTTGAATGCCGTGAGGAACCTTCAACTAATTGAACTTGAAAAGTCAGACTCCTGCTGTGGTTTCGGCGGCGTCTTTGCGCTGAAGAACTCCGATACTTCAATCGCGATGGGAAGTGACAAGTTCACCTCAGTTAAAAAAAGTGGCGCCGAGGTCCTCTGTTCCCTCGACAACTCGTGCCTCACCCACATCGGTGGCATCGCTGAGAAGATGAATAGCGGCCTTCGAGTTATGCACTTAGCCGAGATCCTCGCACAAACTGGAGACCAGAAGTGACATCTAGGACATTTGACGATCCACGTCCATTTCAAAAGCAAGTTATAAGTGCCCTCGCCGACTCTCAGTTGCGGGCCAACTTGGGACATGCAACATCGACGATCCGCAACAAGCGGGCCAAGGTAGTGGCCGAATTAGAAGACTGGGAGGCACTTAGAGACCACGGAGCCTACATCAAAGACTTAGCTCAGTCGATCCTCCCTGAGCTGATTCGCCAAGTAGAAGTAAATGTCACCGCCACAGGTGGCAAGGTCCACTTTGCCAAAGACGCAGCTGAGGCGAACCAGATCGCAATTGCTCTTACAAAGTCTTACGGCGCCAAATCGGTGGTAAAGATAAAGTCAATGGCGACCCAAGAGATCGAACTAAATAAAGCCTTCGAAGAGGCTGGCCTCGAGGCATTTGAGACCGACCTCGCTGAACTAATCGTGCAACTTGGCGACGATCTTCCCTCTCATATCCTTGTACCAGCTATTCACAAGAACCGTTCTCAAATCAGAGAGATCTTCATAGAAAAGATGGGGAGATCTGGAGTACCTGCACCAAAGGGCTTAACTGATAGCCCCAAAGAGTTGGCGGCGGCCGCTAGAAACCACCTTCGGGCTCGGTTTCTCGAAAGCAAAGTTGCGATCTCGGGAGGCAACTTTCTTGTAGCTGAGACTGGATCGATCGTCATCGTTGAGTCAGAGGGGAATGGTCGAATGTGCTTGACCCTACCTGAGACTTTGATTTCGGTAGTTGGAATCGACAAGATCGTACCCGACTGGAGCTCCCTTGAAGTCTTCCTTCAGCTACTACCGCGAAGCTCAACAGGGGAAAGGATGAACCCCTATACCTCGATCTTCACTGGAGTCACTGCAGGCGATGGCCCCAAAAATTTCCACCTCATCCTCATCGACAACGGTCGAACCGAAGCCCTTCAAGATCCAGTTGGACGAGAAGTATTACGGTGTATTCGTTGCTCAGCTTGTCTCAACGTCTGCCCCGTCTACGAACGGGCCGGGGGTCACTCCTATGGGTCTACCTATCCCGGTCCAATTGGGGCGGTGCTAGTTCCCCAGATTCGAAGGGGTTCAATTGGAAAGCTAGAGAAATCACTGCCGTATGCCTCATCTCTTTGTGGTGCATGTTACGAGGTCTGCCCGGTAAAGATTGACATTCCCAAGCTTCTAGTGGAGTTGCGATCTCAAAACGTCGATCGAGCCCGCGACCAAGGCGCCCTTACCGGGGAAAAGCTCCTAATGGAGGTGGTCTATGCCACCTTCAGAAGCCCTCGGCTATTTGCTAGCTCTCTCGACATAGCTAGAAAGGGTGCATCGCTTATCGGAAAGCGCAAGGTCAACATCGCGCCACCGCCCCTTTCTGCCTGGACCAAAGCTCGTTCACTACCACTGCCAAGGGGAGAATCGTTTCGCGACTGGATGCGGGAGAATCATCCAGATCACATCGTGGCCTCGGCAAAGGCTATGAGTGGGGAATCAATTACAAAAAGTACTACCAATGGACTTCGCCAACTTGGAAGATTTGGCCTCCACCTTCAGCACGATCTGGCAAAGAAGAGACTCCGTGGAAACTCAGATGGTATGGCAAGCTTCAAAGTTCCCAACCACCAGCCGATAGCTACACCTTACAAAGCCGACCTATCTATAGGACAGACGATCGATGAATTCGTAGCTCCAATCAAGGCGATCACCTCGTCTGGGTTCACCAAGCCGATAGAACCCACCACCTCGTATCGTACAAAAGGGGGACTTTCACCCCACGAGATCGTCGATCTCTTCATCGATAGAACTATCGACTACAAGGCCACTATTACAAGGTGTAACGAAAAAGAGCTGGCCAAAACGATTCAGGAACTTCTGTCTAAAAACCAAAGCTCATCACTAGTTGCCCCAAAGGACTTCAACCCCTACTGGCTAAGCGACAAGGTTCTAAAGTTTGTCACCTTCGACGATCAAATAAGTCACGACCGCCTCGATGCAATCGACTCAGTGGTCACAACATCTGCTGTGGCAGTTGCTTCTAGTGGAACCATTATCCTCGACGGCGGAGAGGGGCAGGGAAGAAGGGCGATCTCATTGATCGTAGATCACCACATCGCCGTCGTCTTTGAAGACCAGATAGTCGAAGTTCTACCTGAAGCGATCGGCAGGATAAATCATCGAGCACCCCAAACCTGGATCTCTGGTCCATCTGCAACATCGGATATAGAACTCGAAAGAGTTGAAGGTGTCCATGGCCCCCGCAAACTCGATGTGATCGTGGTGCGAAGGGGATAACCAATCTAGATCAGCATCGATCTAAAGAGCCGATAAAGGTCGTTCGTCAGACCTCGCCCATTATTGGTATTGAACTGAATTATCTACCTATCGATCCAAATAGCTAAAGTCAGGTCCAGTAAAGTTATTGTGGCAAAGCAAGATCTCAACTGAGCGATACCTCTGTCTCGCACAACATCTTCTTGAAGCAGTTGTGATTGGGATTAGGCCCATCGCCAAGTGGATTGATCAATAATTCCCTAATCGGGATAGCCACCGAGCATGCCCGGGAATCGATCTAACCACAGGTAGGGCAGTATCCCTTTGTGCGCTCCTGGCAACTACTTACCTACGGTTACTTAGACAAAAACTCTAAGAGGTGCTGCCTTTGGGTCCCTAAAGATTTGACGACCTCTTGGTGGCTTTGATCACCGGCATAGTCAGGCCTAGATTCGAATGAGGCACCATAGGTGAGTAGTAGCTTCACAGCCCTTACATTTCCACCTTGACATCCGTGCCATAGCGCTTGATCGAGATCACTTTGGCTAAAGGCTCCTTCTAAATCGTCACTTCCCGTTGCACTACGATCTATCCCTCGTAGCTCAATGAGCTCGGCTATACGGTCAGTCAATCCAACGCCCGCTGCCACCCATAGGCTATCAACTCGGGCACCTCGCGCTACTAGAAGTGCTGCCACGCTCCAGCATCCATAGCCAACGGCGTTATCAAGTGGTTTTCCGATCGATCCCCCAGCGCGGTTGATATCGGCTCCGCCGTCAATTAGAACCCTTGCTACATCGACGTCGTCACTACTTGCCAAATAGTGCAAAGGTGTCTCTGGCATCGAACCACCACAGTCGATATTTGGATTCCCGCCCGCCTCCATGATTAGCTTTGCCATCTCAGGGGCGTTATCAAAAAATCCAGGCCAATCGGTTATGACGTGTAGAGGCGTTCGCCAACTCTCTCTCGATCCATTATCTCCAATTAGTCGAACATTCGAAAGAGCTGCACTCATCTCGAAGAGCGCTCTAACTGTGGTTAGGTCACCCGCCTTCAGAGCGATCACTAATGAGATCGCATCAGCCGTAGAGGTTGACAGGAACCAGGGTTCATCTTCGATCGAAAACTTCAACTAATACCTCTTCCACGCCTCGATTTAACGCTTTGTTACCGCGTATCCATACCTTCTTAGACCTAGGACGCTGCTAAATAATGCACTACTCCAGCCTGGAAAATCGTGGCCTCCAAGTTAGGGTTTTTCTGTGTGGTTAAAGCAGCATTTGTCCTTGTCAGGTAGAATATATCTATGTTGGGAAGTG
>JAKAZZ010000089.1 GCA_021826315.1 Actinomycetes bacterium
AGGTGATCCTCATTTTTGGTGACCGTCGACGAGACAATCCTCTCGTCCTCCGAGAAGAGTGCTAGCAACCTTGCAAGAGAGACCTTTTCATCTTCACCGCCAAGCAATTGTCGTGGTTGCTCAAACGAACCCTCCTCGACCCACGTCATTAGATCTGTAAAGGAATAGCCCCCAACGAATGCCGAGTGCAGGAGTGATTCAAGCAGTCGCGCAGCCAAGGTGGCCCAAAACTTTGAGTCCGATGCCCCACCGGCTACTGCGATGTTTGAGGTGATCAGGGTCGCTAAGCGTCTTCTAGATAGGGGGTCGCCCGCTAGAGCTACCGGATCAAATTGACAGTTTCCTTGGCTACCAACCATAAAGGGATCGAAAATAAAGACCTCGCCATATCTCGCTCGTGTCGAGCGAGTTGCCTCAAGCAAATCGGTTTTGACACTTGAAATCACAGCACTTCCTTCACCGAATTGAACGATCGCCGGAATAGCCAACCGCGAGGTCTTAAACGATTGAGTGGGGCCAAAGACGCAAAGGGAGTCCCTTGTCGATAACGAAATCTTCCGCCACCGAATCGACGCAATTGCCATAGAGCTATCACGTTGTCTGAAGTGTGAATAGCTAGCAAAGGAGGCTAGGAGACCACCACCGAAACGAGGCGCTCTCGAAGAGTAGCGGTCGTATCGCCCTTTCCTCTCCGAACTGCTAAATAGGTATGCCAAAGCCAAGAGAAGTCCGATAATGATTGCGCCATTCCCCTTCAAAACGGATTAACTCCTATCGCATTGTTTTTTTAAAGTCGAGGTCTACTAGGGCTATTCGATCCTTTACGACCCAAAGGGTTTGACCAACAGCCAGATCGGCGATTACCTCCGCTAGCGACGTTGACTGTCCTAGAGCCTTTACAAATTGCAGGGCGTCGTCGATGCCTTGGCGAAAGGTAACAAATACCTCCACAGCGCCAATAAGGCCAGTTCCTACCGAAGAGCGCGCTAGGTCACTAATTGAATGTGTCACACCAATATTTGAAATTCCAACTCCTCGCGCGAGTTTGAAGTAGCGCTCTATCCAACTTGCAATTTCTGAGTTGTCTAAAAGTGCCCATAACTCATCGATTCCTACCGCAGAAACCTCCGAGATCCCCGCTAACTTTGCACTTCTTAGAGAGGCAAGTACCAGCGCCACCCTCAGCGGTAGGTGTTCAGAGGCGAGGTGATCGGAGAGATCGACCACTCCCCCTCGCGTAATAACGTCGATAGAGTCGCTCCATCCATGCGTAGAAGAAGCCACCAACTTGCTCTTTTTCAGTTGGCCACAGGCAGATATAAGCGGATCCAAATCACCAATACGATAGATTCCCCTCCACTGCGACGGGCCGCGAGTATCGTCGAGAAATCCCAAGGTCTCTATGAGGCCATCGATACTTGCGTGAACTTCCATAGATTGCGCGCACTCCCAAAGTGCAGCTACCTCTACCTCCACAAGTCTCCTATGAAGTCCATAGGCGCAAGCAACACTCGCTATCTCAAAGTTCGAATCCCTTATTGCCGCCCTTCCTCGATGAGGAAAAAACGGATTTATCGGACGGTTGAGAAAGTTATAATCTCGTTCCTTTAGGCAAGCTCCAATATCTCCCTTTGGATCAAAAAGGATCGCCCTCTTCTTCTGGTCTCCAAAAAGTAGCGACCTAAGTAACGAGGATTTCCCCTGCCCCAGCGAGCCAAATATCAAAAGATTGGGAGATGAAACAACGCGATCTGCCATTAGCGATTCGATGTCGAACGGAAAATCACCGCCAAAGCGCGATCTTCCTAGAACCTCACCACGGTCTCTATCGAACCACGGTCCAAACGGAGCAGCAAATTGAGCTGCGGTGATCATTGATTCTGTCATATACCGAATCGCATTATTGCGAACCATCGATCAAACCACCACTGGGTTTATGTGCTCCCACGTTTCTCGTACAACTCCGGTGAAACCATGGATGCGGATAGAGCAGTCACTTCTAGCCGACAGCGGGACGTTTACCGAATTAGCTCTGTTGGCAATTAGGTAGAAGGCAAAGCTCGCCCCCTTTACGTTATTTGAAATATCTACTTCAGCCTCTGCTACTGCCTTCGTCGCCTTTGCAAGTAACAGCGACCTTGAAAATCCCTTTGAGTTACGCCAAAGTACTTTGGCGTCGATCCGACTCCTCTGGGCACGAATGCTGCTGGAATATCGCTGTTGACTAATCGGTACTATCTCAATGATCAAAGCTCGAACCGATGAAATTTTCGCGAAAACAGAGAATATCTCTCCGAATCCTCCCGAGAACCTACCAAAGTCCGTGATCCCCCATAGCTGGTAACTCCCGCCCCGTACTACGAGCGAGTTATTCATATATCGAATATCCGTTGATGCTTTGCCAAAGTAGAATTGGTCGAAGCAGAAGGCTGCAATCTCGGTGCTATCCAAAAGCACAAATCTAGCGAACTCGGAATTAGCTGACATGATCTTTATCAATTCATCCTCACACCTCCTCCGTACCGCAATATCATTGCTCTTCACGCTTGCAACTAGGTAACTACGTATCGCCGAACGCAAGATCGACTCGTCGCGACTATGTACGATACGTAGTTTGGCTATATCAACATCGACGAGGTCGACGAGGCTATCCAACCACCTTGCAGTTACTAGGAAACGCTCCTCTTCGTCATCGAAGTTCAATTGGGGTGGCCGCTTTGCCTCTAACCGAATTACTATGAGCCTCTCGCAGTGAAACAGGCGGAGGTGATCGCCCTCACTCTCAGCTCGAAACGAGACCTTAGACACTTTCTCCTTGAAGTTCGAGATAGCTTCTTCGTCAATTGCCGCAAATCGATCCAACCTTGGTTGACCAAGCCGCCGAAGTAAGTGGCGCATAAATTCACGGCAGCTGCCAACTATGACGAAGGAGGGGCTTCGTCCCTGGAAGATTGGAGTCATAAAAGCTAGGCAGAGGATTACAGAGATTGCTCCATAGTCGACATTCAGCACCCCAAATAGGATAAGGGTCGTAAGAACGGTCAAAACCGAGCACCCCGTGCGGGCAACGGTGTTCGTATTTGCCACTCGAAGACGCGGCATGAATTGGAAGTCACTAAGAACGTAGCGCCTCACTTTTGACCTCCGCTACCTACAGAAGGATCGCTCCCACGATGAAGGGGTATTTTGGAACGAGATGACCTTTCGTCAAAGTCAAGTCCCCCAATACCAATCGCTGCGTCAGCAAGTGAGACGATTCGCTGACTAGATAGGTCGGCTAATTTACTGGGCAAATTCTCTATCTGTCGCAGGGTTGCTCCCTCTAAGCCGAAAAAGATTCGAAGCAGAAGCAGCGGAGATGTAACAACGGCAAATATTAGCGCCGTGCCTTCAATGACTCCGAATAACTGACCCTTGGTTGAGGTCACAGATGCCAAAGAAAGTCCTAGTCCAACCACAAATTTAAATGCCTCGAGAGTTGCAAAGATAGATATGAGCCGACCTATTACCTGACGTCCACTTCTCAGTGAGTAAAAAGGGGCTACGAATGGAACTATCGCAATTGCAAAGTAGAGAAATGCATTTCTAAGTGCTAACTCAATAGTCAACGTCAGAGATGCCACAGAGAAGGAGAGTGCCAAGACCGCACCGAGAACAGGATTTACAGTACTAGTTACCATCAAATTTGAGATCAATTCGATCTTTGAAGAGGTAGTAAATGCGCCATAAGCGAGCGCAACCAGGTAGTTCGTAATTGCGAATAGTTTGACTGTGAGAGTTGGGGTTACAAAAATCACTGGAAGTGATGCAAAAGTAGATATCACCTTTCCTAGGCGAAGAGGTTCCTCGCGCGAAAGCAAGGACCGAATTACATAAACAAATATGGCGATCAAAACTAATGTGGCCGAAAATGCTGCTAGACGATAGTACGACCTTAGAAACCAGGACGATCCTATTTGAGGATCGGGAAGGTTTGAAAAGACCGTGTAAACGAGACTAGCAAGCGTTGAGTCGAGGGAAAATACTCCCTTCAGCAGTGAATTTCCAATTGCGTTCACGACGCCATTAGCAATCGACGATGTCAATGAGGCAAAGATCATTATCAATTGCTATCTAACGCTTTGGCCCATATGAAAGAAGAAGTTCACGACCGAAGGCGCAGCTCCAACGAGAAGAGAGGCAAGTCCTGAGGCTAGAAGGGTCTTTCTCCCATTGTACGTCTGTTGATAATTTCCAGAGTGCGAACCTATCGCCCACATCGCCGCTCCAACGAGAAGACCCATTAGGGTCGCAACGAGTGCCCAAGCTGAAAGTCCGTTAGTGATAGAAATCAGAGCGCTAGATCCAGGAAGGGATGATAAGGAGGGGCTAACCGATACGTCAAATAGTAGGTAACCAGACGTAGCCATATAAACTATTATATGTTATTTCATTATTTTTCGTTATTTTTTATCGAAAAAGTTATTGGCAGTTCCGTTAACTCAAACTTTACTTTCTACGTATATCGTTGAGTAGACACTCGACATAGGAGTTAGCGGTAAGCAAAGAGGCGATGGAAGGAAACACACTCAGTTCAAACGACGCCTATCGCGTTTCGCTCTTAGAAGCGGCACTTGAAAGCGTGGCAAGCGCAATTTTCGTCTTCAACGAAGCAGGAAATTTAACCTTTGCAAACCAGGTCGCACGAGATCTTTCTTTAGCGCGCCACGAAGAGGCAGGGTTAATGAAGGTCGTCGACGATGTTAAACTAGCTGCCCTCGATGGAAACTTTCAGGAGTTGGAGTTTTCCCTCTACGGACCACCGAAGCGCGACTTCACTATTCGCACGTCGGCGCCGTTTGAAAGCCGAGATGGTGGCGTAATAGTCACTATCGAAGATTTAACTACAAGAAACCAACTCGACATTATCCGACGTGACTTCGTAGCTAACGTCAGCCACGAACTCAGAACTCCAATTGGAGCGCTAGGACTGCTCGCAGAGACACTTGCATTTGAAGACGACTCTTCAGTACGACATAGGCTTGCTAACCGAATTCAAAATGAGGCATTTCGGGTCGCCAAGATTATCGATGACCTCCTAGACCTATCTAAGTTCGAATCAGAAGGGTCAAAGAATGAAGACGAACTTTCGATCGTCGACCTCGCACTCGACGTAATAGATCATATAACTCCGACCGCTGAAAACGCCTCAGTCAAGTTGACCCTTGAGGCTGAAGACGGAGACTTCACAATCATCGGTGATCCAATTCAACTTCGTTCAGCGCTCACAAACCTAATAGACAACTCAATAAAGTACTCTGAGGCCGACTCTGAAGTCATCGTCGCTGTATTTGAAGACAGGGACGAAATAGTTATTTCCGTAACTGACCATGGAATCGGCATACCTCAAAAAGACCTTGATCGCATCTTCGAGCGCTTCTACCGCGTCGATCAAGCAAGGTCGCGCCAAACCGGTGGAACCGGACTCGGTCTTTCCATAGTGCGCCACGCAGTCAGTAACCACGGCGGAACCATAGAGGTCGAATCACGCGAAGGAATCGGTTCGAATTTCAAAATCAAACTACCGCGAAATCGAAAAGGGGACAGAAAATGAATAAGCCTTCCACGACGGTTTTGATTGCAGAGGACGAAGAATCTTTCGTCGACGCGATAACTCTCGGCCTTAGAAAAGAAGGCTTTAACGTCGAAATTGCTCGGGATGGCCGTGAGGCCCTCGATCAATTCGAGCTCGTGGCTCCCGACGTAATCCTCCTCGACGTAATGTTGCCAAAGATCTCCGGAATCGACGTATGCAAAACTATCCGTATCACAAGTCAAGTTCCGATCATTATGGTTACCGCTCGCACAAGCGAACTCGATACCGTAGTTGGTCTCGAAGTCGGCGCCGATGACTACGTCGCAAAACCGTTTCGAATGCGCGAGCTTACCGCACGAATTCGCGCCGTACTTAGAAGGGCGCCTTCAACTCCTCAAAGTGATGAGGAGGAGGAGCTTCTCGAAATCGGTGACATAACCCTCGACACTGCTCGCCACGAACTAAGAGTCAAAGGAACTCCCGTGGCTTTACCTCTCAAAGAGTTTGAACTTCTCGAACTTTTGATGTCAAACCCCAACCGTGTTATGACTCGTGACATGATTATTGACCGAGTTTGGGGTCCTTACCACACCTCCGATACCAAGACGCTAGACGTTCACATCAAGCGACTAAGAACAAAGATTGAACCGGACCCAGCCACTCCTACCTACATCACCACGGTGCGAGGACTAGGATACAGATTCGAAGTTGTACCTAAATAGGGCGGTAAAAGATATCGAATGAAAAAGCCAGTAAAGGTGGGAAGGCTCGACTTGGGAGCCTTAGACCCACCACGGCTCGACTAGCAGTTCTAAAATGTATCGAAGAGGCAAGGGGTCACGTAACTGCCGACGAAATCTTCGAGGCGATCTTGGTCGAAGAGCCAGAGATTGCACTATCGACTATCTACCGCGCTCTTGATGCACTTGAAGACGTTGGAGCCATCCAGCACATTCACTTAGGTCACGGAAAGGCCGTGTACCACCTCAATGAGTCGGTTCATCAGCATCTAGTATGCGAACGATGCCAAAAGACTCTTGAAGTACCCGAGGACTTCTCACAACGAATGGAGATCGAGCTTCGAGCTCGCCTTAATTTCCACGTTAAGGCCCATCACTTTTCTATTTTAGGGCTGTGCGACGAGTGCTTCGAAGCCGAAGTGGCAGCCGAAAATCAGCAGGCAAAGTCCTGATCGACAGAGACAGTTCCGCCATTGGTGCCAGCTAAATTCGTATACCCGACCTGGATCAGCCATGGTACGCCGCCGCCAAATATCTGACTTGGGTCACTACATGACTGTTGTGTGCCTCCAGCGATCCAAATAGGAGTGTCCACTGTCAAGTTTCCAGTGATTATGTTCCATTGATATGCAGTCGAATAGACACCAGCTGTAACTCCAACTGAGCGCAAGAACGATATCGCGCCGAGAATCACTTGACCGTTCAGACTTTGATTCGATGACCAAAGCGATGGATTTCCAGTCTCAACGTCAAGCCACCAAAGCCGCGCACTTACTCCTAGCTGGGCGTTTTGATTATACGAATTCGACGTTATATTCCACCCATAATTGAACGATTGGCAAGCTTGGTAATTCGGATCGGATGGATTACTGGCGCACGATGCTTCCGGCCCTTGCAGGGTATTGGTTGGGTCGACCGTTGAGCTTGGAGCTGCCCAAAGGGGTTGATAAAGGTCCACTCTTGCCGAGGAAGATGCGAGCAGCCTTGACTGATCGACGATACAGCTACTCGCTTGAAATGTATTTTGGTAATTTGCTCCTACGCCAGCGACGTTGATGCCGTTACCGACGATGGCATATTGACCAACACTTTGGCTCGCCAATGCGCTATTTGGCGATGTTGCACTTGCGCATTGAAACAACGAGACGTCAACTCCGAACGATCCACTCGGGTATGGGCTATTCGTTGGAACCGCAGCAATACCAACCACAGGACGACTGAGCGCAATATTGGAGGCAGATCCGAGAAACGGAGCGTTG
>JAKAZZ010000027.1 GCA_021826315.1 Actinomycetes bacterium
TTCCGATCTCTTGAAGTTGATGGGGCCATAGGTGGCGCTCTAACGCTGCGCACCTTTGCGGCAGGGGCAATCTCAAGCCCCTCGACCCTGCAAGGGATTCACGGAGCGGTAGAAGCCATTTACAACGACCAGACCAAGACTACAGTTCTTGCATCCGCAAATGGCCTCCCCACTACCTACTCCGCCACCAACGGAGTTGATACTTTCAGCGCCTCAGCACCCTTTGACGTTTCAGCCCTAAATGGATAGGTCCTGAAATCGCCGTTGTTGCTTGAAGAGCAACTTCTTATCGTCCACTAATTCAACTCTACGTTTCCCCCTTTAAAAAATGAAGTAGGAATAGGTCTCGTTTGGAATAAAGATATATCGTGATATAGTTGAGATATACAAATAGTAATACAATTAGCGCAAATAAGAAAGAGAGGATTACTATGCACTTTGAAGGACCAGGAAATGATGGATATAGACGACACATGCACGAAGGGCACCATGAGGGACCTCGCCATGGCAGAGAACACCATGAAGAACACCATGGTGGCCCCAGGCAATTTGGGGGACCATTTGGTGGACCAAGGGCAAAGATGATGGGCGGCATGGGAGGACCCCCTTTCGGTGGGGGATTCTTCGCTCAAACACCATTCGGCCCCGGCGAACGGGGTCGTAGGGGACCGCGAGCAGGTCGTGGGGACGTTCGGTATGCAATATTGCAGCTGCTTTCGGAGACGCCGCGCCACGGATACGACCTAATCCAAGAGTTGGCATCGAGGTCAAAGGGAGCTTGGCAACCTAGCCCAGGGTCTGTATATCCTACGCTTCAAGCTCTTGAAGATGAAGGATTGATTGCCCCAGAATTAGTTGAAGGTAAAAAAGTCTTTTCCCTAACGGAATCCGGGAGGGCGTACTTGGAGGCGAATCCAAGGAGCAGTGCTCCTTGGGATGATATCGCTACGCGTGTTGAAGATGGATTTGAAGAGATCCGCAAAGCCGGTGCTGCCGTAGCAGCTGCGGTGGTTCAAGGGGTTCAAAGTGGTACCCAGTCACAGAGGGCCGCCATACTCGAACTGCTTAACTCAACCCGTCGTTCGATCTATAAGATTCTCTCCGAGGATGACTGAGAGATCTTGGAGATAGTAAGTTCGACCTCTATCAATTGAACCCCCGTATCTCCGTTTATTACTCCTCACGTCGAGGCCACTTGCTTCTTTACTTACTGTGGAAGCAAGTGGCCTTTGTTTTTTCTAATCCAACTCAACGTGGCCGCTTCCGTCCCCTCGGTAGCAGTCAAGTTGTGTTTTGACATAATGCCAGCTAGGGGAAAGGCACTCAAATAAGTAGCAATCGATTTGGAATTGAGTTGCAATTTCAAATAGAGATGTCACTTATGTTGATCGGTCGATGTTGTCTCGTCAAAGTCAACTAGTAGGATTAAAAGTCCTCGTCAAAGCCGACCTTGCCAGAGATACCAACTTGATAGGCCGAGACACGTCTTTCGAAGAAGTTCGATAACTCTTGGACGTCTTGCAGCTCCATGAATGAAAATGGATTGCGAGAGCCGTAGATAGGGGAAAATCCAAGGGTAACGAGACGCTTATCTGCCACACTTTCGAGATACTCTCGCATTTGATGAAGGGGCATGCCAGTAACTCCCTGATCCAACATGTCTACTGCAAATTGATATTCGCAGTCAACGGCCTCACGGATCATCTCTGTTACCTTTGATTCGAGATCTAAATCAAATAATTCCGCCTCTTCTCGTCTGATCACGTCAATGATGTCAAAGGCGAAGGCCATGTGCATCGACTCATCTCTAAATACCCAGTTAGTGCCACTTGCCAATCCATTGAGTAATCCGCGTGAACGCAGATAGTAGACGTAGGCAAATGCTCCGTAAAAGAAGAGTCCTTCGACACATGCGGCGAAGCAGATGAGGTTTAGAAGAAATAGCTTCCGACTTTCTCTATCGGTTAGCTCCTCTAACTGGGTTACTGCTTCCATCCAGCGAAACATAAAGTCCGCCTTCTTGGATATTGATTCAATATTCTCAACGGCGGTAAAGGCCTTGGCGCGCTCTTGCTCGTCGGTAATATAGGTGTCTAATAGATTGAGGTAGAACTGAATGTGAACTGCCTCTTCGAAGAGTTGCCGAGAGTAGAAGAGGCGCGCTTCGGGAGCGTTTACATGTCTGTAAAGACTAACGACCACGTTATTCGCTACGATATTGTCACCAGTTGCAAAGAATGCAACGAGGCGACTGACCAAGTGACGTTCGGCGTTGGTTAGTTTATTGAGATCACTCAAATCTGAATGCAAATCGACCTCTTCGACCGTCCATGTATTTTTGATCGAATCTTTGTATCGTTCAAAAAATAACGGGTAGCGCATCGGCCTAAGCGTTAGGTTCATTCCGGGGTCAAGTAGCCTGGAATTCGAATTGGCAGTGCAGTGGACGCTGTTATCAGTAGCGCTACGTTTAGCAACCGTCAGGGCGCTCTCTACTCGCTCGTCCTCAAATCTATCGATCGACGGCGATGTTTGGAATAGGGATACATCTTCTATTTCATCAAAAGTTGTCATTGGCATGCCTCACAAGTTTCGGGGTTTTCTAGGGAACATGCAATAGCATCAGCGTCAGAGTAGGTGGTGATGATCACTCTAGGATTGCTGGGGCTAAGGCTTGATATGGTTACTGGGTAAATGGCGTCTAAATCTATGACTTCATCATCTGGAGTCGACGATGACCCACTCCAATCGGGAATGGTCATATCGGCCACCAATGCTGAGGCGTAAACTGCTTTAGACGGTGAACCCATCGAATGATCTGATACGTCATGTGGGGAAGTTGCAACAGAGGAACGATCTGACCTAGCTATCTCGGACTCTGTAGCGTGCACCTTTGACTCGTTTGCCCTAGATCGAAGCGGAAATTCGTCTAATCCAGCCCCTGATTGGGATACCGCAGTTGATTTAGATGAGGGGGTGGAAGAACCGATAGTTGATACCTCACTAGGCTCTTGTCTTTCACCACTTGATACTGTTGCTTGAGCAATACGACTTGCCGGCCTTGATCTTAGGTAATAGGTGGACTTCAATCCGGCCTTCCAGGCGTATAGGTACATCGAGGACAATTTGCCGATAGTCGGGGTCTCTATGAATAAGTTCAGCGACTGGGATTGATCGATAAACGGACCGCGACGAGCTGCCAAATCGATCAGAGCACGCTGAGGTAGCTCCCACGCAGTTCTAAAGAGAGTACGGACCTCTTCGGGTAGCTCCATTATTCCTTGGACTGAACCATTTGCCCTCTTGATCTCATCTCTTATCTCTGGGCTCCAAAGGCCCAGGTTCTTTAGCTCTTGAACTAGGGCATTGTTGACCTGCATAAATTCACCGGACAGGGTCTCACGCTTATAAAGATTTGATACTTGGGGTTCGATGCACTCATAGCAACCGGCGATGGATGCAATAGTAGCCGTTGGCGCGATTGCGATCAGGAGAGAGTTCCGAAGGCCGTACTTTGCAATCCGCTCACGTAAGAAGGACCACCTCTCAGGTTGTGATCCTCCCACCTTCCATAGGTCCAGCTGAAGCTGTCCTTTAGAAGTTCGACTCTGGTCGTATCTGGGAAAGGAGCCGAACTCTTCGGCCAAATCGCACGACGTCTCAAGAGCGGTGAGGTAGATCTCTTCGGCCACCATTGTCGAAAGTTCAACTGCACCCTCTGAGTCAAACGGGAGGCGAAGAGCAAAGAATAGATCTTGTAGACCCATAACTCCGAGTCCAACCGGACGCCATAGGGGATTCGAGCGTGCCGCTTCGACACTCGGATAGAAATTAATGTCGATCACACGATCTAAAAAGACAACAGCAGTACGTACCGTGCTTCGCAATTTTTCTACGTCTAGAAAGGGCACGCCATTGTCGTATTGAATGTGTTGTGCAAGGTTTACAGAGCCGAGATTACATACAGCAGTCTCTTCGTTTGAGGTTACTTCGGTGATTTCTGTGCAAAGGTTGGAGAGATGAACGACGTTTTCGTCCCGTAAAGTTTGATTGCACTTAGCGTTCGAAGCGTCCTTGAAGGTCATCCAGCCATTTCCAGTCTGGGCTAAGGTGCGCATCATCTTTCCGTAGAGGTCGCGGGCGCTAATGCTCTTTACGGCTAGGCCTCGAGACTCAGCACTCCGATAAGCTAAATCAAAGCGTTCACCCCAAAGATCGACCAACTCGGGCACGGTATCTGGATCAAATAGTGACCATACTTCGTCCCCCTCGACTCTTCGCATGAACTCATCACAGATCCAGTTGGCAAGATTTATATTGTGGGTTCGCCTCGACTCTTCTCCGGTATTGTCCCTTAGTTCAAGAAACTCCTCGATATCTGGGTGCCAGGGTTCGAGGTAGACGCACGCCGCCCCCTTGCGTTTCCCACCTTGATTTACCGCAGCGACAGATGCATCAAGAGTCTTGAGGAATGGAACGATTCCATTTGACTTCCCGTTGGTTCCTCTGATGAGCGAACCCCGAGAGCGAACTCTCGAAAATGCGATGCCAATACCTCCAGCAAACTTACTCAACTTGGCGACCTGTCGGTAGCGATCGTAGATCGAATCAAGTTCATCTAGCGGCGAATCGATCAAATAACATGAGGACATCTGGGTGTGACTAGTGCCCGAGTTGAAGAGGGTGGGTGAAGAGGGAAGATAGGCCAAAGATGAGATCAAGTTGTAAAAGTTGATAGCTTCGGCAGCGCTCGAAGAGAGGCCGCAGGCGACTCTCATAAAGAAAAATTGCGGGGTCTCTAGAACTGTTCGCTGTTGCGGATGGCGAAGTAGATAGCGATCGTAGACAGTCTTTATGCCAAAGTACTGAAACCTCTCGTCATTAGAGTCGACGATTGAATAATCTAGTTTACGGGCATTCGCCTGGACAAAATTAGCTGTCTCTTGCCGTATCAGACCGCAGGCCGCTCCCATTGCAATCGATTGACTGAAGGTAGCTACACCTAGGCCTCGCACCTCTTTATGGATGTAGTTAGAGAGGAGGCGTGCAGCTAAAAGAGAGTATTCAGGCTCTTCCGATATCATTCCAGCAGCAGTATGAATCGAGAGTTCATCAAGTTCTGCCGTAGTAGCGCCATCGTAAAGTCCGCTTATGGTTCGAGTAGCTACGCGCATTGGATCGATGTACTCGAGACCTGATGTGCAACGATCGATCGCACGAACAATCTTGTTTACATCCACAGCTTCAAGGTCGCCATTACGTTTGCGTACTTGCATCACTGAACGGCGGACCGACGTAGGAGCACCTTGGCTTTGTTGTGAGTTAGTTGCTAACCCGCTAGGAGAAGGACCCGCAATAGGTTGAACCGCAGTATCGCCTTGTTCGTTGCCGATCGACGATTTTTCTACATCTACCGGAGGTGAGAGCTCCGCGTCAAATAACATTGCCATCTTTTATCAATCCTCTCGCTCGACGACCAGTTACAAAGAAGGTACGACGAACGCAAAAGATTGAGAAGCCGACTTTAGGTAATGGCAACCTCTCTTCTATGTGCGGGCGCCGGCCCTCCCTCGAGGCCTAGGTCCCCCGCACCTACGTGGTGCGAGCAAGCTGGCAGGTATTCGGACTTACAGGCACGGTCTCTCGCGAGTTTCCACCTACCGGCCGAAGCTTCCCAGAGTCTCCTCCAGTGCTAATCTCGGCTTTCGTTCCTATTTACCGCTGCGGGGCAGTTCTGGTCTTGCACCAGATTCCCTGTTGACTTACTTGAACGCTAATTCGAGTAAACCAGCTCTGAAAACACTATATATGGGAATAACAACCGTGTAAGACACAATATGTAGTATTTAAAAAATAGATTATGAGAGTCAACGGTGTCCTTTATGCGATTCCAAAATGAGTCATACCTCTAAATGGAGCCAATAACCCTCCGTCGAAATCTAGGATTTTTACCTTTGCCGCACAGCAGTAGGGGAGCCGCCGAAGACCACTTTCCGCCATTTGGGGAAAAATTACCAGCGCGGCTCGTCCTGTTTTGAGAAATCGATGATCTGCAGGTTTGATGGGGATTGAAGTGGGAATCTGTGCGATTGGTTTTACGCAAAGGTCGCACATCAGTAAGTTAGCGTAAGTTCATTTGAAGCGAATTTTTCACATAGGACAAATTTGTGATTTAGCTTCTGAGGAAAAAAGCTTTACAAGCCCGATGGAGCGAATTGCCTAAGCCTCACACAAACGCCCATCAATTGGTAACCTGAGATGATGCGCTGCTTTAGTGAGATGACGAATCTTTATGTCGTCGCGCGGGACAAGGGATGCCTCCTTGGCCTTGAACTTTTTTGGGGGGAATGAGGATAGTGAAATCTTCTTTAGTAGAGGTCGACGGAAAGCAATTTGACTTAGTCACAGAAGGTGAAGGTCCGCTCATCCTCTTTCTTCATGGTTTCCCAGAGGGTTGGTACTCTTGGAGGAGTCAATTGGAGTACTTTAGCCAAAGGGGATATACCGTTGCGGCTTTCAACCAGAGAGGGTACGGACGATCCTTTTCGCCTAAGGAGGTAAGTTCCTACAACAGCTTGTCTTTGGCTGGCGATGCAATCGCCGTTGCCGCATCAATCAAGGAAGGGCCTTTTCTTCTCGTGGGCCACGATTGGGGCGCCGCGCTCGCATGGAATATAGCAATATTTCGCCCCGATCTTGTGAGGGCAGTTGCTGGACTGAGCGTGCCATTTCGTCCGAGGACTGCAACGCCACCTCTCGAGCGAATTCGGACCATGGCAGGTGAGAACTTTTATCAGATCTACTTTCAAGAGGTAGGAAAGGCTGAAGCAGACTTTGAAGATGATATCGCAGCGAGTTTGAAGGCGATGTATCTCGGTATATCACACGATGCGATTCGCCTCGTTGGAAAGACGTGGTCGATGGCGAAAAGGGGTAACGAACCGCTGATGTCTACCGCTCCAAATATCGATATTACGTCGTCGACTTGGCTCACTCAACACGACCTTGATCATTTTGTTGAGCAGTTCACTGCGAGTGGTTTCTTTGGCCCGCTTTCGTGGTACCGAAATTTTGACTACAACTGGGAACTTACCGCCCCTTTCGCACGCGCTAAGGTACTCCCACCATCTATGTTTTTAGCCGGTGCATCTGATCCTGTTACCCATTTCATGGGTGTTGTCGAATCGATTCCGACCATGAATTCGTATATGCCCAATCTAAAGCGAGTGGAGATCGTCGAGGATGCGGGCCACTGGATTCAGCAAGAGAAGCCTGACTTCGTCAATTCAGCTCTCGAAGAGTTCTTTGCCAAAATATAGCTTTTTACACGCGATATCCACCTAAGCGACTTAGCAAATGCTTCGAGGCGCACCGTGATTGGGACAAAATGGCTCCGAGGCGAAGTCGTTTACTACTTCGGTTGGCAGCGTTTGGTTAAGTCTTGCTGGATGAATTGAAAGCGACTTTTCGCAAAGGTTCTTGGGTGGATTTGAGAGGTGGCTAATGATGGCATCTCTCGTACCTAGTTTGTTTTGTGCTAGTGACGGTGCGATTGCAACTAGAAGGGGTGGTGCTGTCGAATAGGTGGCCCTTCTTCGACCCATTTCGAAAATTTGTCGTTGGTGATTCGAATAAGTCGGCAAGGATATTTGGATGCCAAGCCGTTTCTCCACTCTGGAGCCTACTTCCTACGGCCGCGCTTGGAGGGACGATCGATGCTATCTCAGAGCCTACGTATGCAAATCTAAAAAGAGCTGGCTATCTTGGATTGATCGGCGCTGGCACTATAAAGCGGGAAGATTTAGCTAACCTAGCCACGGTTGAAGCTATTTCCGAAGCCGGTCAGGTACTTCTAGGCCTTGCCCATAGGTCGGACGCTATCTTTAAGCAAACTTTATCCATCGACCAAAAGCTTTCTAGAGCGCATACGAACTTGAGAGACCCCCGCCCTTCGAAGTTCGCCGACCGCCTCTCCAGGATTATTGCTACAAAACTCCCGAATTGCCGTTACTCGTCTCCCGAAATAACGGAAAAGGCAGAAGGTTTCTCTCGCGACATACCTCGTATGTTGCCCCGGAGGAAACGGAGGATATTTGACTGTAACTAATGCTTCGGCCGGCCATGCTACTTCGGTAATTTTTCAATACGCTTCATAGCAAAAGTGATAACTAAATTATTGAACCTACAAATGATACTGGACTATTTATCGCTCATTTATCAGCCATTTTGAGTGCTATTTTCTGATGGATGGTTCATGCTTTCTTGTGGGAAAGGCAATTTAGTTATTGCTTTACGTTACCCGCTGAGATCATATACATAGTGGTTATGGCTCATTAGGTTCGAAAATGTCAGCCCGTGCAAGGCTAAGAAGTGCGTAAAGATAAGCGATCATTAATGAAATGTCGTGAAAAGCGACCGTCTATATGAATCTTCTCACAGTCAAATTATTAAACGCTCAACCATTCCGACTGTAATGGATAGATATAAGGGTTCAAGTCGATGTCTTCGATCTAACAAGGTCCAGATTGTCCGTCGAGTTTGAATCCAATTGAAAGTCCGTAGTACGAGCGGGATAGTTTCTGTCCAAGTTCGTATTGGAGTTGGGCGTATGGAAAACTCAAGCGGTTGAGTTTTCTGAAAGGATGTTTGTAGGAAATGTTTGGTAAAGCTATAAAAACAAAGACGCTAATCGCAGGTGCCTCAGCGATTTTCGTGACCGGTACAGGTGCAGCAGCAGTATCAGGAGCGCTACCTGGACCACTTCAGCAGGCGATGTCGCTTACGGCGTCTGCGGTTGGAGTCACTATTCCATCGAGTGTTGATTCAACCACAACCACTGCTTCTTTAGGAGGATCTGTTCCAACTACAGCCGGTGCAAGTGGAACCACATCGACGACGGTCGCATCGAGCACTTCGACGTCTACTTCGACGATCGCGCCCGCAAGCACCTCGACTACCCTTGGGACTGGAGGGTCAACTAGCACGACAGGTGCGTCCGGGGGTACGTCGACAACGTCTACCACCTTGGGTACAACCGCCCCAACTTCAACAACTGTAGTCACTTTGACCGGGCCTCTTAGCGGGGGCTGTTCTACTTCGGCTAGCACAACGACCACTTCTACTTCTACCGTTATCGCCTCCGAGGGTGACGACCATAGTGGCGAGTGCGAGGCTGTCGAACATACTCCAACAACTCTTCCAAAGAGTGAAGATGCAGGCGGTCAAGAGGCTAGCGAACTTCCACCAACAGCAATTGGTTCAACTTCGACTTCAACACCGCTCACTACTGCTGTAAAGTCCTCGCAGGATAATTAATCGACTTTACGGACTCGTTTGGGTTCGGATGCGGAGATTACCAAGGTAACTTAGCAAGATAAATAAGACAGAGAGAATTACTGGCTGTAATCCTCTCTGTCTTTTCTTTATTTCACCCTCACTGCATTTGCGCAATTAGGTAACTGATTTAATTTAGACTATATGCGCTTGTTACCTAGGAGAGATGAAGCCTCGACATCACTTTGACTTGGGGTCAGTGATTCAAGAAGTGGTCGAGGTTTCCCCAGATTCAGTGGACACCAGTTAATCCAACAAAGATTGTTGGAAAAGAGGATGTCACTTTTGTCGAGAACAGGGCGCAAATTCTCCCATGACTACCATTCTCCATTGATTTAGGGAGAACAGTGTCAGGTATCGTGGGAAGGTTCAGTCGTGCTTCGAGTCCGCTCGCGCGTAGTTGGCGAAGATTGGACCTCTCGGTACCTACATAGTACGCTGAGTCATGATACGTTTCGATGACTGGTTTCTAACCTCGAAAGAACGAGGAAACCCAATGACCCAGATCGACTTGCATCGGTCCACGGGAGTTGCGTGGACCGAAGGTAATCAAGTTTCGTTCCATATCGATGGGTTATCTTATTTCACCAAACTGGAAGAAGCCTTCTCGAGCCTTGAGGCTCATGACGAAGTTCGTTTCACTGATTGGCGAGGAGACGCGGACGAACGTATCTCCAGTGACGGGACGTCTATTGCAACCCACTTGGCTGAATTATGTCGACGAGGAGTCGACATTCGGGGGTTGCTCTGGCGTTCGCACAGTGACCGTTTTGGGTTTAGCTCGAAGAGGAATCGACGCCTCGCAATCGACGTTACCGAGGCTGGTGGTGAAGTTCTGCTTGACGAGCGAGTGCGCCGGGGCGGATCGCATCATCAAAAGTTGGTCATCCTTAGACGCCCCACTTGTCCTGAAAATGACGTTGCGTTTATCGGTGGAATCGACCTGAGCCATGGTCGTCGAGATGACACTGACCACCTGGGAGATCATCAAGTCATCAAGTTAGACCCTCGTTTCGGTCACTGCCCGCCCTGGCACGATGTCCAACTAGAAATACATGGACCAGCCATTTCTGAACTTGATGGCACGTTCCGGGAACGATGGGAAGATCAGACCGCACTTAATCACGCGGGTCGACTGAGAGCGTTTTTATCACAAGTTTTGTCGCGTGATCGTGTCGCTCGTCCGCTCCCCGCGCGTCTGGATGACCCACCGACACAGGGCGGTCACGCCGTGCAAGTGCTTCGGACCTATCCTTCGAAACGTCCCAAGTATCCTTTCGCGCCCGAAGGCGAACGAAGCGTGGCGCGAGCGTTCGCCAAGGCGATTGAAAGAGCGCGGTCGTTGATCTATATAGAGGACCAATATTTCTGGTCTATCGAAATCGCGCGACTACTCGCCGATGCATTATGTCGACAACCGGGGCTGCAAGTCATCTGCGTCGTCCCGCGTTACCCGGATAAGGACGGAAAGTTGTCGGGTCCACCAAGCAGGTTGGCTCAGACGCGGGCCATTGACATCATCAAGAAAGCCGGTGGCGAGCGGGTAGGTATCTACGACGTCGAGAACGAATCCGGAACCCCTATCTACGTTCACGCCAAGGTCTGTGTTATTGACGACGTATGGGCCACTGTCGGTTCGGATAATCTGAATCGTCGCTCGTGGACCCATGATTCGGAACTGTCCTGCGCGGTGATTGATAGTACGCTCGACGAACGGATTCCTGTTGATCCGGGTGGACTCGGTGACGGAAGCCGCAAGTTTGCGCGCGAGTTACGACTGGCGCTTTGGGCTGAGCACCTCGGACGCTCGCCCGCGGATTTGGAACTCTTAGATTTGGCTCACGGTTCCGATCTCTGGAAGAAGATAGCCCGTGAACTCGAAGACTGGCAGCCGAGTCTCGGAGAAGGGAACCGTCCGCTAGGTAGAGTCCGTTCGCACGTCATTGATTCCGTCCCACCGAGTAGTCGACGTTGGGCCAGTATTGCGTACCGGTTAATTTTTGATCCCGATGGTCGCTCCCTCAAACTTCGGCTAAGTCGTCGTTTCTGATGGATTAGGGCCGCGCCACATTAGGTTTCTCCCATCATAAGTTGACCCAGCTTGTTGCTCGAGCATACGAGAATTTCCCTTTACATACGAGTCACAACTTATTGGAGTGAATCGCGCTTCAGGAACCACCGACGAGTTAATTCCAAGACTTTGTGTCGCTGGTTATTCGGTATTGCGACTTATGTTTTACTTGCTATTATTCGGAATATGTTAATCAATCGCTCGTAAAGCCAACCCATTCTCCCAGCTAGTTGAGCATATAGTTTTACTTTAGGACACTGCAAATGCGTCGCAGACGTCTTGATCCGCCCAAGGGGATCACTAACTCCTAAGAGATGGTAGGTCTCTTTGCGAACCGGATCTCCAACGCTATGAGCGCGGGTATCGTAGAAGACGCCTTTGTCTGATGCAAGAACTATGGTGGCTCGGTAGTGACTAGTGAGTTGCTCTTTAATGGTTGACCATCTTTTCTTGTCGTTGTCTTGTCTTACGGTCAGCTCAACGGCACTAAGGAGGTGACAGGCAAGTACCGCGATGAACAGTTGCGCTGCGGTTCGTCTAGCTAGTTGGTGATAGGTCGGTCTCATCCCAAGATCTACCTTTAGGGCTTTCAATGCGTCCTCTACCTTGGTTAGGGTCACACGTAGCTTACAGATCTCTTCTGGATCGGAAAACACCAGCGTATTTGCTGGAAGGCACCGCAATAGTTGTTAGGTGTTATCGATTCGAACTGAGTGGCAAAATGTCAAGTTTCCCCGATTTGCTTTTCTCGCTTGTATCGCATCCTCCCCAAGTGGATCGATGATGGAGATTGGTTCTTCATAGAAGGCACTATGTACCCCTACTCTTACTCGATTCATAAAGCTATTACACCCCGAACAGAGTTGTTCGCAGATGGATCGTTCACCGGAGGATTTGCACACATGGACGGTGAAGGCTCGATGTGACTTTGAATTGGGACCGTGACTGGAGGGATGCCACCACCGGATTCGAGTGCGCGTCGTGGAGTATTGGTAATCGAAGCGGACATCAGTCGTGAAGCTCAAGACACCAAGCAAAGAACTCGGCGCAAGTAAATCGAGGGCATGAAGCGAAGTTTAAACCTAATCCATAATACGTTAAGCTGCTTATGTGAAACGCCTAACCAATCATGGATTTACACTTCTAGAGGGTTTATCAGTTTTACTTGTTATTGCTGTCGTTCTGGGTGTGGGCTGGTTTGTTTGGGGCAGACAACGTAATAATCAAAATCAACCCAAACCCAAACCAAATACTTCTGTAACATCTATCTCAAATACTTCTGTAGCATCCAGTTCTAGCATAAAGGTAAGCGGCACTCACCTATTAAATACCGCTGGGCAGACCGTTCGTCTTCTGGGTGTTGATGCTGCCGGCACTGAAAGTAGCTGCATTAGCGATACCGGCATATCGCCGGGACCTCTAAATAGCTCAGAAGCGCAAGGCATGCGGGCGTGGCATATTAATGCCGTCAGGGTACCACTCAATGAAGACTGCTGGCTCGGTATCAATGGTGCCCCTGCAGCTTATTCAGGAGCCAATTATAGGAATGCTATAAAAAACTGGGTGTCAGTTTTAAATAGCGCAGGTATTACAGCCATCCTTGATTTGCACTGGGCGGCTCCAGGTAGCTACAAAGCGACGGGGCAGTGGCCGATGGCTGACGCAGACCACTCTCCTACTTTTTGGTCTCAAGTGGCTGCGGCGTACGCATCGACACCGGGGGTTATATTTGACGCTTTTAATGAACCGTACTTAGGCGGCCACAGCCCGACCACGGCGGACTGGTCGTGCTGGATCAACGGTTGTGAAAATACCACACCCCTTACCTTGACGCGCCTTAAAGGCAAAGTAATTACTTATCAAACTGCTGGTATGCAACAGCTGGTTGACGCTATCAGGTCGGCGGGCGCTCGACAGCCCATTATGGTGGGCGGGTTACAATACGCTAGGCCTTGTGGTGTCAGTGTTGCTTCAGCCACTACTGTCATATGCCCTGAGATGCAAAACCTACCAAAGGATCCCTTACGCCAGCTGATTATTAGTTTTCATACATACAATGATCCTCATTCAGCTTGCACTACGGTTACATGCTGGAATGAAGTACTGAACGGGGCTAAAGCGGCAAATATACCAATAGTAACTGGTGAATTTGGCGAAACAGACTGTTCGGCTGACTACATGAATAGCTACATGAACTGGGCCGACCAGAATGGCGTTTCATATTTGGTCTGGACTTGGAGCGTGAACACCAGCACCTCCTGCATCGTAGGAAACCAGCCATCAAACCACGAGTTGATTGCCGATTGGGGTGGCACGCCAACATCGGTTTCGCCGGATGGTTCAGCTTTTAAAAGCCATCTAGCTTCAATCGCTTCGCCGTAATAGCAAGAAAAGGACGATATTTCCGTGAAATAGCTATTGGATAATTTCCACAAATGGTACTCAACTCCGATGCGCCACAACCTGAACCGACGCACGTTCCATTGCCTCCAGCAGTACAACCGCGCTCACGCTTACGTTTTTTTGTACTGCTCGGTGTAGCGATTCTGGTACTCGTGCTCGACGTCGGCTACTGGTACAACAGCAGTAGCCGACCTACAGCTATTCCTACGATTAATAAAACGCAGCCTTCTCCTCAACCGCAGCTGCTAACGGTAGTAGTGTCTGACTTAGCCTACGGCCCTAACCCCGACCAAAGGGTACGTGCTACTCCTACGCGAGTACCACTGAATAGTTTCCTCAGAGAGGTAGGTGTAGGGTCCCTAGCTGGTTCTATGTACGCACGAACGTAAATGTGGTTGATGTCTCCGCGAGAAGGCGCCGCTAAGTCTTCGTTTCGTAGCTCCAAATGAACCGTTGTGATATTGTCTGCTGGGCGGAATCGTCAGTTGAGGTCACCGCGCCATTTAGACGGAGATGCCACCCGTCGCAAAAAGTGCGATTAGGGCAACGAGCATCACAACGCATGTCAATCCACAGACGATATTTGCGGCGTAGCCGTTGACGTAGTTACCCATTAAGTCGCGACTGTTGGATATGATCATGACCAAGATCAACAAAGGTACGGAAATAATGGCGTTAATGACGGCGACGAAGACGAGGAGACTTATTGGATTGATGTTCAGAAGGCTAAGTGCCGTGCCCCCTATTGTTCCAACAGCGACGAGGATGTAAAAGAGAGGCGCTTCGCGGATCTTTCGTGAGAACCCCCACTCCTTTCCTAAAAGGCCTGACAAGCCAATCGATCCTGATGCCGCGAGAACGGGGATGGCGAGCAATCCGCTCCCGATGAATCCCAGAGCAAAGATCACACTGGCCAGACTGCCAGCGACGGGTTTGAGTGCGCTCGCGATTTGGGTGGCACTTTGGATATTCGTGATACCGTGTGCGTGAAGCGTCTGTCCCGTAGTCCCAATGATTGCGAACATGACAATGTTCGAAAACGCCATTCCCGTGAAGACGTCGAGGCGACTAGTTCGTTGCTTGAACTTCGCCTGCCGGACGCTTCTCCTCTTTAGAGGTTCAACCTGGGATCCTCCCTCGGGCTCCTCGTGCATCTCTTCGAGACGATTAGCACTCTGCCAGAAGAAGATGTAGGGAGAAATCGTCGTACCCAGTAAAGCCGCCAGTAAGGAAATGTAGGACTTTTTGAGCTGAATATGCGGGATAACGCCGTATTGTAAAATCCTTAGCCAATCATGAGTGACGCTAACCATGACGACGATGTAGACGACGAGCGTCCCCGCCAGTACCTTGAATACTTGCGTAAGGTGTTCAAATGAACCTTTGACCACGAGGACAGATATTGCTATACCCGCCAGCAGCGCCCATATCCACGTGGGTCCTGCCCTAAGAAGGTTCATGCCAGATCCTATGGCCACCAAATCCGCCGAGATATTTAGAGTGTTGGCCACGATTAAAGCGGACAGAATAGCCCCTACTATCCATCGCCCCGTCAAGTTAAAGCGCTTAAGCGCTAGTTCTCCGAGACCCGTGCCGGTCGCTAGAGCCGTTCGATCACATATTTCTTGTACTACCGCTATCAATGGAAACGTGAAGAGTGCGGTCCACAGAAATGACAGACCGAACTGGGAACCGGCTTGCGCATAGGTGGCGATTCCGGACGGGTCGTCGTCGCAGGCGCCGGAGATGAGGCCAGGTCCGATCGCCCGAACGTATTGTCGCCACGAGTGACGAGTAACGGAAGACCTATCGCCGTCACCGGATTCAGGTTCGCTCATGGGCGAATTTGTCATATGTAACAAGCTATTACCTTTTCCGAATTGGTGATATCTAAATCTTCGGTAACAGAGGAAGTATCTACGTCACGCAACGACTCGCTGTTTGAAATCCACCAAAGACTGAGGAAGCGGCGCCTAATTGATAAAATCAATTAGTTACTTGGATGGTGGCCTGATCTTTGAAACATGGCTGTCGCAAGTTATTTGAGAGTATCTGCCCTTCCAGATACGCCCTTGATGACGAAGCTCAGGAGGATACGAAGAAAAGTGAACTGGTCCTACGTAATCGTCAGCCAGCCTCTCCCGTGTAACGCTCCTTCTTTGTCAACCAGCCCCGTCCCATTGTTGGAAGAATCTTTACCTTGGATAGGGCTTTCGGATCTTCTATGATATGACCGCCGTTTTGTGCGTCCTCTGGTGTCCCAATAGTTCCGCTGGTTCTACCACAGCTGGAGTAGCTCCTTTTGGTTATTATTGGGTTTGAACCATTACCGCTCGAGTGAAGACCATCGTGTTGTGACAGAACGAATCAATGTATTGGGATTCGATGAAACTCTCTCTCGGCTAAGTCTTTCTTTCGTCTCAAAATAAAAACACCGATCGAATTTTTTCACAGCTTCGATCGGTATTTTTTTAAGTTGACATTATTGGCGCATCGACTAAAGCTGTTTATATCTTGGTAATCAGCATAAAGTTAGATTGAAAAGTCATCAAAAGACCAAAATCCCTCCGAGTTTGGTCGAATCGGGTGCGACGACGAGTGCATCTGCGTTATCTCTTCCATCGATGATTCGATCTCGTCGACTCTCTCTATAAGTGACTTCAATCCTTCGCCGATTGCATCTGGCATATCAAGTCCAGCGCGCGCAACAGAGGGTAGGCGAGCATAGCTAGGTGGAGTGGAAACTACTTGGCCTGGTACACCCACGACCACAGAATTAGGCGGGCAGTCACGAACGACCACTGCATTGGCACCTATTCTTGAATCCGCTCCGATTGTTATGGCGCCAAGGACCTTCGCACCGCTGCCGATTACTACTCGATCACCGATGTTTGGATGGCGCTTACCAGTCTGGTCGCCTCTACCGCCAAGAGTTACTTGGTGGTAGAGGGTTACATCATGACCTACGACAGATGTTTCGCCGATTACGACTCCAGATGCGTGATCGATAAAGAACCCTGGACCTATTGTGGCGCCAGGGTGGATATCGACTTGGGTAAACCGAAAGGCCAAGGCAGAGAGAACTCTCGCTGGTAAGCGCAGACCTCGCTCCCAGAGCACATGGGATACCCTATGGATCAAGACCGCATGGAAGCCCGGATACAAAAGCACCACTTCGAGGCGGTTTCTCGCCGCTGGATCTCGTGTCAACGTCGCAGTTACATCTCTTTTGATGGTCTCAACGATCGACACGTTACTAGCCTTCCAGGTTCGCAAAGAGGGCAGTGGACAGGTACCGCTCTCCGAAGGATGGGATTATCACGACGATATTCTTTCCTGCGTTCTCCTCGCGTGAACCTACTTCGAGGGCTGCAGCAACCGATGCACCAGAAGAGATTCCAACCAAGATTCCCTCGCTGGTTGCCATTTTGCGCGCGGTATCGAATGCAACTTCATTATCGATCTTTATCACTTCGTCGATGATCTCGCCGTTGTAGGTGGCGGGCACGAAGCCTGCGCCGATACCTTGAATGGGGTGAGGTCCCTTAGCTCCACCGGACAGTACAGGTGATGCAGATGGCTCAACTGCGATGATCTTGAAGTTAGGGTTCTTCTCTTTTATGAAGAGGCCAGCGCCGCTAATGGTGCCGCCGGTTCCTACTCCGCCAACCAAGATATCTGCGGTGCCGTCTGTGTCGTCCCATATCTCTGGTCCCGTTGTGTTGTAGTGGATCCTTGGGTTGGCTGGGTTTTCAAATTGCTGGGGCATGAAGTAGTTGGGGTTCGAATTGGCCAACTGCGTAGCGGTGCCGATCGCTCCACCCATTCCTTCGCTACCTGGGGTCAAGATTAGGTCCGCTCCGTATGCGCGAAGAAGCATCTTGCGCTCCTTGCTCATCGTCTCAGGCATGACTAGGACACATTTGATCCCCTTTGCCGCGCAGACCATAGCGAGGGCAATACCGGTGTTTCCAGAGGTTGGTTCGACTACGACGGTGTCTTTATTGATTTTTCCGGCGGCGATTGCATCCTCGATCATCGCCAAACCGATACGGTCTTTGACACTCTTGGATGGATTAAAGAACTCCAACTTGGCAAGGATTGTTGCCTTACTTCCACCAGCTATTTGATTTAGCTTTACGAGGGGGGTATGGCCAATGAGCTCGGTTACATCGCTCGCGATCTTCATCTCTCTCCAATCACTTCTTCAGTCAAGAGTTAAAGCCTTATCGTGACTTCGCTTATTCCCGACTTTTTATGTCGACTTTTACTCTATCAAGATTATTAGCTGATTTCCGACAAATGTTATTACTTTGATAAGAATTTACCCTGAAGTGGATAAGTGTAAAGATCATTGAAAATACTAAGATTTTTTAGCAGATATCGGCTTTAATGTCATGACATTTATGATACCCTGTAGGGTATGTGCCAAGCTATTACATGTAACAAATGCAAGCGTCCAACGTGGGCCGGATGTGGTCGTCACGTGGAGCAAGTCCTAGGTCATATTCCACCAGCGCAACGTTGCCAATGCAATGAAGCCCCAACTCAAGCCAAAAAGGGATGGTTCTCTCGTTAGACCACCTTCACGGTAATTATCCCATCCGCTTTGATGGAGGGGAGATTTAAAGGCCACATGCCTTCCGATAAGGGGCTCATGTGGCCTTTTTGAATTTCGCAACACCTCTTGGCGAATACCAAGAAATCATTTGTACACGAATGGTAACATTTAGCTATTCGGAAAGAGGGGGCAATGGCGGCAGATAAAGGATTTTTCTATCCACGGACTACTACTGGTAAGGCTTCAATCATTCCTTCCCCTCCGTGGTTCTACTCCGGTGATCTTCTGACCGTTGAATACCGTACTGACCCAGCAAACATTGAGCGACTGTTGCCCAACGGGGTTGAATTAGCGCCCGAAGATCCAGGAGCGGTTGCGTTGATCTTTGCCGATTGGCAGTCGTGTTCCACCTCACGTGAGGAGTTGCTCGATCCGGTACGCTCCCAATATAAAGAAGCGTTCGTTGTGGTGCGCTGCAGCTTCCGAGGCGTTACCTATTCGAGATGTCTCTTTATCTGGGTTGACAAAGACTTTGCTATCGCAAGGGGGCTGTTTCAGGGATACCCAAAGAAACTTGGGTCTATCCACCAGACTCGTCCTCATCCTGTCTCTTTCGCGGCGCCACAAGTTGGAGTTGGCAACACCTTCGCTGGTACATTAGCCGCCAACGATCGCCGAATAGCGAACGTTGTCGTTACACTTGATCGTGAATCTGATACCAATGGATTCGTAAACGCTTTGCCTATGCTCCACTCGCGAGTCGTGCCCTCGATTGAGGCTGACGGAACAGATACCCTAAACGAACTTATCGTCTCCTCTGGATCAAAGTTTGAAGGTGGTCAAGCCTATAGCGGTACCGCGGTGATCGAATACTTCGAAGACCCTTATGAAGAGGTAGCCACTCTAGCAGTAGAAGAATACATCGGTGGGTACTACCGCCAAGTTGGAGCAGTCTTTGAACACGGTAGCTCAATCCCTGCTAGTTAGCGACTATCGCTCGCTTAAATGTGTGTGGTTATCAGGATTAGTAAAGCCGCCGTTTCAACTCTGTTGCGCTAAATTTGCCTCTTCGGTCACCAAGGTGCCTTCCCTCGTTGGCAACAGGGTAGTGGCTAGCACCTAGTCCGATCAGCAACTACGGTATCGCGAGGACAAGGCTTAGATAAAGACGATCCCATGGGTGGGACTGGTTTGGTACCCGTGGGATCGTCTTTATGTTTGGGGGTCTTACCTATCAGAATTGCTAGTAGTAGCTTCTGGTAGGATGTTTTCTGAGCTGAGTGGCTAGTTCGTCAGACTGCGATCGCTGAATTGGTCGCCAAATTGGCTGTCGTCACCGCGATAGCCAAATCGCTCATTAGCATCAATGTTTCGTGAAGTTCGTCGTGATCCGTCGCTTGGAAGGGTGAACTTTCCGACCATTACGGCCAAGTTATTGGCTAGTCGGGCCAAATCTCCCGAGGCAATCTTGGAAGCCTCCATTGCCTCAGTGGTCGAGCGCGACGCTGAGGCCACATTTGAAACGTTTGCAGCAATCTCATTCGAGCCAACTGCAACCTCTTCGACGCTACGGGTAATCTCGGTCGTAGTTGCGCTCTGCTCTTCTACGGCTGCCGATACCGTCATCTGCAATTTATTCACCTCTGATATGACTTCAGTGATCTTTGTGATGATTTCTACTGCGCTCTTCGTCTCTTGGCGAATTTCATCAATTTGCGAAGCGATACCCTTGGTAGCCTTGGCCGTTTCTACAGCTAAGTCTTTTACTTCATCGGCGACTACCGCAAAGCCTCGCCCAGCCTCGCCAGCTCTAGCCGATTCAATAGTCGCATTTAGTGCTAGGAGGTTGGTCTGTTCGGCGATAGAAGCTATCAACTCTACAACTCCTCCAATTCGCTCACTCGCAGCATCTAGGTCGTCAATAGTCTTCCTCGCTGATCCAGCGAGATTTGCAGCGCCCTCGGTTATCTCGGTAGCAAACGATGCGCTTCTAGATATCTCTGCGATCGATGCTGTCATCTGTGTGGCGCCGCTTGAAAGTGAAGATAGGATCGATGCAATCTCTTCAACTGAAGCTGACACCAATATCGCCTTATCGGAGGCGTCTTGAGCGTTACCTCCTACTTGATCAGCGGTGGCATTAAGTTCGGTGACTGCAGCCGCCAAGGTGTCAGCCGCGTCATTTATCGACAGCATGGTTCCTGCGATGTCGGCAACTGCCTTATCTAGGGCGTAACCCATTTGCCCCATCTCGTCTTTTGAGTTGAGGTTGCTGCGCTTGGTTAAGTCGCTTGCACCAAGACCCTCGATCAGTTCCATGATCGCGGCCATCGGCTTGGTGATGCTCTTAGCCGTAAGGAAGGCGAAGGATAGTGCGAAGGAGAGTCCAATTATCAGAACCGCGAGAACGATCAGCATCGCCTGAGTCTGTGTACTACTTGCTCCAACTGCGAGAACCCCGGCATTCGATCGCTCAAGGGACATCAGCGTTCCTAAACCAGAGATAATTGAATTTCTCATCGGGTAGATCGTGGAATCGTAGTAAGTGCCAAACGTCGGTGTATGCGCTATGGAGATGGCCTTGTTCATGTATCCATCGAGAACTCTTATTTCGGATGCGATCTTGTTGGCAACCACCCTTTTATTGTTTTCAAAGGACTGAAGATTTGCTTGGTAGGAGGTGACTCCCGAAGAGAATTTTTCGAAGGTAGTTCCGATTTCAGCTTTGAGCGCACTCTGTGCTGATGGAGATGACGTGACCGCTAGGAGAGTTATATCGCCCTGTGAAGTAAGGAAGTTACTTCTAGCAGTCGCTAAGTACGAAATCGGAAGGGCACCGTTTTGATAGATATTTTGAGCAGCTCCGTTGATACTCGACATTTCTAAAAAGGCGATGCCTCCGGTCAAGATGCTCACAATTGAGAGAGCAATGGTGACGATGAAGAGGCGCCTTTTTAGCGAGATGTTAGAGATCCGTCTCATTAGATTCTCCACTATTCCTCCTAGCGCGCAGATTGACCTAAGTTAGTCGAATCTATGTTTTGCACAATTTTTGGTAAAGGGAAATACCTCTACCCCTTTTCTTCGTCATTGAACCACAAATATTGAACTCCTTCGTATACGAATGAGTCTTAAGACCCTAGTTATTTATTTACGGAAAAATTGCCTTCTACCCCATTCGAACTGGCTAAATATGAATTGTATAACGCTGAATGCTGTCGTGATAATAAGTATTTGCGTAAATCTGTTCATGTATAAAAATTCAATCCTTACCGAGCAGATGAAGTTTATTTCGAATGGTTGCCGTAGAAGTATCCCTTATTTAGCGACTTGAATTAAGGTTTATATCAAGGCAAATTTTAAAATCTAGCTCCAGACAGGACGGTTTAGTGGCAACCGAACGAGCGCAAAGAATACTCGAGAACGATCCTACGGAAGAGAGCTATGCGGCGCTCTCTGCCTCGGACAGCTGTTCCAACATTATCTTTCAATTCGTGTTTGATATGAGTGTGTCCGAAATGATCTTGCTTCTCGGAATTGGGTTGTAATTGGCCCTCTAGTTTTAGCCAACAGGGGGGCAAGTCTCCACTTGTTCTACGACGCTGCGCGACATCTTCGCAAGGTGACTGCCTTTGCTCACGCAATGGGAGGCCACTTGTCTCTTTATGCTGTTAATGCACGTAAAAAGCGAAATAGATGTTTAGAGGGTATCGATGGGTCACCTGGTAGGTGCAGAAAAGATTTCGTTGGCTTATCCGACGCGGACACTCTTGACTGATGTAACCATTGGAATAAGCGATGGTGACGCGATAGGCGTCGTAGGACGAAATGGCCACGGTAAGAGCTCGCTTATGCGAATTCTGGCGAGGGATCTTGAACCTGACAATGGTAAGGTCACCTACAGGAGCGGCCTCCGAGTCGGATACATCTCTCAAAGTGATGTGCCGACGATGGTTGAATCCAAAGCGGCAACTACCGTTCGGGATTGGCTCTTTGGTGACAGGACGGAGTACGACTACGCCAGTGACCCCTTGGTGCGAGAGGTTGTCGGAGGGTTGGTGGAGCCGATCCCGCTAGACATATCCGTCGCTGACCTCAGTGGTGGTGAATCTCGACGTGTGGCCCTCGCCGCTGTTCTGATCCAAGACTACGATCTTCTCTTGTTGGATGAGCCAACCAACCACCTCGATATCGGCGCGATTGTCTTCCTTGCACGTCACCTAAGGTCAAGACTCGGAAGCGGAAACGGCGCTCTGATGGTGATAACCCACGATCGTTGGTTCTTGGACGAAGTCTGTACCAACACTTGGGAGATACACGATGGAATGGTAGAGCCTTTTGAAGGCGGCTACGCCGCTTACGTCTTAGCCAAGTATGAGCGCGATCGCATTGCTTCGGTCGTCGAGACGAAGAGGATGAACCTCGCCCGTAAGGAGTTGGCTTGGCTTAGACGAGGTGCGCCTGCGCGTACGGCGAAGCCTAAGTTTCGAATAGACGCCGCCAATGAGATCATCTCCAAGGAGCCGCCGATTCGAGATAGCGTTGAGCTCAGGGCCCTCGCCAACAGGAGACTCGGACGCGACGTTATTGAGTTGCGTAATGTTAGCTACTCCTACGAGGGTCTAGATGTCATTCGGAGCGAAAGTATCGCCGTTGGGCCAGGTGACAGGGTCGGCATCTTAGGTGTAAATGGGGCTGGTAAGTCGACCATGCTCGCCTTGATGACAGGTCGCTTAGCACCGGATTCCGGAAGCGTGATGATAGGTCAAACCGTCAAGTTCGGTTCCCTCACGCAGACATTTGAGTTTGAGGAGTCCCTAAAGGGAAAGAGGATCTTCGAAGTTGTAGAGAAGTACCGGCGTTCCTTCAGTATCGGCAAAGAGGACGTATCGGTTGCAAATCTACTTGAGAGGCTGGGGTTCTCGAGCGACGAATTAGCGACGCACCTCATCGACCTCTCCGGAGGACAACTACGACGCCTGCAGATACTAATGACGCTTATGGAAGAGCCAAATGTTCTAATTCTCGACGAGCCAACTAACGACATGGATGTCGACATGTTAACTGCCATCGAAGATCTCCTTGACTCCTGGGCTGGTACATTGATTATGGTCTCGCACGACCGCTACATGATTGAGCGAGTCACAGATAATCAATACCTCTTAATCGATGGGAAGCTCCATCATCTACCAAGGGGCGTCGATTCGTACTTCGAGGCACTTTCGGTAGCTGCAGAAGCGAAGCTTGGGGGGCGATCAAAGTTGGCTCCGATGCAACAGGGCTCGTCCACGACCTCTGCAGGTGTTCAGGGCCCAAAGCGCTCCCGCAACAAGGAGCTAAATAATATCGAGCGTAAACTTGGCCGAATCGATGAGAAGATTGCGAAGTTGAACGATGAGATATCGGCGATTACTTACGAGGAATATCAGCGCGCAATTGAACTCGGCCAGCAGGTGAAGTCGTTAGTAGCTGAAAAGGCAGTACTTGAAGATGAGTGGCTCGAGATATCGCTCGAGTAGCAATTTGACTTAGCCATCGAGGTGATCTTTGCCGCCGATGGCATTTGAAGTAATTAAAAAAGCACCCCCTTCCTAGATGAAAGGGGGTGCTTTTTTTACTGATTTTTCAATTACCTAATTGATCATCGACGCTTAGTCTGACTACAGATCCTACTCCATCACAGAGGCGGACGTATGGACCGACTTCCTCAGTGGTATCTCCTTGATCATGAGTGACAGGAAGAAGGAGATCGCTGTAATCGGAACTCCCACGAGAAACACCGTGTCTAGCGAGTGAGCGAACGACTGTATAAAGCCATAGTGTACAGCTGCAGGAAGTGTCTTTAGCTGAGCCGGATTTAGGGCTAGCGATGATGTTCCACTGCTACCGAGGGACTTCAGGGCCGACTTTGGTAGATACTTATCAAGATTTGAGGTTAATCTCGAGTTGAAGATTGCACCAAAGATTGCAACTCCGAACGATCCGCCGATCGATCTAAAGAAGGTCGCCGAAGAGGTGGCTACGCCGAGCATCTCATACGGTACGGCATTCTGAACTGCGATAACCAGTACCTGCATTACTCCACCGACTCCAGCACCGAGGATGAGCGAGTAGAGGCTCAATACGATCAGAGAGGTGTGGATCGTCATTGTAGATAGCAATCCCATCGCGCCAGTCATAACTGCGGTGCCAACGACGGGGTAGATCTTGTACTTACCGTGTTTGGTAATCAATTGTCCAGAGACCAATGAGACCGTCAGCAGGCCAGCCATGAGGGGCAGAAGTTGTAGCCCTGACTGGGTAGGCGAAGATCCAAAGACGGTCTGAAGGAAGGTCGGAAGATAGACGATCGCTCCGAACATTGCAAAGCCGACTATGAAACCTATCGCGGAGAGAACTGTAACCGATGGAACCTTGAAGATCGAAGGCGGAAGTAGCGGCTCCGCAGCCTTTGTCTCGGCCCATCCAAATGCTATTAGCAGCACTACGCCGATGATTGATAGCGAGATGATAGTTGGGCTCGTCCAGGGATAAGTGGTTCCGCCCCATGTGGTTACGAGGATCAATATCGTTACCGCTGCGGCCATGAGACCCGTTCCCAAGTAGTCGACGCGGTGCTTTGTTGAGCGAACTGGCAACTTCAAGGCAACTGCAATAACACCAAGGGCAACTATCCCAATTGGTAGGTTGACGTAGAAGACCCATCGCCATGAAAGCGAGTCGGTAAAGTAGCCACCGATGAGAGGTCCAATGACGGACGCTAGTCCGAAGACAGCTCCGAAGAAGCCTTGGTACTTGCCTCGATCTCGAGGTGAGACGATGTCGCCAACGATCGACTGAGCGCCGACCATCAAGCCTCCAGCTCCGATACCTTGGATCGCTCGGAAGGCAATCAGCTGGGTCATATTCTGCGAAATACCTGAAAGTGCAGAACCCACTAGAAATATTACGATCGAAGCTTGGAACAGCTTCTTACGACCGTACATGTCCCCTAACTTACCCCATAGGGGAGTCGTGATTGTAGATGTGATTAGGTATGCGGTTACAACCCAAGAAAGGTGGTTGATTCCACCTAGGTCTCCCGCAATTGTTGGTAGTGCAGTTGAAACAATCGTCTGGTCAAGGGCGGCTAGGAGCATAGCGAGCATTAGCGCGCCAATGATTACGCCAACGCTCCTCTCCCTTACCGGAGCCTCAACCTCAGCTCCCACATTTACTTTTGCCATTTACTTCTCCTAAATACTTATATGAAACAAGTATAACTACTTTTGATACAAGTATGTCTCAATAACAAACAATTGTGTATAATGTTTATACATAGAGGTATCAGTAAATGACAGAGAACGTAGATCTAAGAGACAGAACAGTTGTCGCAATACTCGAAGGGGCAGCGAAGGCATATCGAGAGAAGGGCGAAGGTGCCTCAATGGGCGACGTTGCCCACTATGCCGGCGTGGGCAGGGCGACACTCTATCGCTATTTTCCAAACCGCGACTCTCTCCTTTTGAAGCTCCACGAGGTAGCTTTCAAGGACCTCGGTGAAGAGCTGCGCCTCCTTAGCTTCGAAGGTGTGTCTCTGCAGGAGGCTCTCTCGAGGATTGCTCGAAGCATAATCTCGTTGGCGCGCCGCCACTCAATTGTACTTAGCAACATCGAAAACGATACCAATAAAGTTTTAGCGAAAGAGGCGATATCGCCAACTATCAAATCCCTGATAGCCGATCGATTCGCTAAAGGCGAGATAGATGGAACTTTGAACCCAGAGATGATCTCATACTATCTATGGGGCTTGCTTGGAATCTCGAACAAGCTGGTCTCAGCTGACATCATAAGCCCAGAGGATGCAGCCGCTCTCGTGGCCCGTATCTTCGTAAATGGTGTGATCGCTTAGCTACGATATCTGCTATCGATTCTTCGTATAAACAAAGAATAGGCCATGTGCAAACTGAGGTCGGAATAGGTGTCAAGAAGAAACTGTCCAGTTAATGTCTCTGGTTGAAACCAGGAGCACCAAAGATTGAAACACCTGCGGTTGTAGCGGCTTTTGCCAAACCTGCATCAAGCGTTGCCAACGGAAGACCTGTCCGCAGCGTCAGTTCTAAATAAGCGGCATTGTAGGCCGATAGCTTGTAGCGGCGAGCGAGATTCAATGTGTCGCCCAAGGCATGTGCTGCTGTCGCTTGGTCAACAGTAATGTCGAGGCGCTCTAGCACCGCAATGTAGCGTTGCGAGTCGGCTTCGGTAACAACCTCTTTGTATTCGAGCTTAGTAACCACGTTGGCAATCTCGAATGCAAACAGAGATGGCGCGACAGCTTGTGATTGCCTTAGGGCTTTCAGCGTGGAAGCCGCATAATCGACGCCAGCAGGGTTAGTTTGCGGTGCCAACCATAGCAGTGCGACTGACGCATCGAGAACAAGATTCACGCACGCCCCTCGTTGATCATCTCTTTCAGATCGATACCTGCTCCCGATTTGTGAGCCTGCATATAGGACAGCATGTCATCTACAGCCGCCACGGCATCCGAGTGCTTGTTTTGTTGTGTCGGCACAAGGTCGGCCACGGCTTCGCCCCGCAAGGTGATGGTGTAGCGATTTCCAGTCTTGATGCTTCGCAACAACTCCGGCAACTTTGTCTTTGCCTCGTAAGATCCAATTTCGATGTTCATAGTTCGCTCCCGTCACCCCATATAGACCAGTATATAGACCAGACGTTATCAATCAGGGCGCCAAAGGACCTATTCCAACCACGCTTTGCACGAAACAGAGCGTCATCGAGACTAGTGTTGATTCAGGTTTCCAACCTCAGTTTGCACATAGCCAAAGAATCTCACCTGACCACGAGGTATCGACACTTTGATGCCTCGGGAGACCCAATGCTTGGCCGAATCACATTCGTCTCCGGAGATACTTCTTGATCCGTACCTAGGTTCTTAGATGAAGTCTGGCGAGGAAGCAGCGTTGGTTATCGCGTTCAAATGTCCGTAGTGGCTCTATGTGCCCTTTTTATACGCTCCGAAGATGCCACGAATTTTTATGGTTCGTCGATTTCCTTCAGACACCTCTACTTGTCTTTTGGCGAAGATATCTAAGAGTTCCTTGAAGAAGTACCCGAGCTTAGAATCAAGCAAGGTCTCTCTCTTGAGATTGCTGAGGCGCGTCACTCGCATAGATCATCTCGGATAACTCACGTCGGGCCATGAATATTCGTGACTTTACAGTACCTAGCGGAATCGAAAGGGCAGCAGCAGTCTCTTCGTAGGAAAGCCCTACGATTTTGGTGGCGTAAATAACGTCGAAGTGCTCTCTGGGAAGACGTATGATCAGATCTTCGATCTCAGTAGTTCCATTGCTGATAGCTGGCACGTGAGTAATGTCGTCACCAGCATTCGTGGGCCTTCGGCTTCTCCGTCTGATTTCATCGATGATGACGTGGTGGGAGATACCTAGGATCCAACTCTTAGCGCTAAGTCGTGGATCGTACTTTTTTGCCGACCGAAATATCTGCAAGAAGACCTCTTGAACGATGTCTTCACATGCGTCTAATTCGAAGTAACGACGCACGAATCCCCGAACAAGTGGAGCAGCTACCACTACAACCCCATTGAAGTAGTTGTGTTGCCCCTTGGCACAAAGTGCCAAATCCCTTTTGAGGGAGTCTTCGATATCTGTAACCATATTCGTTCGAAATTCTCCGCTCAAACTCTTTCGAGCTGCCTTGTCTCCGTCCAGCAGCTAAGGCTAGCGCATTAGCAAAAGTTAGTCGGCGCGACCAATTTTTACCTTCTGCAAAACTTTAAAGGCAAATTTAGCGAATGTTATTTGGTATGGAGTTCATGTGCCAAGGATTTCAAGCTGAGATCGTCGAAATCGCCGAGAGTGGGAGTAAATACTCGCCGGCGCTATCGATGCATATTACGACGTGCTCGCCATGTCGTAATTTTCTCCTCGAGCAATTGGGCGTCACGGCCCGCCTCTCCGGCGCGCTTCAAAAGAACGGGGGCCGCCGACTTGTCCCGGTCGTCGGTGACGATCGCAATTTCAAGCAAGTCGATACTGTGCCTGTTCCGAACGGAGCTCAAGAGTACTCCTCGGCAGAGCTCACCGGAATCGAAGCAAGCAGGTGGATCATTTGGGCTGGTGCTATTGCGTCTTATTTGATTGCAACGTTTACCCTTACCACTTCCATCACCCCAGCGTCTAGGGCTCACAGCAACTACCTAATCGCACTTACGGGTCTACTTCCAGCACTTTTCACAACAGTGATAGCGGTAGCGAGCTATTTGAATGAAAAAGTTCAACAGGTTAGATATGCAATCGTTGGCCTAGGCGGAGTGGTCCTCGCCTCAATGGCGCTATTTTCCTACCAAGGTCAACTTCCGCCTACTGCGCTGGTTGACTATCTTCCAATAGTCGTTACATTCTTGGCGTACGCCTATCGAGACCACTACCTCTATAAGGTGCAGGTAGCTCGCTCACTCGGGCTCTTCGACACACCTCGCCTTACTTCTGTTACAGATGGAAAATCTCCAAATAGAAGATCGCAACCTTTCAGTCGACGAGGTATTTCATATCTTTTAAGCGGTACTGTGCTGCGTCCCATTGTCATGCTCGCGATCACAATAGGTCTTTTGATTGAGGTTGGACTAGCAACTGCGACACCTAAATCAAAGTCGCTTATCTTTACGACTCCGGTCTCAAAGACTATCCCGATCTTAACGACACACCACAGCTGTTCCGGGAGTCGCCCAATGCAGCTTTAATGAGTACAGAGGTGGCAGGTTCTGCCGTAATTGTTTTTCGTTAGATCCAACAAGTCGCAATCACTTAAATCAATAGTGGAAAAGGATTCGTAAATGCCAGGTATGGGTAGTTCTTCATTGGACTTTGGAGCGCTAGCTTCAAATCTCTACAAAGGACTTTTTATAGCTCTCGGGGCCGCACTGGCCATCTTTCTCTTGTACTTGTTACTCGATCGTTTCTTCGATCTTAGTTCTGCATTTATGAGCGACAAGTTGAATTCTTGGGCAAATCGCGGAGACGACCTCTCCGTATCACCGCGAATCCGTTTTCTGCGAAGATCGTTTGGTATCCTTTGGTTGATTGACGGACTATTTCAGCTACGACCGGCTATGCCAGGTGGATTCGTAGCCAATGTCGCTCAACCAGCTACGACTGGTCTTCCTGGTCCATTGGCGTCATTCGTCGACTCGATACTGCGTATTTGGAATGCTCAACCAACAAAAGTTGACCTAATCACAGCCTTTCTGCAGATCTCCATTGGTATTGGTTATCTAACGCTAAAGAGGGGTGGGCCGAGGCGTATCCTTGGCTACAGCACTGTTGTATGGTCGGTCGCAGTCCTGATTGGGGGCAACGGATTTGGCATTGGTTACGCAGGCGCTTCGTACCTAACCGGTGCACCTTCAGCTGTTGTGATCTATGGATTTGTCGCAGTAGTGATTTTGAGAGCCGAAAGAGGTAAAAAAGATGTCTTAGGAGATCGACTCTACGAGGTCTTCATTTCGGTCTTTCTGCTAGTCGGTGCGATTTTACAAGCACTTCCGTATGAGGGCTATTGGGCTACGCACGGGATTTCGTCGATGACTGGCGCGATGGCGACTGCAAATCAGCCGCACTTAATCTCGTCGGTAATAACTTCGTTTACCAACTTTGCGAACTCGTCCCCTATTGCGGCCAATGCAGTACTCGTTGCTCTCCCGATTATTGGGGCCTTCGCTATCTTTCTGCGCCCGATACGAAGAGTATCAGTAGCGATAGTTGGCGTAGTCGCACTTTTTGCCTGGTGGGTTGGCCAAGATTTTGGAATCTTCTCACCAACTGCCACCGACTTCAACTCCGGTCTTCCGCTTATTCTTGTGACACTCTCATTTCTCGTGGCTCCAGTCAAAGCTGGCGCCGATGAAAAGGTTGTGGCCATGGAGATAAATCCCATAGTTCGTTACAGTGCATTTGCGGTTGGTTCGATTGCGACTGTAATTTCATCCTTAGTGGCAGTATTAGCGCTTGTAGGGCCAGCATCTGGTGAGATGGCGATAGTTGACTCATCTGGAATCACGGCGGTGACTAAAGCAGCACCGTCCTTTAACTTGACCTCCTATAACGGCAAGAGCGTATCTTTGGCGTCCTTGAAGGGGCGTCCCGTTATTCTTACCTTTTTGGATCCTGTCTGTTACGATACCTGTCCTCTAATGGCACAAGAGATAAAACAGGCAGTTCTACAGCTTGGCGCAAAGGGTAAGAATGTGGCGATGGTAGCAGTCGCTGCTAATCCCATCTTTCATTCAGTCGCTGACGTCGCAAACTTTACGAAGTCAGAGGGCCTCGCCTCTATGCCTAATTGGTACTACCTAACCGGATCAGAGAACTCGCTGGCCTCGGTTTGGAAGAAGTACGGAATAGAGGTGCGTACCACTCAGATTGGAATGGTGGTGCATACTCAAGTTGAATACTTTATCGATAAGAGCGGAGTCGAGAGGGGATTGATTGTAAATACGGGTTCCCCTGAGTTTTCATCTAGCTACGTCAACTTGATTAAAGGTGAGTTAGCAAGGCTCTCCTAACTCACTCATAATACTTCGCGCCATCTATGGTAATAGCCATCCAAATTTTTAATACAACGCACGTAAAAAGAAGTAAGGAATCTCATTTAAATGCACCGTAACCGGCACATTGCCCTAACTGCTACATCGATTGTTCTAGCTGGATGTGGCTCGTTTACAAATGCGGTTTCATCTCCTAGCGCTACTGGAAATGCGCCCCTTTTGACCCGAAGCGAACTTACCCAACTGCGTTATGTTGGCGGAGGTAACGTTTGGTTAACGGCAAGCAATAGCGGTTTCTACGAACTCTTCAACTTCAACACCGGGACCAAAAAGGCTTCATTTATTACACCTCCGGGTATCTCGGGAGAGTCTGGAATCGCTTACGCCTACAATCCAAATTTGGGTGGAGTCTTGGGCTATTACCCCTATCAATCGCTCCTTCACTCGCCGGTAGTCTTCACCAAAGATTACGGCCATAGCTGGAATTCGGTAAATGTTGATGTGAAGATGGCTGGAATAGTGGACCCAATTGCGATCTCCAATACACAGATCTATGTAGCAGAGGGAGGCGGCGTTATCGCCGCAGGTACCCCGACTGCCGCCTCATTTGCCAATCTTCCACCCCTTGCACAAGGAGCCTCGGTAAAGGGAATATATGGCCTCGCAGATGGAATCTTGGCTGTAGTTGACGTTAGCGGCTCCACCCAACTTGAACGTTACTCCGAGACGTCTTCTACCTGGAGCAGAGTCGGAAGTTTGGGTAGCGATCGGGTCGTAGCAACAGAAGTGATCAACGGCTCTTCTGTTTCGGTGGGGATCTGCTCCCAATCTGGATCTAAATTGACCGGGCAAATCTATGACGGTAGTAGATTTTCTCAATCGTTTAATGGGAGTTCAAGTGGGACCCTGCTAGCGTGCACCCCAGATGTGACTGCCTCCTCAACCTCGCTAAGTGCAATAGTCAAGCAGCCTTCGGGTGTCTCCCTAATTGATCGAAGTGGCCAAAGTTCCCTTCAGGGTGGCGTTGTTTCTTTCGTCGCTGCTGGGGGCTTGAATCTGTCGATCGCACCATATGCAAATGGTATTCATCTCGTTGATACTTCGAACAAGGTCGACTATGCCAATCATATAAACGCTACGATGGCAAATTTTGTAAACCAATATCAAGGTGGATAATCTAAATATCGCTCCAATCATCTCTGCAAGAGAGTGGAAAGTCGTTCAATCCTTCGGCCTTTAGGACAACGCCGCGCACTATTTTCGTATCAGGTGAGGCTCGGTAAACGGAGTGTTGCGTGCTCGCTTTTTGCTTCAGCGTGTTCCTCACGGCAGTTGTCGTTGCCATCGACGAAGGAGACGTGCGGTCACCAAATAGCTCGTTACTGCTCGGGTCGTTATCCAAAGGACAAAGGGTATCCAGATCGTATGGTATGTAATTTCTTTGGTCACTGCGATCACCACGATAAATGCGAGCGTCATTACTGCAAATGAAGCGGCCGTTGTTATTCGAAGGGATCGATAGTCGTCAAATGCCGCGATTACACCATCAGCTACGAAGCTAATTGCTGTTGGCACGAGCGTTATTGCTACTGCGACGATTACGAAAGATAAGTAGGTGACCAAGGTTTTGTCAGAGGTGATCACTTGAGCCTCAATCGATCTCAAAGCGCTTGCCAATGCACCTAATGCGAGGGCTATCCCGACACCAACGAGGGTAAGGTTCTTTTCTACCCTTTTGGCACTTGCGTAATCCCCAATAGCTCGTGCCTCACTGATCAAGACCTGAGCTGGCACTGCGAGAGCGTCAAAGCCCATGCCAAGTGTCAGCCATATCGTCTCGCCAAGGGAGTAGGTGGCAAGTGTTACTGTGTCAAAGTGGCCCGCGACGTAGATCGAACCCGACAGAGCTAGTACTAGAAAGATGGATCTACTTATGAGAGGAATGAGGGCGATTCCAAAGAATTCTCTCTCCCTCTTGAGGCTCCGCAGAATTGTGGGGATTGTAGGAATTGGAACCCTTTGATCTCTCAGGAGCAAAAGGGCAGTTGTAGTATCGGCAATCAATGTCCCAAGCGCGGATCCAACGACGTTCAGCTTGAGGACGAAGACAAATATTACCTCAAGACCAAGATTCAGAAGTAGTGAGGCGAAGAGCACAACGAGGGCTTTGAGGTTCTTTCCGGATCCGTTGAAGCGAGCCATCAGAGAGCTGATGGCAAAGGTGGCAGGGAAAGAGAGGGCGATGATAAAGCAGTAATGCGATGCGCCGGCGGCTACGGTTGGCGTTGGAGCAAGATGGGGGATCGCAAATAGACCACCGATTACCAGAAGGATCGCAGCCAAAAACGAAATTGCGATGAATGAATTTGTAGTGTCAATAACGCTACTTACCGAACCATCGCCATCTTGTACTCTCTCCCTTGCGGCTCTTGAGATTACTGCAAAGTTGAGAGAGATGAGTGGGGCAAAGATAAAAGAGACCGTCGACTGTCCTAATCCAATGGCTCCAAGGTAGCGAGTTCCTACATGCCCGACGATCGATGCGTCCGTCAGCTGATAGAGCTGAGGGAGGAGGACCGATCCAAGGGAGGGAACTCCAATGGCTAAAATCCTTCGGGTCGATGTGTCTATTCTTCTCGTGTCATCGGCCATTGCAATAGAGCTTACCCCTCTCTGCCAAGATTGTTGTCACCTAGCTTGATTTTTGTTTATAAGAGGGCGAAGATGGAATGGTCATGAAAAGGTACCCCAAAGAACTAAAGCAAAAAGTAGTTGCAGCTCTATATGAGCTCGATAATTCAGGAGATGCTACACCTGGTGCTATCGCCAAGATTGCAAGGGATAACGGTATAAATGCAAACGTTGTCTACCAGTGGAACTCAGAGCGCAAGGCTAGTGCAAATTCAGTTAGCGATAAGATCAACAAGATCAAAGCTGTTGTTGACACAGCTGCGATGAATGAGCACGAACTCGGTTCTTGGTTGAGATCAAATGGAGTTCTAGCAGAAGATTTAGAGGAGTGGCGCAACACCCTAGAGTCAGCCTTTGACAATAAGAGTGCTGCTAATAGGGCTCACCAGGTAGAGCTTGATAAAGAGCGCAAAGCCAGAATTCGTATTGAAGCTGAACTAGCTAGAAAAGAAAAGGCACTAGCAGAAGCTGCTGCCCTATTGGTTCTTC
>JAKAZZ010000090.1 GCA_021826315.1 Actinomycetes bacterium
TTGCTTTAGTTCTTTGGGGTACCTTTTCATGACCATTCCATCTTCGCCCTCTTATAAACAAAAATCAAGCTAGGTGACAACAATCTTGGCAGAGAGGGAATGTTAGAGAAATTCTCCAAAAGCATTAAATAGCTGAAGTTCTCTAAAAATTAATCGCCCCCACGATATGTTGAGTGCGTGAGGGCGATTTCTCATTAAGGACAAACTATAAATTGCTGGTTACGTGGAAGCACCATCTACTCAGTCACTCATCGCCGAATAAATGAGACTGTCGATAGACTTGCTGCTCAAAGCCCGTAATCACGGAGTTCTGTTAGAGGCTGTGTCATTGATGCGCATGATTAGCCTCGGCCTCTGCGACCTTCTTACGTACATCGTCCATGTCTAATGCGCGAATCTGCTCGATCAATGACTCCAGGGCACCTGCCGGGAGCGCACCTGGTTGTGAGTAAAGGAGTATTTGGTCTCTGAACGCCATGAGCGTTGGTATAGACGATATTTGAAATGTGGCGGCAAGTTCTTGTTGGTCCTCGGTGTCAACCTTTGCAAAAACGATGTCGCCGTGCTTTTCTGAAGCCTTCTCAAAGACTGGGGCAAATGATCTACAGGGTCCGCACCAGGCGGCCCAGAAGTCGATCAAGACGATGTCGTTGTCTTGGATCGTAGATTCGAACTTCTCGGTGGTCAATGTAACTGTAGCCATGGTCTCTTTCTCTCCAACTTTTCTCTTCTTATAACCAAGTATACCCCATGGGGTATTCCCTATACCTGTATTTCTCGTCTGATTGTTCTGGCGATCTCAATTGCATCTGTAGTCGTAACCACTATCTTAGAAAATTTCTCGTTCTCGAAAGAGACGACTAACGCCGTTACCTCACCATGTATTGCGGCAAATATTGCCTGGTGTCCGTTGTACCAGGTTCCTACACACATAACGTGAGGTATTCCAGTTCCAACCCTCATCCCGCTTATTTCGTCGAATGGACTTTGGGTTGTGAAGACGTCAGTTACATTCGACAATTCGAAGGCGAGGTCATGAAATCTCAGTGACTCAATCTTTTCACTCGACGATAGTTCAAGGTGAAGGTCTTGATTTTCAATTGTCACTTTTGCCACACTCATAACGCTACTACTCGACTTCGCCCTCTTCAAATGCTTGGTCTACTCGATGGCGAATATTCCCATTTGGAAGAGGGCACTTTAGCTGTTTCGGTCAATCGGAATTAGAATCGAGGAATCAGAAGGTTTATAGGAAGGTCGTGTTTTGAGTAAAAGTGTCATAGATCGAAAGAACTCACCTGATAACAGGGATCTTTCTCCCCTCTCTATTGCAATCTTTGTGCTTTCGATTATCGGAGTACTGGTATCTGCATATCTGACCTACGCTCACTTCACAGCGGCCACAGTTCTTGCATGCCCTGAGACTGGCATTATAAATTGCGCTAAGGTGACGACTTCTGCTCAGTCACACTTCCTTGGAATGCCAGTATCGGTCCTTGGCCTTGCCTTTTACATCGTCTTTGCCGGCATTAATTTCCCCACTATTCATAGAAGCAGAAATTTGGATATCCTTAGATTTGTCATGTCGGCTGGTTCCGTTCTGTTCATCCTCTGGCTCATCTATGCCGAACTGGTTTTAATCAACAACATCTGTCTCTGGTGTTCAGTTGTTCACCTAGTGACTTTGGTGATCTTTTTTGCCAACGTTTATCGCTTCACAACCGAGCGTAACTAGCGGCGTGAGATCGAAATCGTATTGCTGGCGCACCCAAGGTGGTAGCTTGAGCCCAACGCGGCGATGTAACTGCTCCAAGGAGCAGTAGATATAGCGGAAACGATCACAGAGTTGATCTTTGATGCGTTGATTTCGTGCTCAAAGGTTTGCAGGTATGCCTGGTTAGAGTGGCTTGAATAATCAAGTATCGACTCTAAGAGACTTTGAGGATATGACACGTTATATCCTATTGAAGCTCCTATGGTTGGCAGAGCCATTCCTGTGGTGCGCATCGCCCAAATCGCATATGCGTTTCCATTCGGTGGAAGCTCGAGGAGCGCGTTCGTACCTTGTAGACATCGAGCAAGCTTTGATGGGTCGCCAACTGTTGCCAGCGAAGCACCATTTACTGTCGCGCGTTCCCCAGTTGAAGAAAGCGGAATCGTTGATATAACGCCGATAGTGGTAACAAAAATTGTGGCGTAATTGAGACCCTCGTTGACCGCAAAGTGCTCCGATTTGCTCGATGCAAGGGAATGTGAGGCAAATAGTCCGACGAGTATCGATGTGAAGAGCAGAAAGATGCTAACCAACATCTCTTGCGAGACGAGGTTCATACCAGGTAGCGAGGTGGGAATCGTCATTGGAAGCGGTGCGATGCTGTGACCCATCAGAAGGGTTCCAGGCCAAACACTGCTACCGAAGGCAAACGATGGTCCCCCTGCGAGAGCAAGGCTAGCTGTGGCCAACGTGGCCGCGATGACCCCGGCTCTACTGCGTCGATTTAGAAGATTTACACAGATCAAAAGGATCGCAGCTAGCACCATAATTGGATCTAAGAATGATGATTTAGCGCTTGATTGAGAGGAAGTTGCAGCAAGAAGGTGTCCCCCGCTACTTGACAAAACCGACTCTAGGTTGAAGGAGATCCCTACGTTTAATTGGCCATGCGCAAAGATGGCGTAGTAGATGTTGGGAAGGTCGAAGATGGCTGCGATTATTAGGCCAGCGGCTAGTCCTGCAACTATTTTTCGAAATCTCTTTGCGGCATCTATTCCATATGCCAACACTGTCGTAGAAGTGATCGCTGCAATGAAGAGGAGAGATAGGACTCCGATTCCAATTGAAGTTAGCAGTGACGCAATAAAGAACAGTGTTGTTGTAACTAAAGCTCTTCGTCGGCTCAGTCGCCCTTGTATATAAGCGACTACTTCGGCCGCAGCTATTGGAAATATTGCAATCACGGCTACGTCCAAATGCCCAGAGAGCGTGCTCGGGATTATCGCTGATACTTCAAACAAGAGCCCGGCACCCAGGGATCCCGATCGGGTAGCTCCCAATACCCGAGCGAAACGGTACGTTCCCACTCCACCTACTACCGGAAGAAGAACTTGAATAGCCAGAAGGGTCACTTGGGGACTAAATGTAAGGGTGATTGGAGAGGTAATAATCGATAAAAACTCGCTGCTGGGAGATAGGGATAGATTCACCCCCCTGGTTGCAACAAAGGTGGCGGCAATTGGATTGTGGAGAGCTAGCAGTTGATGCGGCCACCACCAAAGCATCAAAAGGTTGAAATTGGTCGCTTTAGGGCTCTCTCCTATGAGCTTTCCAGATAGGGAACCCCCTTGCAGATATAGCTCGATAACGGCCACTGCGAAAGTTGCCGCGACTATCGAAAGCGCAGTGAGTGTGAACCACGTGTAGCGAGAGGCTTTGATGAGGTGAAGGGGGGATCGTTCCTGATCGAGGGCGTCGATGGTCACCTTATTTTGGTTCTTTGGGGGAAGTTTTGTCACTCTCCAGAGCCTCAAGCGCCCATTTACGGCGGTGTCGATGATTGAAACGAGATAGAAGCCAACCCTGATAGCGGAAGATAGCACGACGATGGTTCCCGCAACTGCTTCGATTACGCCTCTAGTTACATGGTGGTGTGAAAAATTGTTTTCAATTGCACTGATAATTGATTGGCTGTTGTGAAGCGGCGCTAGAAGGTAGATAGCGAACGAGATCAGTAGAGCGGCCAAGTAAACAGTATCTACGTACAGATAGAATCTGCTCGCATCGATAAATTCGAAGACAACGTGTGCTCCGGTCTTTTCCCCATGCTGCTGTTTTTGCCTCTCGGCCAATCCCTCCCAACGTGGTCGCGAGATAAAAAGGATTGAAGGAAATAGCGGTACTAAAAGCTCCAGATAAAGTAGCGCGATCGAAAGAGTTGTGGCTAAAAACTTCGAGGAGGCTGGGCTTCTGTGTCTTTTAGCATTCATCTGTCGAATCTTACATTGGAGGCCTGCATGAAAGCCTCATCGGCGAAGAGGAATTACCATTTATAAGAGCCAGTTAGGGAAAAATACTTCCGCCCAAGGCAAAACTCAAAGTTTAGCTTCGACTTTGAACCCCGGAACAACGGCGATTTGTTATGTTGTGTTGCGCTTTGGTGTATCGACAGCGCATTGTGAAGGGAATATCGTTGGCTAGGAGAATGTCCAAGAAGGCACGGGCGGCTGAAGTACTCGAACGACTGAGCAGCAAGTATCCAGGCACAGCACGCGAACTATGTGAACTCAACTTTGAAGACCCATTTCAGTTGTTGAGCGCAACAATCCTATCTGCGCAATGCACCGACAAGATGGTAAATGCGACGACTCCCGCCCTCTTCGCAAAGTATCCCACGCCATTTGACCTAGCAAGTGCGGATATTAGTGAACTTGAACAGATCATACATTCAACGGGCTTCTACCGTAACAAGGCGAAGAATTTGGTCGCTATGGCACAGGCCTTGGTTGAGCTCGGAGGCGAGGTTCCAACGGAGATGGATGAGCTTGTGAAGTTAGGGGGCGTTGGGCGAAAGACCGCAAATGTGGTGCGTTCGGTAGCCTTTGGCCTTCCTGGCCTTCCGGTTGATACCCACGTAAAGCGAATTACGACTCTTTTGGGTCTTACAACCAAGAATGATCCCGTGGCAATAGAGGTTGAATTGAATGCAATAGTTCCGGAAAGGAGCAGGGGAGCCTTCTCGCTTCAGGTGATATTGCATGGAAGAAGTACCTGTGTCGCAAGGCGACCAAAGTGCGGCGAGTGCATTCTAAGTGATATCTGTCCTTCAGCAAAGAAGGCCTTGGAGCCGTGATAGCAGTTCGCCTTTAGCGATCGTAACAGTGCAAGGGGAGTTTCGACTCCTAGGTAGGTCGTGATATTATTTCGCACAAAGTAGATTATTTGATCGATTCTGACATGGGGAGATGTGTCGTGGGGGAAGAGCTTACCTTAGAGGGTTACTTGGACTATTTGTTCAAGAAGTACAAAAGCGTTGACAATGCTAACTTGGCTGAAATCGTCTACTCGAATATCGGAGGGGACCGCTTTTTCGGTCTTGACTATGTCGATGCCAATGGTTCGCGTCGCATAGATATGCGAGAGCTTCAGGGTGAGGCGCAAAGGCTAGCGAGATTTTTTAAGGACAATGGCGTTGGTAAAGGAGACAAGGTCGGAGTGCTTCTTCCGAAGTGTCCGCCACTAGTCATTACTGCCTTAGCACTTTGGCAACTTGGAGCTGTCTACGTTCCGCTATTTACTGCATTTGGAACTGATGCAATCTCATTTAGAGCCATTGATTCAGAGGCACGGTTTGTAGTTACGAACCTTGCCAACGAAGCAAAGGTCAGCGCAGAGGTTAGGGCTTCGGCCAAGGTAATGGTGGTCGATGCGGACGAATATCAAGGTGGAGTGACCTTCAAAGAGGCGCTTTCGGGTGGAGTTTACGAAGAGTTTGAAGCCATCTCCCCAAATGACGACATAATCCTGATATACACCTCAGGGACTACTGGGTCTCCAAAGTGCGTTCGGTTTCCTCTGTGGGCTGTTGCTTGCCTCGAGTCCTACATGACTCTTGGTATTGGCCTTAGACCCACGGATACCTATTGGAATATGGCTGATCCCGGTTGGGCGTACGGCCTCTACTACGGCGTCGTTGGACCACTGGCCATGGGATTTGGAATATTGTTTCTAAACATCCCGTTTGATCCCAATCGCGTTGCGGAGATTTGGCGTGAGTACCGTATCACTAACTTCGCAGGTGCACCCACCGCATATCGCGCTATGAGATCGGCTATGGGTGATCGTAAGGTTGAGAGTTTCCTAGAGCGGATGTCAAGCGCTGGTGAGCCGTTAAATCCAGAGGTGATCGAGTGGGCAACTCGTAATTTGGGGGTTGAGATTAGGGATCACTACGGACAGACTGAAAACGGCATGATGATCAATAACCACTTTGATCCTCGTATGGCACTTCCTGTACAACCCGGGTCAATGGGTAAGGCCGCATTAGGATTTAGGGCCGTGCTAGTCGATGGTGACTTCAATGAACTCGGTGAAGGCGTCGATGGTGAAGTTGCGATGGACACAAGCGCCTCTCCCCTATTTTGGTTCCCCGGATATTATCGAAACGAAGAAAAGACCAAAGAGCGCTTCTCTCTGGATATGCGTTACTACTTGACTGGAGACGTTGCTTCGCGAAATAGCGAAGGCTACTTCTACTTCTCTGGACGAAGCGACGACGTGATTTTGACTGCGGGCTATCGCGTTGGACCATTCGAAGTTGAATCGGCGATCCTGAACCACGCCTCTGTAGCGGAGTGCGCAGTTATAGGGGTTCCAGACGAACTTCGTGGCGAAGCCATCTGCGCCTATGTTGTTCTCCGCGATGGTGTCGAAGGAAGTGACGAACTTGCTGATGAAATTAGACAAGTTGTTCGAGATCGCCTAGCAAAGACCACGTATCCAAGACTTGTGCGTTTTGTAGATACCCTACCAAAGACCCCAAGTGGAAAGATTCAGCGCTTTCTACTTCGACGCGAAGAGTCCAATTGAGTGATCTACGATCTTTGAGCTTTCACGATCGATCGAATCGCCGAAGAAAGAGATCGCTCTAGTGCCAAGAGGTGTGGCGTCGACATGTCGCTCGGATCCTTGAGGGCTTGATCAGCTATCGCTTTGATACGTTGGTTAAGTTCTTCGAGGATGCTTTGGATCGAAGATAGTTCTGCGTTGGATTGACTCATTACTCATCAAAGATAGTGCTAGCTAGCGCTATCTCGCCTTAGGGGTGTAGCTAAACATCTATTCAAGTTGTCTAATGGTTGCTACTAGGCTACCTAATACGATGTTGAAGTTACTTGATCTGCGCAATATAGACGGCGACTACCTGGCCGTTTTACCGAGGCCAAAGTCTGCTGCCACCCCACCCATAGATGCTGTAAAGGCTATCGTTGACGACGTTCGCGAACGGGGGGATCAGGCGCTTTTAGAACTGACAAATCGCTTCGACAAGGTGGCGTTGTCTAAGTTAGAGGTGTCACGCGAAGATATAGAGGCCGCGTACAAGCGCCTTGATCCTGCCCTTCGACAGGGCCTTGAGGTCGCAGCTGAAGCGATTCAAGGCTACTACCAGGCTGAACTCCATGAAGATCGTACGATCGTTCAAAATCATATGGTAATCCATCAGATGACGCGTCCTGTAGATGTCGCTGGATGTTACGTTCCAGGTGGGAAGGCTCGCTATCCTTCATCGGTCCTAATGACCGCCATTCCCGCTCGTGTGGCTGGTGTGGAAAAGGTGATACTCTGCTCTCCACCAATGCCAGATGGCAACCTTGACGACGGAACTTTGGCTGCTGCGTACATCGCAAAAGTTGACCACGTCTACACGGTTGGAGGAGCCCAAGCGATCGCCGCGATGGCATATGGAACCGATT
>JAKAZZ010000091.1 GCA_021826315.1 Actinomycetes bacterium
TCTCCGCATATACATCGAACGTCACGGTTTCAAGTTTAAATGACGGCGGCAATTCAAGATCAGCATCGATCGACCAATACGCTATTCCAATCCTCGAGCAAGAGACGATGCAGGCACAGTCCGGTAATATCCAGAACGTAAGTGGAGCAAGTTACACTTCGGCTGGCTTCACCCAATCACTCCAGAGTGCCCTCTCAAAATTAGGAATCTAGGGTCATATGTTTAGACGCTCCGAGGACACACGAGCGAGGCATAAAACCGAATACTTTGAAGTAATGGGGACAACAGTGACCTTCGATGTATATGCGGAGAGTCCTGAGGTTCTATTTATGGAGTCACCCCTACAAGAAGCTCTTCGCGCGTCTAAACAATCCTTAGTACAAGCAGACCAACGATTTAGTACCTACAAGAGTGACTCCTGGATCTCTCAACATCGACCAATAGCAAGCGTGGAGAGCCAACCAAACGACGTCAAATACGTCCTTGAAGTCTGTGAGTACCTGAAAGTTCTAACGAGGGGCGCTTTCGATCACCACTTCTCAGACAAGGGGGTTGATCCAACCGGAATTGTCAAGGGGTGGGCAGTGGAACGCGCCTTATCGTATCTAAAGATTGACGGTGTTCTGGGGGCAATCGTAAATGGAGCTGGAGATATAGCGTCATTTGGAACATTTTTTGGCGGCGAAAATTTCTCTTTCGGCGTTGTAGACCCCAACGATCGAGCCAAGATCGCTTTCGTCGTTCAAGGGGCTGACTCCGTCGCAACTAGCGCACTCTACGAACGCGGAGACCATATTATCGACCCAAGGTATCCAAGTCGAAAGATCGACAACCTATCAGCGACGGTCGTTGGTCCATCTCTCACGATTGCCGATGGTTTAGCGACTGCAATATTTGTAGCTGGACTTGAGATTTTTGATGTGGTAGAAGCTCTAGAAGGTTACGCGTGTGCATTGACCAAAGCGAATGGACGCCTATATGCGACCCGTTCGTTCCCGTTTAGGCGTTGAGCTAACCCAAACGAATCGCAGCAAGCTGGGTAGCTTGTCCCACCAGATTATGGTCGACATCCCACACGTAACATGTTTCGTCTACCATACTTCCTTGAATCAAGTTGGCACGTTGCAGGATTTGCAGCGGTCCCGGTGCTGGTAGTGCTCTTACGTACGTTGTGAGCGAAAGGGTAGGTACCCATCCGGTTCGTTCTATCTCAAATGTCGCCGGAGGAAAAGAATCAAGAGCGTATTGGAGCGAGACCGAATCGAATGATTCGTTCCCTGGCAAACTTAGCCAACCCTTCAACTCTCCACTTCCCGACGGAATCCCATGGGTATAAATTTCCACGCTCGGATCCATTACAATCTCAACTTGAGTCATGATTGAGGCATTGAAACCGCCGGGAGTTGTAATCGGCAATGCGTTACATTCGTCAATGACTGCAATAGTGGAGTCGAGATCGTCGTGTCTCCAATAGGCGCTTTGACCTCGGGGAAGATTCCCGACTATCGCCAGCACAGTTAGTGCGCAACGTCCACCTTGAAAAAGACGACCCTCGAAGTGGCCGAAGGACTTTCCAGAGCGAATCTGTTCGACACGGACTTCTGCATCTCCAGCTTCTGGAGAAAATAGGTAGTGAACGCTGGTTGTCACCACGTCGCTAAAGTCGGACTGATCCAGTATCGCACGTGTCACAATCGCCAATAGATAGCCACCATTAGGCTTACCAGCGATAGTCCAAGATTCGTCGATCGACGCTCCGAATAGTCCCGCGCCTAGCCTCTCGACGACCGTAACCTCTGAAAATAACCTAACCACGCATCACCTTGTTCGGATCGAAACTAATTTTCTTCAAACTTAGCGCCCTTGACAACGCAATTTGAAGAATTTAACACTTTCACCTCCCGAGACTCACCATCTAACCGCTGCGGTACCATCGGTCATTTTCAGACCCCGAACGAGGACAGTACATTTCCATAGGGACTCTTGATACACGACGGTGTATCGATACCTTTGGTGATAAGAAATTAAACCCAAGAACGAATGGAGAATCTCGCGAGTAGCGGAGACCGACGTTCAATTTTCAAACGAACAGACGAGCCACCCAGTACCAAAATGGCTCCAAAATCTTGGCCTTCCGCCATATCCCGACTAAACGACAACTGATTCACGTCTCGAATCAAACCACGCGCTTCCAGCGTTTGCAATCATCACAAGAACCAGAGCCAAAACTTCGTATGCGTCCAAATGCTGATGCAAAATAAAAAGTCCTGCTAAAGCAGCAAAGACTGGGTCAAGACTGAGAAGAACTCCAAATGCTCGGGGAGTAACTCGCTTGAGAGCATACATCTCAAATGAGTATGGAATCGCAGAAGACAGTAGCGCAACGACCAAGCCAATCGCAAGGATGCCAGGCCTAAATAGATGGGTGCCAGCATCGACGAGTCCGAATGGAAGAATGACCGCGGACGCCGCTACCATTGCGATTGTGAGTCCCGTGGTTCCGCTGAATCTCTTACCAGAGGCAGAGTTGAGCAATATATATCCCGACCAACAGAGCCCGGCAACGAGCGCATAAGCCACACCTACTAGGTCAAGATGCTTAAGATGACCAAACAATCCCCCACCGGCGAGGATAAGGACACCTAAACCAGCAAATGCCGCCCAAAGAAAGTCAGAGGCCCTACGAGAACCAAGAATCGTAACAGCAAGCGGGCCTACGAATTCTACGGTTACGGCGACTCCTAAAGGGATACGACTGATCGACTCATAAAAAGTAAGATTCATCGTTCCCAAGACGACGCCAAATGCGATCGCCACCATTACGTCCTTGCGCCTTGTACGTAATCTCGAAATGTGTAGGCCCTTACGTGCATTGAAAGCAATTAGTGCGATAGCAGCAAACGTGATTCGAAGGGCTGCCACTCCTGCTGGGCCGACAACACGAAATAGATGTGTCGCGAACGCCGCACCAAATTGAATTGAAATTGCTCCAGCAGCAACTAACGCCCCGGCAGTCGATGAGTTGCCGCCTTTGACCTTCTTCACGCCTTAGTTCCTTAGTATTCTGAGATGATCAATTATGGTTGTTCCCGCTTGATTCACGCTAGTAGTGAAAAAAGCGCATCGCCACTCTCAAGGCTTTCAATAGAGTGCACCATTTTTTATAACCCAAAACTTAAAGACCGACGAAGTAAGCATCAAATTGACCCCACCTCACAAACTCTCGAAGTGCAAGGATGTAAACAAACGCGAAAGCGCCTGGAGTTCGGACACCAATCTAAATCCAATGGCAGCTTCGCGTAGTGGAGATCCGATAGAGGTTGGAATTGTAATCTGTAGCTCGCCGACCTCGATAACGATGTGCCAACGGGACGGTGTATCTCATATGATTCCCTGTTTTCTACTTCGCGGAAATCAATCAAACGACGCACCTTCTCCCTACCAAAGCAAAAATCACCATCAAATCAAAGGAGAATACCTCCACTCAATCGACGGCTTAGTCGAACGTTCCAAGGTACTAAATGTCCTTTAAATCCCTAAATCAATTTGGGAATTAGTTATAATTGGCCAACAGATCGTTCTACATATGGTCTATGGTCGCAAAGTTGCGCTTTACCCACGTTGGAGCGCACTCCCTACCGCGGAAAGGAACATTCGCGTGCGCAGAGGCAACTCAAAGATAAATAATGAACAAAGTAGTCAAACTTCTCGGTCAATCGGAGCACTCGTTGTATTGTGCTTGACCTTCTTCCTAGTAGCGATGGACAACACCATCATAAATGTAGCCCTACCGACCTTTTCAAGGACCCTAGGTGCCTCAACTTCTTCGCTTCAATGGATCACTGATGCATACACCACTGCCTTCGCCGGCCTTATCGTCGTCGGCGGCCATCTCGCTGATCGACGTGGGCGCCGACCGACGCTCCAGGCAGCTTTGGTCACCTTCGCACTTGGATCACTTCTTGCGGCCAACGCCTCAACTACCGCAACCATCATTGCGGGAAGGGCTGTTATGGGTATAGGCGCGGCACTTGCCGTTCCGGCATCGTTATCAATGCTCGTCGACGTATTTCAAACGCCGCGATCTCGAGCGACCGCAATTGCTGGATGGACTGCGAGTGCTGGGGTAGGAGTAGCAGTTGGCCCCCTCGTTGGAGGCGCGCTGCTTTCACGCTTTTGGTGGGGTTCGATCTTCTGGTTCAACGCGGGCGTTGCCATAGCGTCGTTGGTCATCTCACTTCCGCTCTTGCCAAAGAGCAAGCCAAGCGACGAAAAGCACTTCGATCTATTAGGAGTAGTACTATCAGTCGTAGCACTTACAAGCCTTGTTGGCGCAATTATAGAGGCGCCAACTTGGGGGTGGACCAGCGTAAGGTTCATCGTCCTAGCCCTTGTCGCGATGGGTGCATTTATCGCAACTTGGATACATGCCCAACGCGATCCCCATGGGGTGATCCACTGGTCCCTTCTATTGAACCCTCGATTCAGCTTTCCGTCAATTGCGATGGGTGCAACCTACTTCGGAATCTTTGGATATCTATTTCTTGTAACCCAATATCTCCAAGGGTTTCTTGGGCAGTCGCCATTTAGCGCAGGTGTTCACTTCCTTCCAGCAGCAATAGCGGTTGTCATAAGTTCTGGAATAACCCGAGTTCTAGAAGAGAAGGTGTCTACCCGCGTGATCACCGTAATTGGCCTCCTCGTACTAGCAGCGGCACTCGTTGAAGCAATGCGTCTACAGGTTGATTCCGGCTACACCAACGCACTAATTACGCTGATCCTAGGCGGAACTGGAATGGGGCTAGTTCTTACAACCGGCACAGATACCGTTATGGCAACCCTGGGCCAAAACGAAACGGGAACGGGGGCAGCAATTAATGTAGCGACGATGGAAATTGGCGGAGCGCTAGGAGTAGCAGTATTCGGAACCATATTCAACTCCCGTTACCATGCTGGCATCACCAACCACCTTGCATCAGCCTTACCACATCATCTTCTCGTCGTTACGTCGTCGTCCTTCGGTGGCGGCGTAACCGTCGGCCGCGCAGCCCCACACGGCGTGCTGGCGGTCGTACTTAGCAGCTTTGTAGCTGGTTTCCAAAAGGCCGCCATATCTGGCATTATCGTTACCGTCGCAACTGCAATTCTCGTTGCTCTAGCACTTAAGGCAAAAAGCAAGGAAGAGATGACCGTTGAACAAGACACCATCGACCTCACTAAATCAATTCAACCTTTTGCCTCCGAAGGAGCGACAAATAGCGAAGCTAGCGACGAGAGCGAAAACGGCGATCGCAAGTGAAACAAGTAGCGTTGGCTAAAACATCCATCCCCTAATTATGTCGTAGCGCTTTATTGGTTCCGTCTCCTCAATTCGCCAATTATTCATGTGACGATCGCATTGAAATTGCCTATTCAACCTTGCGAGCGATCTGATTCAAGAACGGCTAAGTAATCATCAATTGCGTTTAAGACCATCTGGCAGATTCAATTGAAAATTTTCAAGCCATCGGCAATCGTGATATGACTCTAGTTATGAAAGCACAGTGACTACAAATATTGAGGCATTGCCAATATCTTACGCTCACCGATGCTACCCAAGCTCTCACGTTCTGAACAGCAGCTTGAGCAACCCAATCTTACTTTGAAACGTACGCTTATAAATAAAAATACGCCAAAGCGATCCACTTCCGAACTCTTTAAAAAAAGATATACCCGCGATGAATTTTTCCAAAAGTCATTTCCCATTTTCCTGATTTTGGATTGGCGCGAATACCATAGAATTCAATTAAACTACCAGAGCCGATGTCCCCTTTGTATCATCCCGAACAAAGCGACAACCAATCTCTAGAGAACCCTTAGCAAGCCCGTTTAATTGATAACAATGACGTTGCGATCAGACCTCTATCTCCCCATAAAATATATTAATTCCTCCAAAATCTCTAAGGATTAGTTTGAATCCAAACAAAACCCTATCAGCCCCAAATCATCAATGAATGGTGACGAACCTTGGTCATTCCCCCTCTACAGCTTTCGCCTTTCCCGTGTGAAGTTAGAAACTTCTAGAGCCAATCGACGATCGTATGCGGAATTTATCCGCCTAATTTACGTTCGAACAGGTCAGAAATAATTAGAGACAACAGGAAATGAAGAATTTGATTAGCAAAACGTACGAAATATTAGGGAACTACACTTAGGTGCGTACATAGTTTTTCCCTCAAACGATGCTCATTCCCAGTAAGATCACCCTCTCCTAGCTACCACAGCCACGCTATCGAGGACCATTGCAAGAACAGCGTTAGATATAGCCCAATTTGGGACGGTGAAGCGGGCTGAGATGAGCAATCATGGAGTGACTTCAACGCAGCGAAACTACAGTAGAGATAACCAAGTCACAAAATAATCTTGGAGCGTCGACAAAAATCAAATTGGTGTTGACCGTACTCGATAGTGTTTCCAAATTTAATTTTGTCCGAAATATTGAAATAACGTACTCTTCATAAATAAAAGCCGAACGGTTCTTCATTTGATGGCTAATGTTATTACGACCTCATAGGAATCTCCAAAAATGAACAACAGACGCTCCCAATCAATTGCCCTAGTCGTATCAGCTTTAACTTTGGGTCTAGGCTTTCCAGCTGGGAAGATCTTGCTAAGGACGATACCTCCGATCGCTCTCGTGGCGTGGAGATTCATCGCGGCGGCATTCTTTGTGGCTGCGGTGGCACAGATCTCTGATCGCGGCCGTCATCGAGTCCCTGTGGGCAAAGTTGCAGCAATCGGTGCCCTTCAAACTGCCGCTGTAATGGGTCTTCTCTATAGCGGCATGAAGGATCTATCTGGTGGAACGTCCGCCATTCTGCTATTCACGAACCCAATTTGGGTAGGAGCTCTCTCACCTCTATTCCTCAAGGAGAGAATCAACGCGAAAAAGATAGCTTCTTTAGTCTTTGGATTCATAGGAATAGTCGTCCTTCTAGGAGGCATTAGCTCCAAGGGAAGTTTGACTCCCGTCTTCATGGTGCTTGGTGCCTCGTTGGCTTGGGCGGTTTCCACAATTATCTCTAAGAAGCTACCAAAAGAGACATCAAGCTGGTGGGTAAGTACGTATCAAATGGGGTTCGGTGGATTGGTTCTTCTCGTACTTTCATTCCTGCTCCATCAGAGTTATCCGCTACATCAAAGCGCATCGGCGTGGTTCTGGATGTTCGTTCTAACTGTTCCTTGTACCGCCCTAGGCTTTGGCCTCTGGCAATTCGGCTTACGCCACGGAGATGCGACTCGGGCATCTACGTTTCTCTTCCTTGTGCCATTCTTTGCCGTCATACTTTCAACGCTGATACTAGGTGAGAAGGTAGCTTTGTACGAGGCAATCGGCTCCCTGCTGATTATCGGTGCACTCATAATCTCCTCGGGCATGATACCCTCCTTCGGTTCAAAAA
>JAKAZZ010000092.1 GCA_021826315.1 Actinomycetes bacterium
CGATCTGGTATATCGTCCGCTGCGATTCACGGAAACAGAAGCCAAAATCAACGTGAAAGGGCACTCGGTGACTTCCAAGCAGGACGCCTCGACGCGCTAGTTGCTACCGACATCGCAGCAAGAGGGATCCACGTAGATGCGGTTCCTTTGGTAATACACTTTGATCCACCCAACGATGCTACCGATTACGTGCACCGCTCAGGGCGAACCGGTAGAGCCGGAGTAGATGGTACCGTTGTTTCGCTTGTAGGTGCTGAACACCACGCTACAACTGCCCAGATTCAACGTACGCTTTCGCTGCCGAAGGGTATCACCAAGCCCAACATAGAGTCGCTTGGTGGTGGCCCTGTAAGTCAAAGAGCGAAGATGGCGCCAGTTACTTCAATTCCCGACGTCATCGTTACGCTTAACACCTCTAAGCAATCGGCCGAAGGTAATCAAAGCCCTCGGAGTAGAGGCAATGCTAGAAGAGAACACTCTCGAGGTCGAAGTTCGGAACGCCAAAAGTAAGCACCGACTAAGTCATCGATCACCCTTACTGGGAAAGACTTCGACCCTCTACATTCTCACTTAGATGAGACCCTCAAAACTTTGAATCTCCGGAAAAAGGCTTCGTGGTATCCAACAGTCGACACAACGAAGTCTCGCACATCAACGCGAGGGGCACTTCTTGCACTTTCAGCATAGCCCTCTGCTCCTATAGTGAACAAAACCGCCGATCACGCAGAATATGCAACCTACGGCTCATAGGCGAAGACGATAGCCGACGTCTAGAGAAATGTGAGCTAGCGTTAGGCCAAAGCCTAGAGATACAAAGGCTACAAGTGGGCCAGCTAAAATAAAGGTAAGAAACAGCAAAAACATGGTTAGCGCCATAACCATTACGAGCACCCTGACTTTGACTGCATCAAAATTGACCGCTTTACGATCTATAGTCCACTGGTCAACACCATGGCGCAGTCCGTAAAAGATCGAAAATGCCACTAGGCCTGGAGAGATCAGAAGTGCTGAAAGTAGAGAAATATCCTCCACCAAGTTCCTGCGCGCAACATCGTCCATAAGACTCGAAATCAAGACAACGATCAGAGATCCAACGGCTAAATATTTACCTAAACCCGAGATAGTTATCGCAACTCTTTCATCTCCCAACAAACGTTGCAACATTGAAGATGCGAGAGACGATGTTACCCTGAAAGAGAATGAGAAAACAGCTATCGACGTAGCAATGGAAGCAACCAACCGATTAATAAAACCAGTAGTCGACGCTCTCCTATCAAACTCGACGATCGTGAAGTGAATGATCGAAATAGATAAAAATATGAGGACGGAAATTAAAGTATCAAAAATTAGCGCGGCAATACCGAGCATAACGGCAGCTACATAAAATGCAGTGTATAACGCCCCAAGGTTTGCTTTTCTTCCCTTTTCCAAAGATATAAGTTTAAAAATATCTAAAGTTCCATGAAAAGATCCTAGTAAAATCAGGATCACAGAAATGGAAAGTTCGGATGAGATGTGCACATATCGCGAAGAATTCCATGCCAAAAGTCGAGAAACAATAGCAATTAAAACCATTCCCAAGCTCAGAGTGAACCTTCGAGCTTGGGTGAAGAAATGCAATAGGAGCGAAGGGGGGGTAACTACCGTCGCGTGGCGTGTTGTGGAAGATACCCCCCTGCGCACCTTAGGCTACCTTCAAGGATTTTTCGGTGACTTCGAGCCTCTCCTCGTCGTCTTGCTTAGCCTTCGAAATCTTGTAGATGAAGTAGGTCCACAGCGGTTTCGCAATCACGTCCGCAACTGTATATCCCACCTGCGTAACAACGATCACAGTTGCTCCGTTGAAGAGCGAAGGAAGGATGTAGGCGATGGGATAGAAGCCCCAAGACATAATCAAGAGAGCACGTGTTGTGAACATAAGTTTCTTGACTTCTTCAGTTTCGCTCTTCATAGCCTTATTGATCTCAACGATAAGGATGTAAAGAATGTAGAAGAAGAATACCGAAGAGATCGCAGCCCAAACAGTCCTGGATGTCGAGTGAAGTCCGGCGATCTGTCCTGGGTATCCGGTTGCAATCATCAGCGAAGATGCGACGATCAACTTTCCAATCAAACCCTTGGATCGCTCTTTACCCAATTCGAGAACCGCTATTAGCTCTGCCAATAAGAGCGGAACCGTCAACAACCAGTCAACGTACCTGTAGGCCTCGTTGAATGGAATACCAGTAGAGACGTAGCGACCACCACTGATATGATATGCAGTCACCCACGATTCGAAGATTCGAAAGTAATGGTAGTCTGCTATCGCCATTACTAGAGTACCGAGCGTAAGAGCTGCCCGGTGCTTGGCCTTCAATTGGTCTCTAAGCAAAATGAAACCAATGAAGCCGGCAAGCATTGCCGCAATACCAAATGACAACACGTTGTAAACAATGTTGAATTGGTTTTGGCTCAATATTACGCCGAGTTCCACGGCGGCCTCCTTTCCTAAGAGCACTAAATCAGTTTTTAGTGCTCTTTAGTGTTGTTATCTACAGCCAATAGTAAATGTGCACAATAGTTAGTTTGAAGCGGTCAATGCGGAGCAAGATTCTTATCATCCGCTAATCGATATCATTAGCAGCACCAAAAAAGGCTATTTATATTAACTTCCGAAAAGATACTGAATTTATTTCTATTAAAGATAATTGGCACTCATTAAATTTTTATAATTGACATAAATGAGTAAATTCGATATTTACGAGATGTAAAATAGGATGAATGTACCGCTCCAAGAAGCACTATGGCTTCGAAAGCTGACTTATTTTTGCTTTTGGAACCCCGGGACGTGCTCGTTCTCAAAGCATATTCCCCATCGAATATCACAAATGGTAGGCGAGAAAGGGTGCAATCTGAATAAATCCTGAAAACTCAGATTTGAAATTCCAAGATAGGGTAACTGAAGACGAACCCGCAAAAAGCTTGCTAGGGACTTAACTTTCACCAGATTCCAAGTAAGGAAATAAAACTAATGGCACTTTATGGATAATCCAGACATAAAAAGGTGTGACATTTTTCACACTTCTGTGACCTTAGTACTGAGTCGTAGATTCATATCGTCCGGTGGCTCAATCACCATTTAGGCCAGCAGTACCTTGAAAGGTGAACAAAACTACTTGGATCCAGTTGTCGCTTGACCATGGCTTCCAGTGTGTGGATGTTTCGTTCCAATCCTTTTTAGCACTACTAATGCGGGTGACGTCGGCGCAAATGGTGAAGGTGAAGGTGTTGGATTCTATGTCTACCGGGAATGCTCTCAGTTGCACCCTCCTCGAAAGCAACCCTATCAATTCGTTTCATCGTCGGAAGGCCCGGCAAAACCGATAAGGTGATAGATCCACCGATCAAGGCGAGTCCAAGCCGTAGCCCCAACCAATGGATCAGGAGAGTCATTAGAAGAGAACCAAGTGCCATACCTGCAATCGTCCCAGCCTCGAGCGCACCCAATACGCGCCCGAGTTTCTCATTCGGCACAATGCGCTGGAGGATGGTGATCGCGTTTACGTCGACTACGGAGTTTGCAAGGCCAATCAACAACATAGAAATGAGCGATGCAAGAAGGCTGGGGAAAATTGCAATTAGGATGAGCGGAGCCGCCCAAACTATGACGCCCAAGGCAAAGTCAACCGCCAAATGTGCCCGCTCGACGAGGACGAGTGCCAAAAAGCCTCCAACGAGACCTCCGATTCCAAGGAGCGATTCCATTAATCCAAGGCCAACATTCCCAATATGCAGTAGCTGAAGCGCTATAGCAACCGTGAAGACAGCGGATGCGCCAGCTACTACGCACTGCAAAATATACAAAAGCACCAGAGTGCGAACGTTTCCATCGATCCTAATTAGTAGAAATCCCTGGATAGCGCGGTAGATGAACCTCTGCGATTTCATCGCCGCAGCTTCTTCACCATTTTCAAAGTGTGCAGCAAGTTCAGATGACCTATCTTCGGGATTGGGCATGCGTATTGACGCCACAAATAGGAGAGACCAGACAAAGGTTGCGGCATCGAATGCGAATGAGAAGGAAACATTGGTAAATGCGAGCAAAAAGCCCGCAAGTGCAGGACCAGCAAAGAATCCGACACTTTCGATAGTGCTCGATACAACGTTGGCTCCAGCTATCTCTTCAGTCCTGAGGGCCAGAAGGGGAAGTATCGATCCTTGGGAGGGTCGAAAGGCTGTCCCCGCCACTCCAACAGCGACAACGAGAGCATAAACCAACCACTTAGATCCGTGAATTCCAACGACAACCGCTGCTAATGAAACCAAGACGAGGCGAACTAGATCTGAGACGACCATAACTCCTTTGCGATCATATTGATCTGCAAAGGTTGAAGTAATCGGAGACGCCGTCGCAATGGCGAGGTACCGAACAATTGCCAATATCCCTACCGCAGAGGCTCCACCGTTTCTAAATGCAAAAACGATTGCACTCAGAGAAAATACTCCGTCACCAATAATTGAACCGGCGAATGCAATGAATAGCCTACGCATTGCCTTATTAGTAAATACATTCGTGATCGCCAGCTTGGAAGACTGGATCTCTTTGCGAATGACACTCACAAATACCCCCCTATCGGAAAAGAAGCTCTGCAACTCCAATTCGGAACTTCACCAAAGCTACGTATCGGGAGCTATCTATTGGATACTCTCACCATCATCTCGGATTCCTTAACGTTACCAAGGAAGACAAGTGGAGTTGCAACCACCGCATGTCGCTCATCGACCCACTATCCAGCTCCAATAGTGGTGAGCCGGATTATCTTCAAGACGAGACCGCGATTTAACACCGTAATAGCCAAAAGTTGGCACGTCTACGACCAACCAATATTTATCGGTGCCCGTATCGCCGTAATTACATCTTTCGAACTAAGTTGATTGATTAAATCTTCGACCTTCAATCGGCATCACCAGCCTCGCTCAAAGTATTGATGAAAATACCGCCGTGCTCCAAGTGGATGCTCCCAACTTTTCCAATTAAGCCATTCTTCAATGATCCAGTCGCCAGCAAAAACCCTCATGTACGAGCAAGTGCCACATGGATCATCCACAAATTGGCCATGAACCCGAATCTCGGCGCACCTACCACCGATCAGTTACACCTCTTTTTCACCAACAGTGCAGCAAACCAAAAATCTCAGAGCAATCAACGTAGCAAAAGAACTTTTTTTGATTAATAATCGCCAAATATAACAGAATTACCCAGTCAGAACTTTGAAATGTCAACTCAATTCAACAAATCGGCATTTGAGGTGGAAGGTCATCGATGCCGCCTATGGTCTTTTTTACACACAGACAGTGGCAAAGGGGTCAAAACACCCTTTGTCTCGATAAAAAAATAATCCAAACGATCAGTCCGAACCGTGAAGATAGGCCGCCTCAGTCGCCCTGGCATTTTCGAGTGAACCAAGATCTGAACGCGACCCACCGAAGCTAAATTGCCGCAGCCAACCATCGACGCGTAGTACTCTCGAAGGGCAGCTATGGCGATGTCAATTTAACAGATCGGCTTCATTTCCCAAGTAATGGTTGCCCTGTTTAAATTTTTGAATAGACACATTGGAGATGGTTTAGCACCGTGGTTCGCCTTTTTGGTGGTGCAACAAATCTCTCGATGTGGTACGAAAAGATATTAAAAACCCCAAAGTCTAACCACCACGTCGCAGTTATATCCAGCTCAATGAACTTCGGCGAACCAGTCGTCGAGAAAATGTGGCTGTTGAAAACCTCACCTGAATGATAAATACTAAGGTCGTGGCTCCACCGATGGAAGGTTCGCACGAGTTGATTACTCTAGTTGGTCCGACAACTTCGCCACCGCAGCTGATAACCAATACCTTGCCACACAAATCAACCCTAAACCCGGACTCGTTACACCAATTCTCACCCAACAATTAGCCACTTTCCATGAGGTGTGAGCTACCGATTATGAAACGCCTTCCCCACCCAACTCCCTCGCCTCACTTAGGAGACATCAATTCTTCTACTACGCAAAGTTGACAACATCTGTGAGAGTTGCTAAATTCTCCCCAATCCAAACGGGTGCTCCAATATGGGGCTGAGATTAGGCCGACGAGGTCTGGGACCGTAGAACCTGTCCGGGTAATGCCGGCGAAGGAAGTAGGAGTGCGAAGTTGAAACAAGCCAATCCATCAAACGCGATTGCTTATCTTCACGATAGCGAGCACGAAATAAGCGTTCCAGTCACTCAGATCTCTCAAGAAGCGTCACCAAACGGCCAGAAGAACGAACCGATCATGGTGTACCGCACTGAGGGCTCGGGAAGTGACCCGACGCGGGGCTTATCACCTCTCCGCTCGGCGTGGATTGAGGAACGCGGTGACACCGAGGCCTACCCCGGGCGGGAGCGTAATATCTACGACGATGGGCGTTCCGCTTTCCTTAGGGGTGCCGCCTCTGCTGAATGGAAAGGCGACAAGGCCAAGGTGCGTAGATCGCTACCAGGTAAGACGGTTACTCAAATGCATTACGCGAAGAACGGCGTGATCACACCAGAGATGCGCTTTGTTGCTCTTCGCGAGGGCTGTGATGTAGAGCTGGTCCGGTCCGAAGTAGCTGCCGGTAGGGCGATCATCCCCAGCAACATCAACCATCCAGAGTCTGAGCCTATGATCATCGGCAAAGCATTCTTAGTCAAGATCAACGCCAATATCGGAAACTCTGCGGTGACAAGCGCGATTGCCGAAGAGGTAGACAAATTGCAGTGGGCGACCCGATGGGGTGCTGATACAGTCATGGATCTTTCCACCGGCCCTGACATCCACTCAACTAGAGAGTGGATCATCCGTAACTCCCCGGTTCCAATCGGTACCGTGCCGATCTATCAGGCCCTTGAAAAGGTAAACGGTGATGCAACCGAGTTGACGTGGGATCTATACCGCGACACGGTGATCGAGCAATGCGAACAGGGAGTTGACTATATGACTGTCCACGCTGGAGTCTTGCTCCGATATGTGCCCTTGACTGCGGATAGAGTGACAGGGATCGTCTCTCGTGGTGGGTCAATCATGGCCGGATGGTGCCTGGCTCACCATGAAGAAAACTTCCTCTATACGCACTTCGATGAACTTTGCGAAATATTTGCACGCTATGACGTAGCCTTCTCTCTCGGCGACGGTCTGCGACCTGGGTCAATCGCCGACGCTAATGATGCCGCTCAGTTCGCAGAACTTGATGTCCTCGCAGAACTAACGAAGCGGGCGTGGAAATACGACGTTCAGGTAATGGTGGAAGGTCCTGGCCACATCCCTCTTCATCTGGTTCGAGAGAACGTCGAACGTCAACAAAAGCTATGTGACGGTGCTCCGTTTTATACCCTCGGTCCTCTAGTCACTGATATTGCTCCCGGATATGATCACATTACCTCTGCTATCG
>JAKAZZ010000093.1 GCA_021826315.1 Actinomycetes bacterium
CACAGATAATTGACAGAAGTGACCATCGTGCTACCGGGTTCCCGTGGACCAGATCGATAGCTCGATGATCACCCCTACCGGGACGAATGTCGAGGGTTGCTTAGCAGACTCCTAGCCTCACGCCATTTGGTGGAACATCCATCGTCTATCTATCCAGTAATGGAAAAGGTCGAACCCAGGCGAGTTCTTCTGCATTTGGTGGCAGTCATCGGCTGGTCGGAATTCTCGGGGTATTTCATATCTCTAAGTTTTCGGTTACGAGCACTTTGAGATTGATCCTGTCCGTTTTTCACCCTGCCAAGAGATCTTTTTACCAGATGTTTTATCAAGTTCGAGATGCAACTTACCGCCAAAGCGAATTTACTGCAATTGACCCAAATTCACCTACTCGGATTTCAAATCTCGGACGCGCTGGGGGATCGTTTCGTATTTGACCAATTGAATATTTACGATTGAAATAACTGATATCTATCTTTAAACTAAGTGGTGATGAAATCTGGTAAGCATGGAGTTCAACTGAGTGCAATCCAATCGTCAGTAAACTTCAAAACATCCTCTGGGTAGTACGAATTGATTATCGATCGATATTAATTATTTTGCGAGCGTTATTTTACCACGGGGCAAGAAACTTTGAATTGAGTCCGGAGCTTCCCAGATCAAATGACATTATTCCAACATTTACCAGGGACGGTAACCTCTTCTGAATTAATAACCTTCAATGTCTTCTTGAAAATAGCAAATGAACCAGAGATAAAAGCTCTCCATTTCACTCATGGTTTTTCTAAAGCGCCGTTATATCCAAACTCAAGGGCAGCATTCCGTCGACAACGAGTCGGCTTAAATTCAAGCAGTGTTAGACCGCCAAGGTTGCAGCCTCATTTAGTAAGCAATGTTCCAAAGCGATGTCTCTCGTCGGTTAACCTATCTTCATCCTCTGATGAAAATCGAGCTGATACTTTATGCGGATCTATCGCTTTGGTTCGAGAACGGCGACGTACTCTAGGTGCTCACTCTGCGGAAATAGGTCGAGGGGCGTAATGGATATCACGTCATACCTTTCGCTAAGTAACTCAAGATCACGATTGAGGGTCGAACCATCGCAACTTACGTAGACAATCTTGGCGAAATTGTGCCGCATTATCTCAGCCGAGATCTTAGAGTCGAGACCACTTCGAGGTGGATCCATAATTAAGAGGCGGCTACCCTTCCCCTTTGGAAATTTGAAGCGATCGACCCTCCCTTGCGCTAACTCTACGTCGTCGTAACCTGAAAGGTTCTCATCGGCGTCACCAAGTGCGTCAAACGATGATTCCACAAGCGTGTAGGCCCCCAAGATTCCTCCAACGTAGATGAGCTGTTTGGTCAGAAGGCCAACGCCACTGTAGAGTTCAAAGACTTCGTCAAAGTGTTCTCCTCGCGTGGCGGCTAACACTTGGTCGGCAATGATCTGTGGTGCGAGCTTGTGTGACTGCCAAAATGACATAGCAGAGATCTGGTACTCCTGGCCGTTTACTGTCACCTGCGATACGATCTCATCCTCTATCTCTTCGGCCTTTAGGTCGAAGAGTAGGTACTCCTGGCTATCGGCGTCTTCTTTTACGACAGCAAAGGGAAATTCATCGAGTCCACGAAGTTCGATAGAGCAGTTTTCAGGCCACGTTGCTTCGAAGGCTTCCTTGAAACGCTCGTCGGCGATTACACAGTCGTCGATCGCAATTGGGTCATTGCTATGGCGTCGATCGAATGAAAGTCGTCCGTCTTCGTCACTACGAAGACGAATTCTCGTACGAAAGCGCATCTGATCCCCTTCGACCGTCACGATCGGAGCGATCACCTCAGCAAACTTTCTTAGCGCCGACTGGGCGATGGCTTCCTTCCACTCGACTTGGTGGACATAATTCATATGCTGGAGGTCGCATCCACCACAAGCATCTACGCCGTAATGGGCACAGGGTGGAGACACCCTGTCTTCGGAGGCAGTAACAACTGCAATTGCACTACCAAAAGCAACCTTCGACCTCTCTCGGTCAATTCGGACTTGAACTTGCTCGCCATCGATTGAGTTTCTGACGAAAATAGTTTTGCCACTATCTAATCGGGCAACTCCCCCACCATTTGCGGGTCGTAAAATCTCAACTTCTTCCATCGTCTGCTCAATTCTCAAAAGGTTCGCTCCATAAAGGGTAATTGAAATTATTGACCCATCGGTTTGAGCGTTGCAATTACCCGTTTTGACGTATGTAACTTTTTAGAGCCATGATCCATCGACGAACTCCATGTAACTGCACCAGAGGTAAGTGCCAAAGGATTAAATTCGGCCACATCGGCTTTAAGCCTCCGTTGAATTAACCTTATCAAAATCTAAACGCTCAGGTAGAAGAAGCTTGGGTGCGCTAGAAGGTTCTAGCTTTTACTTGTCGGTTAGTTCTTTTACATCCTTCGCTCTTCGCGATCAATCCGAGCTTATTGCCGGCCTGAAAAAGGATTACGAAGTACTTCACGTTCCTTGGCGATCAACTTGCGATGCGATCAGGGATTTAATCGAGGGTCAGGATTCAGCCGTGTTGTTGATTCAGTGAAGCTGCTGGATCTCCGATAGACGTTGCTGCGGCGCTCGAAACCGTGCCGGCAAAGCATCCGATGGTATAGGGGTACTCGGCTGTCGCGTCGTAGTGATACATGTTCACTGTTTTACCATCCCACTGAACCGGTGAAACCCGGCCATGGCATTGATCGAGCTGAGAGTTCGTAACGAGCGATCCATCGCTATTTCGTTCGACGTAGATCCCGAAGCCATCGAGTGCGTATCCAACGAGCGTAGATGATCCCTTGGCGTTATTCAATATACAGGAGGATATGTTGTGATAGTGGTAGGTACCAAAGTGGTCTGGGTGACCTCCGCAGACGTCTTGGGTCTCGTGTGCTACCGCATCTAGCGAACCAGCGTCTAGGGCATTGAATAACATCACACCATTGGTCAGAACGCCGATCGCTCCCTGAGGAAGACATGATGGACTACTCGCTACTATTGGCGAAGCGGGAAGGCTAACCGATATCGCATTTGGCGATATATGGTTGGGGTTAGTATCGTATTGGTACGCGGGGTCGCTTGGAGAAATTGGAAAGTTGCCAACTGGCATTCCAACGGGCACTGAATCAGTTGCGATCGTTCTAACTCCATTCGATACACTCATGTGGAAGTATGCGTTCGGATAGTAGTTAGATCCCTGAACGGCTATCTTTGCCGACGGCGTCCACGTATTAGTTGCGGTATTGATCCATGGACCGCCGTGAACCTTGCGGTTATTAGTGCGAAGCGTTCCACAACTATCGACGTAACCGACCGCGCCTGATCCATAGAGCACCTTGCCGTCTCCAAGGGGCAAAGAGCCAGATCCATTCGCAGAATTAACAGCAGTCGTAGACGACGAAGCCGTACCTTGCGTTGTCGCCGGCGATACAGTTTGCGAGGTCGATGAGGACGTGCCAGAACCTGTACCTAGAGAAACAGTGCTCGTTCCGCAGCTGGCAAGGATTGCGGCTAGACCGGCGAAGATTAATCGTCGGGTAGCAGCGATATGACTAATTTGGGATCTTTTATCTGACATGGCATTGAAGCTATCGACGGGTAGTTATTGAATTATTAAATACGTCAGTACTGCCAAAAACATCAAACCTCTAAGTACGCCGTATCCATTTAGCAGCTCAAGATCCTCAAGGTACATATCGGCAATGATGCCAAAAGTTGCGCAAACTACTTATCCTCTTGCCGTATCGATAGCTATCGGATTCCAGCAAGTGCTCAGGGGGGGATTTCCTATTCACACCACGGCACCTCCCTGTTTTAAGGGTGCCTATCCTGATATCGACGTTGAACTGGTACCTATCTATAGGGGTGGAGTTGCTTTATCAATTACGAGCGCAATCGACAAGCTGTAAGAAGTGGTTCGGTTACTAGGCACACCACTACGTACCCTGGTATAGATCGGCGCAAATGCGGCCGATTGTACGCCTTGTCGTTAACAGCTGGTCTAAGCAGCCTCAGTCAATCGAGATCTCTGCAATTGGCATATCGTCGTCTGCATTTGGCGTGGCATCTTCTGCTCCCGGCGCCTTCGAACTTCCACGAGCCCACGAAATCACAGCTGCCACAACGCAGGCTATGACGGCAAAGATGAAAGCTTCACGAATTCCTGAGGCAAATGGTACGGAGATCAACTTTGGAAAGAAGCCTCGTCCAGTTAGCGCCACAACGTCAGCGTGAGGAATCTGTGCCATAGCGGTCGGACCCAACAACTTAGCTATCGGATTATAGCCAAGGAGGGCGGAGAAGAGGACGGATACAGGAGGTACGTGAGAGAGGGCACTTGCTGCTGCTAATTTGACTCCGTGCGCTGTCAATCCCTTGGTAAGTGCCGATGGGAGAGTAGCCGAAAGTCCTGCGATCATTAGCGAGAAGAAGATACCAATTGAAAACACCTGGGCTGAGTTTTGAAAGGTAGAGTTCATCGCTCCGCCGACTCCCCTGTCACCAGGTGGCAGTGAGTTCATAACCGCCGCGCGATTCGGCGCAGCAAAGAGGCCCTGTGATAGCCCTGAGGCCAAAAGGATGATCGCGAAAGTTGGATATGAAAAGTCGACAGGCAAGAAGAGGAAGGCTACGAAGGCGAGTGCCGTTCCGATCGGTCCAATGGTTGCAAAGATGCGAGGGCCAATCTTGTCAGAGAAGTAGCCTGAGAGCGGCCCGGCGACGAGGAACCCGATTGTTAGTGGCAGCATGTAGATACCAGCCCACAAAGGCGTAGCCTCAAAGCTGTAGCCGTGAAGTGGCAACCAAATTCCTTGGAGCCATATGATCAACATGAACATCAACCCACCCCTAGAGACCGATACAAGGAAGGTTGAAATGGTTCCAAAGGAGAACGCCCTGATCCTGAAGAGGCTGATTCTAAACATCGGGTGATCGCTTTTAGCTTCGACTACGACAAATACCGCAAAGAGGGCTATACCAGCTAGGAGTTCTCCGAGTACCACAGGAGAGGTCCATCCAGTAGAACTCTTTCCGTGTGGTTGAATTCCATATGTAATACCCATCATTACAAGCACGAAGGCCAAAGCAAACGTAACGTTGCCTATCCAGTCGATCTTGGCTGGTTTACGCAAACCTCTCTCTTCCAGTTTGAGATATGCCCAAATGGTTCCAAAGATTCCGATCGGAACTGAGATCAGAAAGATCAACCTCCAGTTGATTGGGGCTAGAAGGCCACCTAATACAAGGCCGATGAACGAACCCGATATTCCAGCGACTTGGTTGATACCAAGAGCAGTTCCTCGTTGGTTTGGCGGAAAGGCATCGGCGAGAATAGCTGAAGCGTTCGCAACGAGGAACGCCGAGCCCACACCTTGGAGGAGGCGAAAGATGATCAGATATAGTGCACCACTTCGACCATGGTAAGGATCGACGGTCAATATCAATGATGCAACGGTGTAGATGACAAAGCCAAGGTTGTACATCTTGACTCGTCCAAAGATATCTCCAAGGCGACCAAGGCTGACGACGAGGACGCTCGTAATAATGAGGAATCCAAGGATCATCCAGAGTAAGTAGAAGCTATTTCCTGGAGCAAGTGGATCGAGGCCGATCCCTCGGAATATGTTAGGTAGGGCAATTAGCGTTATCGAGGAGTCGATGGTAGCCATCAAGACTCCAAGTGTCGTATTTGATAACGCTATCCACTTGTAACGGTCTGACTTTCCATTTAAAAGTTTTTCACTAATCATCGAATACCTGTCAATTAATCTTTTCGATCACTTCGAAACCCCGAAAGCGGTTCAAGTTCTCACCTAACTTGCACAAGTACCAGTGCAATAGGGTAAGAGCCTGCACCCGGTGGTCGACGAGAGAGATTCTATATTGGGAATTATATCTGTCACAGAATAAACTATCAGATATGTCAGAAGTAGCCAACCACGATCTTCAAATTACCGCCCGTGAGTTGACGCAAGTCATCGCCAATCTTCGTCGGGCTATGCGCCGCACTCAGCATGATCTTTTCTCTGATCGATTCTTTACTACTTCGGAGTACGAATTTTTAAGGTTCGTCGCTGATCACGACAAGGTTAGGGTAGGCGCAGCAGCCGAGTCCCTTTCAATTGCGCCGAATACCGCATCAACGATCGTGAATCGGCTTTTGAAGATGGGAGTGATCTCCAGAACTGGATCTGCAGCAGACCGACGCGTAGGCGAACTATCGCTCACTGAATATGGACGAGAGAAACTCCTTACTCTCATAGATCACAGAGTTTCCATTCTGGTTGCTGCGTTCTCGAAACTCGATGGTGAAGCTGAATTCGCGATTCGTAATGCCCTACCGGCCCTAAATCACCTCATCGATATTGTGGTAAACCTTGACGGTGACAATATCCGCGATGCGAACATCTAGCTTAAGCGAGCCAATTTTCTTTGCAATTTACCTCTAGTACTCCAATCTCCTGCAGTCGCCCACGTGACGGGCTTATATGCCATGTCACGTATCTGTCGTCGCCGTAGATTGCTAGGTGAGGGCACGCTCCTCGAACTTTCGTGGCCTCCGCGCCTTGTCTTGTAAAGAGGGGAAGACCTCTGACCTCATTCGTGATCATTGGAACGAATAGAAAGCCCACGAGTCGCTGACGCCTGGTACAAAGGTTTTGTCTTTAGAAGCATCAGGTTTGCAACTCACCCTCTCGGATGGCGTCTTGCAAAGTGACTCTCTGCTAAATCAATCACAATAATTTGCCCCTCCACTGCACCTATGTACTGCTTTCGCGCCACTGTCAATCCTGAACATCCACGACGTGGCGATACGAGATCGCATCACCACCCGACGAATGTTAAAGACGCCCAATTACCAAAGGTGATATTTGACTAAGTGAAAAATCATCTGTTACGTGCTAACTCATGCCATATTGTTAAGGCCTAAAACTGAACGAGTTGGGATAATTCGGTCCATATGGCCATTTGATCTAACGAAGTTGATTGACATAAATCAACATTTCGATTAGGGTTAAAGGACAGAGGTCATACCAACTGATCTAGCAATGCGATCTAGTTGGGACCTCCCATTTGATCTTTAGGGGAGATCAAAGTCACGGTTGCCTAACTGTGCTCTACAGGTGCAGTTTAAGGTAGGAGGGGAATCGTTGAAGGAAATAACTAAGAGTGAACCTAGGTCTCTGCCTGTTTCGGTGATACAAAACCGTACAAAGAAGAGATCTAAAAGTCTCAGCT
>JAKAZZ010000028.1 GCA_021826315.1 Actinomycetes bacterium
CTGATTTTCGATCACCATTAGGCGTTCAAGAGCGTCAAGGTAAGAGACGACCGTGTTATGGGCCAATGGTCCTGACTCCCCTCCCGTCCCATAGCCCAAAACCCCAATTGCCACTTCGGTAGCGACATTGCGAGCAAAGGATCGTAAGAAGCGTTTAAGTCGTTGTGGGTCTCTATATGCCCCTGCCAAACGTTGAACGTCTACATTACAAATATTGTCAAGGTAATCACGCACCGAACGAGCAGCGACGCGTGAAGAAAGTTCAAGATTTCGTGGCCAACCACCGCGTACTATCAGATAGGTAAGGTCCTGAAGCGAAAGCGCAACTTCGCCCGACTTCGGGGCCTCCCCTTCCATAAGTTTCGTAAGAGAAACCTGACCAGTGCTAAACCCCATCTCAAACAACGTCATAGGTCGCATGGTCAAGATAGAAAATCGACCTGCGACACTGTGGCGCTTAGTATCATCATTCGGAACTGACGAACCAGTAAGTATGAACTGACCAAATGTCCTGCGCTGGTCAACCAGCCTACGCACATCGTTCCAGATACTCGGCGACTCCTGCCACTCATCAATCAATCTCGTGACAGCGCCTTCAAGCACGAGCAACGGATCAACACTAAGAGCCCGCTTTGCTTCAGTATCAACATCAAGCATTACAGAACTCTTGGCTAATCTAAGAGCAGTTTCCGTCTTCCCGCACGCTTTGGGCCCCTCAATCAGTACCGCACCGGTCGCTGCCAAGCGTTCACCCAGTTCAACATCGACGATCCTGTCCCTATGCAACATTTTTAGCTTTCCATAAAGCGTAACACATAGAGAATAAGCGACACATTGATAGATTTGGCGGAAATACATTGATAGATTTGGCGGAAATATATTGATGCTCGAGGCGGTGAGCGCCATCGGCTTCAGCCCACACAATCTCAGCGATCTAACTTCAAATGAGCCACTACTAAAGCGAGAACGGAAATGCCTGGGACGGAAAATGAGAAAGGGGAACTCTATGGGTAGTCGAGGCTTCTGGAGCTACAACCTCAACGGTGACACTATACCCAAGGTTTTCGCAAACGTTGATCTCATGGTCTCTAGTACTGTTAGCTCAGTTTAAACGGTAAAAGTAAGCCTATCTCAGTACTTAATGTTGCAACTGAAGTGCAGTTAGACCTGCTGGATGCAATTGTGGAAGCCAAACTGGCACGGTAGATCCTGGATGCCCTACCCTAAATGTAAGAATACTGTCCAAAATATAATTGGGAGTATTTGTCGCGAAGGGTGATGACCTACACCAGATCGAAAATCCTCTTGGCGTCGAATCAGCTTGTTCGATTACTGATAAACCACTCGGCGGTGGTCAACGGTGTAACGACAATTACCTGGACTCCATCATCGATTGTGTAAATGATCCGGTAGTCACCTACTGTATAGCCTAAAACCATCGCGACCCCTGAGCTGGAGAGAAGCTGGGGGACGTGGATATCGAGCGAGAAGCTCAATCGCTCCCTGAATCCGGGGTTGAATTGAAGGATTAATCTTTCGAAGTTCACGAACTGCGCAAGGCCTAAATTCGATTTGATACCGGCTCACGACCAGCCGAGATCTCTCTTTACTTGATCCCGGGGAATGTTACTTCCCTGTTCATCCTGAGCGATATTAAACGCGGCTACATCACGAGACTCTTCGAGCGCCTCGACCATTTCGTCGTATTGGCTCGGGCTTATCACCGCTGCCGCGCGCCGGGAGTTGTCGGCGAGTTAGTTTGTATTCCATCACCTACAACAACCCAATGGTGAGTACTTTTAAGGCCAATACATGAGATGAAGCCAAACTGTTTTCTCGGAAAGGCCAGCTGCATCTTTGAACCGATTTTGCGTGAAGCCGAAAATCTGACATGGCATCGTATTTGAGGTACTACCAAGCCGTAAATGTACTGGTAAAAATGGGTCGTTATGGTCGGGTTAACAATGGTGTGGTGTTTCCACCATTGTTGGGTGTGTAATCTTATCAACCACTTTGAGATCTTGAGCTGAACCCTATAGTCCGAGTTCGGAATGCGAACCAAGCCTCACTAGTTGCACGCGATCGGGATTCAATTTTCTGTATATGAGCACTAAGTCGGGTCTAATATGGCAGTCGCGGTGATCACTCCATTCTCCCGCAAGCGGATGGTCTTGATATCGTTGTTCCAAAGGCTCGTCATTAGCTAAGGATTGCACGATACTGTGAAAGTCTCTTTCTAGGGTGAGCCTATTTTTTCCCCTTTGCTTCTCGCTTGTAATCGCGTTTGAAAGCATTGGTAGTCTCAATCAGGCGCATTCAAATCTGCCATCAGTTCCTCAACCGTTGCAAAGGATGGCAGATTACCCCGTCGTGCTTCTTTCATTGCCTCGATAGTTTCTTCATTGGGAAGCAGTGGATCAAAAGGTAGAGCGTGCTCAGTAGCGACTCTAGTCAGGAGTAGACGCACTGCGTCAGATACGGTTAGCCCCATTGCTTTTAAGACAAGAGCGGCTTCTTCCTTTATGGCACTATCAATACGAGCCTGAACCAGCGCATTTGCAGGCATAATGGCCTCCTCTACTGAATTACATTGTAATACACCGCTGGTGTATTACCAGGGCAAATTGGTAGATTTCGTGCTGAGCGCTAATGAATTAGATCCAGAAGCATCATTTTCACCCGGGGGTACTCAAGAGGGTAAGTCGCCTGTGGCGAAGACGTGGAGCAGTAAGTCATGGATACCATGTTAACTCTACTTTCGGGCACCACCCTATGAAAGCCCAGTTCATGACTATATTGGCGACTGTGGCGGGTTCCCATTTAATGGTCCAAAATAAATGTGATCTTTGGATCGGGTTGTTTTTACACATTAGTGACTTTAAGGCAAATCCATAGAGCTTTTTTGATTAGTTAATAGCAGCTGGTTGTTGAGCCTGTGGGCGAAGATCAATCGATTGTGTGTAAACGCGTAGCGTTTTCCACATTTTATATTATGGATACAAAACTCACATTAGTGGTGGATTGATAAATTGGGAGCCTTTCAAGAGGCTTTATCTGATTTAGATGCTTACTTTCCACCCTTAAATCCGAAGACCCACTAATCGGAGCCGGCCAAGGCCGCTGGTCGCATTTCAACTTAACCTTGCCTTTCCGCTGCAATCGATCTCTGATGCGTAACATTAGATTCGGTCAATAACTATACGGCGCTACCGCATGGCGCCTCATCGAGCGCAATCGGGGCGATTCAATTCTAAGATAGTACTCGAAGAGTTGAACCCCGCAGAACTTTTAAACAGGTTGCTTCTACTAGGTGGTTTTTTGATGCGGCCGTCTGAAGTGCTCGAAATGAATCGAAGACAAGTGCGCGACTTAGTTAGCAGCTATCGCACTTCGAATCCTCGTGTCTTCGGATCAGTGCTGCATGGCACCGATAAAGAGGGCAGCGATCTTGATATACTGGTCGACGTTTTACCGGGTGCGACGTTACTGGATTTGGGTGGCCTGCTCGATGATCTCGAATCGCTGCTTGGAATCCATGTAGATCTTGTGACACCGGGAGATTTGCCTTCTAAAATTCGAGCGAAGGTACTCGAAGTGGCCAAAGCTGTATGAACGAAAATCGCCTTCCGGATTACCTTGAGCACATGAAGCAAGCCGCGGCGGACGCATGCGCCTTCGTCGAGGGGTTAGACAAGGCAGACTTTTTTGGTGACAAACGTACACAACAGGCCGTCATCATGAGTCTCGTTATAGTTGGCGAAGCAGCAACCCTTATCATGGGAAATTACTCGAAATTTGCGCTGGATCATGCGGAAGTACCATGGCGGAACATGCGGGTTAGAGAAACCAAATTGCTCACGGCTATTTTGCCCTAAACCTAGAAGTAGTTTGGGAGACAGTAAGGTCAGATTTGCTAACGCTACTCAGTCAGCTACCTTTATTGCAACGGGATGCCACTTAGCTCGGCGTATCAAATGGTCGAGTTGAAGGCTTGAACACCAAGTTCTGCTCGATCATGGCCAGATGCTACGGACTTCATTCTGCTGAGGGAACTCAATCGTTGGTGATGCTTTCTTGTGGACCAATTGATCTCAAACTTCCCTATGAGAGGGCGAGTTGATCCACATGAGTGTCAATAGAGCCAAAGCCTTCTTTATTTACCGCAACTCTCATATTCTCGTGGAGTTCCACTCTTAGCATCCTTTTTCCGTCTTCTGAGTCGCTTTTCATAAACTCAATGAAAGGAATTAATGTGTCTAAGAGTGGGGCCACTTGGTCAAGCTAACTGGGACCAGTTTGGTCCGTTGTTTCTAACTGAAGTTGCAAGAATCCTTGGAATAGCTGAAACCACTCGGACCGAAACCTGGAACGAGAACCCTCGTCCCATCAAGTAGCACAAGCCGGCCTATCACATTTCAAAATCCGTGGAAAAGTACTTCGGCTGCTCACTAACGAACTTCTAACCAAGCGTACAAGTCCTTCTAAGAAGGACTTATCCATTCATCTCGTCTTCTGGGTTCACTCGGCGAAGAAGGGTTAGGCAACATCGGAAAATTCAATCGACTCTGTTCGGCACAATGGTATGGCATTTCGGGTTTAGAAGTTGAGTAAGAATCTCTCTTACTACTCCGAAACCCCTCGTTTACAGGGTATAGCGTAGTAGCCAAACGACATTAGTACTGTATTACCCCCCGTTAACGGGGTATACTGCAGTAGTGAATCGTAACACCACCGTAGATCGCATTGCAGAATTCGCCGAAGACCAGTGGGGCCTAGTGACCCGTCGTCAACTCGAAAACGCTGAGATTCCAGCAACAACCCTCGACCGCATTACCGCTCCAGATTCACTACTAGAGCGAGTCGCCTACGGTGTCTACCGCCTAGTGGGTTCGCCCACTCCTGATCACATGGAACTGCGGGCCGCATGGCTTCAGCTGGTTCCCGCTGTACCCGCATGGGAGCGCACTCCCACAGAGGGGGTGGTGTCGCATCGGTCGGCGGCGGCGCTCTATGATATAGGCCACCTCTCCGCGGACCGGCACGAGTTCACGCTTTCTCAGCGCAAGCAGAGCCGGCGGCGAGATGTTCGTCTTCATCGACGCCCCCTCGCAGAGGGAGAGTGGATTCAGTTTCACGGACTGCCGACGACCCGTCCAGCGCGAATTGCCTCTGATCTGCTGTACGAACACGAGGATCCTGGGGCTGTCGCTCAGATTATCGTTGACGCCATCCGCCAGGGCTTCGACTCCCCCGAAGCCTTCGCTGTGAGCCTCGTCCCCCACGCAGGTCGATTCAGACTACGCCATAACGATGGTCTCTCTCTTCTTCGCTGGCTGCTCGACCTCGTCGGTGACATGGAGGCGGAAAAATGGATGCAAGAGGCGCGCAACGCACGGTACGATCCGACTAGCGCTCAATCAGTGTCACGACACGGGCTTACAGCGTGAGTGAACGAAAGCGAACCTACTCTAGTCCGGGGGCCTTTCGTCGGGCGCTCACCGACAAACTCAAGACGGTCGCGGAATCCAGTCGGTGGACTCTCCCGCAGCTCCAGCGGCAGATGACGTACGACCGCTTTTTGGAGCGGCTATACCTTATCGACGAGGGGTGGGTCGTTAAAGGCGCAACGGCGCTCCTTGCCCGCGAGATTGGCGTTCGAGCCACAATCGATATCGACGTCTATCGAGCGGTGGAACATGAAGTGGCCGAAGTCGACATCGCACGAGCGGCAGCTCTCGATATCGGTGACTACTTCAGGTTCGATATAGGCCCGACGCGCGCGCACTCAGACGGAGCAGCCGGCTCCCGCTTTCCAGTAACCGCATACGTCGGAGCGACAAGGTGGGCTCAGTTTCACGTCGACCTTGTTGGATCGAATCTCCGCATGACCGGAGAACCTGATGAAATGCCGGCACTATTCCGTGTCATGATGCCCGACATTACCCAGCATGGTTATAGGGTTTACCCGCTCGTAGACCATGTAGCCGACAAAGTGGCGGCAATCATCGAGCGGCATGGGGACCGTCCGTCTACCCGTTTTAAGGACCTTGTCGACCTCGTCGCCATTATAACGGAGGCGTCGGTAGACGCCGGTCTTCAAAGGGCGGCAATGCATTCAGAAGTGGAGCGGCGTGGAGTCGTTCCGCCTGACCGCTTCGAAGTACCCGACCGTGCACTTTGGGAGATGGGATATAAGAGGGAGGCACAACGGTCATTGCTGCCTTTGGCCTCGACGCTCGACGAAGCACTGGGCGTAGTCACGCCATTCATCAACGCAGTTTTCGACGGAACGGCAATCGGTCATTGGGACCCGACGACGCTGCAGTGGAGGGCCGAGACAACTTTCTAACCCTCGGGGGATATACGAGCACGGACACAATCAGCGCTACGCAAAGATGCAAGGGCCGGGTTCGATCGCTATCCAGCCTCGCGAACCGGTACCCTACAGTGTGAGTGGGTCAGAATTGGAGTTCATATTCGAAGTGGCTCTGAGTGTGGCTAACTAGTCCGGATACTCCGGGTGCGCCAGGCGATCTTCAACGAGGATAGCATCCGAATCAAGTTGCGAGAGGTAGTTGCTAACGCAGTTAGTTATCACTTCGATTAGAGCGACCGACCTCACGTGATTCGTCTCCAATTTGCGTGCGACGAGCCTTTTGAAGTTTGAGGCTGCCGCACGATTTAACGGCCCTAGTGTAACCGGCTTGCAACGATTCGTCTTTCGTGCTTTATATCCGTGTAGACGAGTCGATTCTTATCGGTGCTCCGACATACCAATCGCCGCGGAATCCGCACTTAGAACGGTTGGGTTTACAGATCGGGAACGTGCAAGTAAAGTTATCACTTTCGCGAAACCCAAGCTACATCCATTCGCTTACCTTTTGAATCGCCTTCTGCTAACTTATTCTTAGAAATGATTGATGTGCCTGAAACTGGATTAAGAGGTCCCTGCGCCTACCTGACCTGCTAAAGTCCTTGTGCAGTATTAGCCATGTACCATCTGCGGCCACGTATCATTATTGAATCCATATGCGGTTAGGCAGTACTTTTTCCGGTACTGTTTGACGGAGCGAAATCGATGCAGAATGTGGGATACGCAAACTATAACTATCATCATTTCGCGACGACACGTCGTCCAGACCTAATCATCGCTTGTCTGAGCTATTCGGGGCCCAATGTATCACCTTCTTGAACACCTTCCAATCCCCTCTTGTGGCCTTCGAGCAATGAAGCGTCCGATAGTACAGCAATTGTCTCAAAAATTTCGTCGTAATCGTCAGCGTCTAACAGCACCGCCGCGCAATTTCCGCTCCTGGTAATTTCAATTCGCCCGTGCGTCGAACTTACCTCTTCAATCATTTTCGACAATTGTGTGTGCGCATAAACAATTGAGACTGTCATCATTTACACCAAATAAAGCGTTAATCGATCCGTGCAGCCAACGAGAGTATGAAATATTGGAAGAGTTCACGCTCAACTCCTTGTGACGAAAGCGGCAGTTAAGGAGTCACCCTTAAGAGCAAAGTTGACGTTATCCAGAGTTTAATAGGCACCTCACATTGCCACCTCGTATGGGCAATGTTGAATGCCACCATGGCAATCAATAAGAGGAAAATCACGGCCTACCTCGTAGGACCCCACGAGTATCTCCTACTTAGTAACGCTTATCTTTGCGAACAGACTTATTGATCTACCAAAAAATCCAAAAGTGCACCTAGAGATTGGGTTCCCGCTCCCCTATCTCTGGTATCTGTCCTTAGGCACCTCTTTTATGCACGGTTGCCCGTTCCAGTTAGGTTTCGATCAAATCAAGTGCAAACCTATCGGTTTAGCAGAAAAATACAACGGCTATTTGGCGGCTTTGATCTCAATTCCCGAGAATTCTCAGGCAGCGGCGAGCTCTCTCGCCCACAAGGTCAACGAGGCGCGGCGTAAGTGGATGATTCAAACTCAAATCACCTATTGCCCCAGCAGCGTCCGCCATAGCGTCAGGTGCCCGTCGAACCAATTCCGCTACCCATTCGACTACCATATCTGGATCTAAGTCGAGATCATCTGCTACTTTTGGCCAGAGGTTCCTCATGGGTGCGACGAGGTATTCGCCACCGACCTTCATAGCCAATCGCAACTTCCGCTCATGGGTTCCATATGGTAAAGCTGACGCGATATCGTATAGGGGAGCCAACCTAATATCCCCTTGCGAAAGAACTAGAGAATAATTCTTCGCATGGCCATCAGTTCCACCGATAATCCAATTCCACGCTAGGGCGCCCACAAAACGTTCAATTGCGTCTTCCTTGCTCCTAGTGGACATCACTTGCCGAAAGAGATGGACGATATCTTTCGGACCTGGGCCACCATCACTTTGATACTTATACGATGGCCATACCGATAATGCTTGACAGAGATCTTCTTGATGGATTCGCACGAATTCACCATTGACAACTCGCCGATCATAGCGTTCTATAACAAGCAGCGACTCATCTCTAAAGCTCACAATTTGCGACCGAGAAACGACCAGTCCTGCGCGTCGCGCTGCATCGAGGCAGAGGTGCTCATTTATATCGTGGCCATCGAAACCGCTAACCGCGGGTTTGAGGATGTGAGTCGTAGGAATCGACCCTGTTGGAACACCCCACTTACCATTCGCGAAGAGGAGGGCTGTCTTGGCTTGTGCGCCAGCCAGACTGAAGTGACCTTGGAAATATCGACCCAGCCATGAGGTAGTGTCCGCCTTCAACTCTGAAAGTTGCCTAGCTAATTCGTCCTCATTCAACCAGGTCACATGCCCGTTACGTTCTCGAACTTCATCAAGAGCAGCGGGGGTAGCGAAGCGAAATGCTCCAGCCACGTCATGGCCGATTGGCGTTGAGAGCAGCGAAAAGGTCGACGAAGCACTTACTTGATAGTATCGAGCCCATCGTGCAATAACAGCTTCATTATCGGGTAGAAGTCCACTTAACCAAGGAGATATCACGCTATCAGGATGCGACTGTACTTGTAAGGGCATAGATATCGACAAAGGAGTAGAACTTTTCTTTCGGCGGTATTCATCATCGTAGTCAAAGCGGAGTCGCCCGTTATTCAGACGAGTGACTAGACCAGCGACTTCATTGTCGTAAACTACGTAGAGAGCATCACTCATGGTAGCGATGCTCTTCGAGAAGTGAGTCAAGACTAACAGTTGGTGTGAACGTCTCTTCAATGTCCTGACTTATCATTATTGTCAAGCCGAGGTATTCCAAGACTCCTAAGACGAGTGCAAACTCTGCTCTTGGTTTGCCTCCCTCGAACTCGTAGATCCACTTACGGGAAACACCGACCATCTCGGCAAGTTCAGCCTGACTAAGACCAAGTTCTTTTCGACGACCACGCACTGCCGCTGCAACGTCGCGGATAGATCGAACTCGCATAAATATTCCTTTTGACACCGATCAGTTTCAAGTATAGCATGAAACCGATCGGTATCGTAAGTTGCGTGAGATCGTTCGGTTTCACCAAGGAATGAAAAATTCGTCAAAAAGTTGAGTGACCAATAGTGCTTATTGGCCTACCCTTTCCTATAAAATCCTACTTCAGGATACGGATTTTTTGGACGTGAGAGAGATTCATAACAAAGTGAGATGAACCGAAATTTTAGGCTCGATCAAACATGGATGCAAAAAAGAAGATTCTAAATTTCAAATTCGCTCCGTGTCGGCTACCTAATGTTTTACTCGAATAGTTGCAAGTCTTATCCACGCATCGAACAACCGTCCGTAACTCGCAACGGATGCACCTTTACGGGTTGGTCGGGCAATCCTTGCAAACTCAAAAACTGCTCGCCAGCGGCTACTCCCCAACGGAACCGACTGCCTCGTCCGGATTTAGACGTCATTGATAAAATAGGATCATCCTGCCTAGGGAGATCCTTACGACGCCACAATCCTAAACATTATCAACAATCCACTGTCTCAATGGCAAACTTAGAAGGTGTGCTATTTCTCTCATTCAAATATCGGAGCAAGCTTCGCCAGCACTTCGTCGAGAACTGATCCTGGAACCTTTTCCAACCAACGGGCATTACGGGCTCCTAAATCAATAGCACGCGGCTGATCACACCTGACTATTCCGTTGGTACTCGTTCCTGCATCCTGGAGTGACACAGCAAAACCCGCCGTCCTGGCGAAGTTACCTCCTGTTGTAATGGGCAACACAATAGGGACCCTAACGACTCGATTAAAGGCAGTAGCTGATACCACCAATACGGGACGTGTGCCTCTTTGTTCATGTCCCAAAGTTGGGTCAAGCGACATGAGGTAGATATCGCCACGTTCCACTAAAGCAGCTCGTTTCCTACGGGCTCTGAATCGATCCAAACCCGGTCTTCTTGAGATAGTTCCACTGATCCATCACATTGAGCTAGCAATTCTTCCAAGGTGTATCGTGCTCGCGGAGCTTTTGCAATTACGAGCCGATCGTTATCTATTTCAATTCCGACAGTCTCACCTGCTTGTAGTTGTAATAGATCGAGGAGAGCAGGGGGAACGGCAAGCATGACTGACCCTCCGACCTTACGAAGATTCGTTCTATACACTACGATCCCTTTTTCAAATTAGTTATATGAAAGTATAATACATGGTAACCCTAAAGCACCAACGAGACCCAACTACTTTGGTCTTTGCTGGGAATAATGCATGAAATTGCGCCGGAAAGTCCCGTCCGTAAGGGCGGGGAGTCTTTCACCATACAACTCCTCGAATCGGAGAGGTTACGAATAACGAGACCCAAAGTACCTATCTCACGGGCTTCATTTATCGTTCAAGGAATACGTGGGAACCGTTAGGTGTCAAGATGGGAGGATAAAGCGGCGAACTGCAAAATCAAAAGCGCATCGGATTCAAGGCGTTGGCAACAATATCGAACTTATTGGTTTATTTACGCTAAAACTGCTAGCCGAGAGTTCAAAGCCCAAATCATTCAAGCAAGAGTGCCACAATCGGCGCAGGAATTGCCCATGCCGGACAAGAAATGCCCATTATTTGTGGGCAACCTCTATTCCCTCCTCCATCGAGTTGTTATTGGCTAAATAACGGAGGCGGAATGGCGAACTCTGCAACTGCTTGAGTTATAAAAGCGAGTCGCTGCCGATAAGCCACTTGAGAAAAATAAACCGCAATAGCCTTCCACCATCAAGCGTCTTACACCATGTGCTACAATGATACTTATGACAAAGACAATCACTTTTCGCCCAGACGAAGAGGCCATGCGGGCTCTTTCGGTTTTGACCCACGACGGTGCTCCCGTATCGACCGTAGTTCGAAATGCACTTATCGAAGCAGCGCGCAATCGAGTGAGGCAAGATCTTCTAGAGGAAGCCACTCGATTAGCAGCAGATGACGAAGACCTCGCTGAAGCGGCTCAGGTCCTAAAAGACATGGAGACACTGCGTGCGTGGTGAGGTCTTTTCTTTGCGGTCCCCTCGAGGTAGCAGCGGACATGAACAATCTGGACAACGCTTTGCCGTAGTACTACAGTCTGATTTACTTCCCTTATCAACCTGGTTAGTGGCACCCACATCGACCTCGGCACGAGCGGCAACTTTTCGCCCTGAGGTTAATATTCTGGGGCAGAAGACGCATGTCCTAGTTGAGCAGACAGCTGCAGTGGACCCACAGCGGCTGGGAGAGCCTGCAGGTCGTCTAACTTTTGACGAGATGAAACAGATAGAAGCGGCGCTGCGTCTAGTTCTCGATATGTAGGGAGTTGTTGCAGAGATTCGATCAAATTTCCCAGTAAAGGAAATAACTTTGCTGGCCCTGCTATCCGTCAGTCATATTATTTTTCAAATTGGATAGAGATGTAAGTCCATGTCTGGTCTCATCTTTTCGCCTCAATTACGATCTTGCCTCATTCTCGGTTGAGCGAGCGGACATAGAGTCAAGAGATCAACTACGGCAATGTTTTCGTCAGGGCCAGTTCGCAGCAGCAAAACCGATTACCGACATTTGCGACACCTGAGTCCACCTAATTCACATCTATCATTGGGGTTTAATATGGCCCTTTGACCACGGCAAGGCGACTTGAAAAACTTGTGAAGCTATACATGTCGTACTTGTCCTACTTCTGAAAACATGGCAACGGCCCTAGGTGTCAGGATGATTGGCACATTTTCTCAGTTTCAGAGGAATTTTTTTCTGGCATATTGGTGCTGCAAAAATTTTGAAATTTCGATATCTCGTAGATCGCCTCTTCAGTCGACGAGTTCTGATTTAGTTGCCGACGGTCAGCCGACAACTAAATCAAATGACCACACTTTGGACTTCCAATTTAGAAAACTAATTGAGATCACGAATAGCATTTAGCTTCCGAGATCGAAGCCGGGTAACAGAATCATCTCGATATCGTCAACCGCTCTCGCCTTGTGACAGGCCGAAAACTGCCCGTATCAGCCACTTTGACTGCAGCGAGGGAACTATACGTCGACGTAACTGCAGTCAACCTAGCGAGACCAGCGCCTATATCACCTAGAAGGGTGCGTCGATATCAACGACGCCGACCACCTTATTAGTGACGAATTCGCGGATGCCGAATTCGGTGAGTTCGGTGCCGAAGCCAGAGTTTTTCACACCTCCGAATGGGATGTCGGCTCTAACCATAGTTGGGTGGTTAACAAAGATCATGCCTGTCTCTATCCGCCGGGCGACACGCTCTCCACGGACTACGTCACGGGTGAACACCGACCCGCCCAATCCATAGATAGAGGCGTTCGCAACGGTGATCGCTTCGTCTTCGTCGGAGACACGGAAGACTAAACTGACCGGACCAAAGAACTCGGCCTGATACGCCGGGTTGTCCGGCTTCACGTCGGTAAGGATCGTCGGCTGGAAGAACGCTCCCTGCTTAGGGACAGGGTCACCCAGCGTCTCTGCGGTCGCACCATTTTCGATGGCCATCTTCACCTGTTCGGCGAGCATATCGACTGCACTTTGTGTGCTCAGCGGAGCAAGTTGCGTTTGTGGATCATGCGGATCACCAGCGCGCAGTGCCGCTACTGCAGAACGGTACTTATCCATGAACTCGTCGTAGACTGCATCCACAATGATCAGCCGCTTTGACCCACAGCACACCTGCCCGGCGTTCCAGTGCCGCCCCATTACCGCCCATTTTACGGTCTCGTCGATTTCAGCGTCCTCGAGAACGATGAATGCATCCGAACCACCGAGCTCCATCGTGACCTTCTTCAGGTTCTTACCAGCAGCGGCACCAACGGACGTGCCGGCGCGCTCGCTACCAGTAAGCGCGACTCCTCGCACCAGTGGATCTGCCAGAACGTGTTCGGTAGAGGCTGCCGATATGAACAGGTTGGTAAACACACCATCGGGAAGCCCCGCATCATTGAAGAGTTTCTGCATTGCCTGTGCCGCAGCAGGCACGTTCTTCGCATGCTTTAGTAAGACCGTATTCCCGGCGAGGATCTGTGGAGCAGCCACGCGCACGACCTGGTAATAAGGAAAGTTCCACGGTTCAATGCAGTAGATGACACCGAGCGGTTCGAATACAATCGTCACAGTACCCTCTTTAGCGCCCTTGACCTCAAGGGGCTTATCTTTAAGGAAACTTTCGCCGTGCTCGGCGAAATAGTCGAAGATGTCAGCACAGAGCTCTACCTCAAGTTCTGCCTCGGCGAATATCTTTCCCATCTCCAACGTCAGCACATCCGCAAACGAACGCTTATCAGCGCGAAGTATTTCTGCTGCTCGCGTCATAACCTTCGATCGATCCGCGAACCCGGTGGTACGCCAATTCAAGAACGCTTCGTGGGATTTCAGGATCGCGGCGTCGATCTCTGCATCTGAAGCGTATGGATAGCTCTGTACTAGCTTATTTGTATATGGATTTACCGTCTGATAAGCCATTTCTACCTCTTTCTGTTGTGCTTGGCACGGGAGGCAGGACATCTATTTCGGTGAGAAGCCCTCAATGCATCTATAGCCTTGACGCTAGTGCTTTACTTGAATGTTACGTTACCGATGCGCTTGACCTTGGCTTTTACAGGTGGCTCAAAGATCAATCGCGTAGAAAACTATTTGCCTTTGTTCAAGCGTAAAAAATTGCTGGATTCAAACATTATCGGTTTCCACAACGTTCCTCTGAATAGCTGTTATTCTACTAGAGCCGCTAACAATCTTTTAACCGCGGATTTACCGATATTTGAAAACATCTTTGCTCAGAAAATTAGGTCATTTGGAAGTGAAGTTTACATGATATAGCCTTCTAGATTTTATCGACAAGGAGCGCCTCTGCGGAAATATTTCTGCAGAATTCAATTGGCGGCTGATTCGCCCAAGGTCACCCGCATGCTGTCGAAGCGCCAGGTATTGCCTAAGTAAAAACTTAAGCTCAGCTGTATTTATTTGTGCGATTCATGAGAAAAATTGAGGCCAAGTTCTTTTTCGGGCTATCGAGAACATGACATGATATGAACTTGTAGATTCAGATGGTTCGATATGAGTCCTACAGGGAATTAGGTCTTTTTATCAACACCCAAAAAATAAACCCATGTTCACGTTACTTAGATAACTTCAATGTGAGAGTTCAGCGTTTCTTTCAAGCACTAACTTGCAAGTTATTAATTTCGCAACCAATTCAGTAAATGTTTTTCCCTGGATTGAGCCAATGAAGTCAATTCAAATCATGATACGAATAGTCCACAGGCTCAATCTCATGCTTTTAGACCTTACTAAATATCTGCAGTTTCATAAATTGTGACTGCTGGAGGTCCGGCAAAGAAGGCACCAAGGTTCGTCCTTCCCTCGCCCGCCCGCGCGCCAAGTGGCATAGGCTGAGTAATGATCCTGTGATAGCCAGCTTTCGATGAAAACGAAATGAGCCGAATCTTTGCAATCCTCGATTACCTCGACCCCAAGGCAACCGTCAAACTTCCGGGTATCTATCAAGATCTCCCCAAAAGTCTTCTTTCTATCCGAAATTGTTCCCTCATTGAATTTAAAATCAAAGATAACCTTCGCTGCCATTACTTCTCAGAAACTAAATCTTGTTTGCCAATCGAATTTGCAACCAAGGGAGACGATTTTGTCGACAAACTAGTCCTTTCAAGACTGAGAACAAGGAAACCACTGTTGCTTTGGATAGGAATTCAGTCGAATTGAATTTATGCGTTGCAAAGATGGTTGACAGATTTGCTCACCACTCGACTATCGGGAACAATATCCTGCCTTGACTTTGGAAGGCTCCCAATTAGTTGATCCACATGAAGGTCAAAAGAGCCACATATTTCTGTTTAACTTGATAGGTGGAACAGCCACTTGTCGAAGCTCCGGTTGTCGAAGTTCATCAAAAGCGATCCGCGATTCTTGCACGATTTCACACTGAAGGGAAAACCGCTGCTCCTCTATTCCTCGGAGCGCACCGCACACCAGAAGCGGTACTGTTGTCCTATCAGCAGTACCAGGAAATAATGACTGAACTAGATCAATTACAGTCGCATCGGGACCGTACCCAAACAGACATGGTTGTCCTAGCCTCGGTCAAGGCCGAATGCCTAAAGCCACTGCTTTGAGCCACTCGCTTGGGGCCCAGGTAACGGCGAGTCAGTTGAGTGACGCAGATGCACTTACTGCACTAAAACGTCACCGCACTCAGAGGCCCCCAACCTAAACAAGTGTCTTGGGACAAGTGCGTCGATGCCAATGGAGTCCTTCGTAATCTCCTCGGTACCACCGATGCCAAAAGACTGAGTGGGCAGAGGCCGACTTTACTCGACGCCGCATCCGAGAATTAGAGGTTCCTCCGGTCCAAGGAGAATTTGATCTAGCACACCTTCAGGCAATACATCGTTACATTGCCCAGAATTTGGTCAGCTGGGCTGAAGAACTGCGTAACGTGAATATTGCGAAACAACAGATGTTTTGCCCGGTCGAAAACTCACGTTCTTTTGGGGATGAGTTTTTCCGAGGTCTCGCCACACGCAAACTCTTGCAGGGTCTCTCTCGGGAGGAGTTTATCTCTCAACTCACTTCGTTTAAGGTGACGTTAATGCTCTGCATCCATGGACTCACCGAGAGAACGTGGACACTTAGGAATTTAACGGTGACAAGTGGAAAACGTCCTTTTTGCGGGGTCGCTTTAGAGGTCGATCGAGAGTCTCTGAATATTTCTATCGGCATGTCTTTGAGGTATGTCCCCAAGGGAGAAGATCTCAATAAGTTCTCTGCAAAAGATCTACAAAAGATGCAAAGGAGCCTAAATGGTAGACCCCGAAAAACCATTGGCTATAAGGTGCCAGAGGGTGAACTTACCGAACTCGTTGCGCTGTCCACTCGAAATCGTCCAGCGGGTACGCAAAGAACATCTATCTTGTCGCGACCTCTCAGCAGGCGAGGACAGATTCCGAAATCTGCACTACGAAGTGGTAGAATAACAATATGGACACTACTGGCCCTACATTTTCCACTAATGAAATTGCTGAAAGCCTCGGAGTGAGCGTCCCCACGATCCACAGGGCAGCTTTGAGATTAAATCTCGAACCGCGTCGTGGTACCAAAAGAATCCTGCAATTGAGCGAGAAGGATGCACAAGCCCTGCTCGAACATCTTGGTAAAGCTCCAAAGCTGGATGGTTTCACGCGAGAAGAGCTCTTCATTCTCCATGTCCTTCAGAAGCGTCCGTTTGGCCTCCGGTCAGCTCGAGCTGTCGCACGGTGCGCAGGCATCTCCCCTTCGACTGCATCTGATGCTCTTCGTGAGCTAGAACAGCGAGGCATCGTAGAACACCGGTGCGTTACAGTCGCGGAAGGACACGCTAAACAAATAGAAGTGTGGACCCTAAGGATAGACCCCTACTGGATGACAGATGATCTTGCGGCACTGATCAGAAGTGTTGCACCACCAACGCCACGCCAACGCAACGAACGAGCAGTGTACGTGCCCCAACGCTTCAAGCACCTGTTTTGGAATGCCGATCTCAGCAAACTAAATACCAGTACTCATGGCCCTGCGATTGCGATATCCATCCTCGAACAGTACGACCCTCACGCCCTGGCTTGGATCATTAACAACCTCGACAAGGAGGCATTTTCAGTAGCTGCTGGCCAGCGGCGCGGACTTTCCCCCAAGATCCTAGCCTTGGCTTCGCACATAGCAGAAAGTAAGTAACTAGTGCCTCATCCATTAGACGGTATCATGCCTACTAGAAGCCATGAAACCTGGACGATTGCAACGGAGATTGCGTCTCAGCGGGGTTTCTATCTGGCGGGCGGTACGGGATTGGCCTTATACCTCCACCACCGGCAAAGCACTGAACTTGACTTCTTTGCACACTCAGATTTTGACCCGCGAGAGATTCTTGATGCACTGAGAGCCCAAAACCTGCCTATCGCGGTCTTGAACCTCTCGCAAGGCACTCTGAACGTTCTGTGCGGTTCGGTGGTCGTTCAGTTTCTCTCCGTAGAGGGTCAAAAACAGCTCAGTCCAACTTCTCGAATAGATACCGCAGACGTTGCCTCTATTCCTGACATACTGGCAATGAAATTGAATGCGGTAACCGGGCGAGCAAAACTGCGGGACTATTTCGATCTCATGGTTATCGATCAGCAAACTGGATACCCGATCGAACAAGGGTTTTCTTTCTTCCTTGAGCGATACCGCCCGCAGGTGCCCGAACAATCGGCGATCATTGTGGTGCAATCATTAGGGGGTATTTAGATGACGTAGTCGAGGACGAGACTGTTCCGGTAGCCAGACAGGTTGTAGTTGATTTTTGGCATAACCGGGCAGTAGAGGTGGCACGGAATCTCGACCGAAATTGAGTTATAGTGTGCGCCCCGATTCGAACCAAGGTCACAAGCCGAATCTAGGCACTCACAAAGACAAGGGTTATCGCCTTTAATTTAGCCGTGTGAGAATGCACCGGGAAGTACCCGGAAATTGAAAGGGCATACGGGTAATAATGCCTATGCAATCCCGTACTGACTTTCTATTTACTCTGAAATTTGGGCTAGCCTTTTCTTACGCAAACCATATCGACGACGACATTACAGCTCAAGATGAGGTTAGAGGGTGCTCATTTTCCCTAGGTGTCAGAATGGTTGATGCGACGAAAGACGAGTTGGATGCTACCTTCGTACACGTCGTGATGGTTCCTAAATATCGACTTGACGTAACGGTAGACAGATAGAGAAGGTAAAGAGAATAGACCTTTTAAAGTTGGATCCTTTACACTCTTCTATCGCACCCTTGATGCGTTGCAGGCTGACGGTGACTCCTTCCGAAAGTTGACCGACTTTCATGGCGAGCAGATTTGGATCAAATTTTGGATTCATCGGCACGGGGGTGAAACTCGATTTGCCGTAAAAATTGTTGACACGCAATAACTCTTCTATTCTTAATGCAACTTGATCATCCGTAAGATTTACCAATGCAACTTACGACAACCGAAGTGGCTCTTTGCAGAACTTATCGTAGGTCCTCCAATTGCCGCGACGGGAAGGGGAAAATAGATTGCATCGGCTGCTTATAGTAGTTCCCTAGCAGTCAGTCATAGCTTTTATCGCCTGACAGAACTCGCCAAAACGTGGGCCTAAACTCTCAATTCGTCTTGCCGCTTCAGAACGGGCAGTCCGTTGCAAATTGTCGAAAGAAGCGGCGCACTCGATTTCGAGGTCTTCGTTGACGCCGAGTCGAATTTCGCTCGGTGTATTCCTAATGGTTCTTGTCAAGGGAGCTAAAACGACGCCCGTTAGTACCGGCGTTGCTTCCGAACGCGAAACTACGAGGACAGGCCTCCACTTGTCCTCTATCTCTACCCACCATATCTCGCCTTGGAGACCGACGGCTACCATGGCTCCTCCTCGATCAAGGCTTTGGTGGCTCCTTCGATTCAGATGAGCTCCCCTTCGGATTGAGGCAGTTGCAAGAGGCTCTCAGCGATTGCTGAGCCAATACCTTCCCGTCAGTGCTTATCAACAAACCATTCCAGTCCTGTACTTACCGCTTCAGAACGGCTGGTAACAACACAGCCTGCTATAAGTTTGTCCACCTGCTTGGCCAAGTCTTCATCTAATCGTGCAACAATCTGCGCCATGCAAATAGCACAACATTTTGTAATACAAAACAAAGTTAGATGACGCTGTTGCCGAAAATTTGTGAATCTCGAGCCGGGCGAAGAGTTTGTCCTGCTTCAAAAATTAATCTCTCGTCGGGTTCAATCTGTGAGCGCAACGATTGGTTGAACCGAAGCTCTGTGAAGAGTTCAACTAGCTTTAACTTTTAGCTGCTTATTCCAGATGATATCTGTGCAGCTGCCGCAGTGATACCGATAGCCAAGGCGATCTAGAGCCCTAACTTCTAAATCATGAAATCCATCACTTAGGATGCTGGATCAGAGCTTTTCAGGCACAAAAACTTCTCATTAGCAACCGGGGTAATCGTATTTTTCCGTGTCCCACATCCGCCTTGATGGAGCGGAAACATGGCAGGCACGTCTAACTTTTCGAAGTTTCGAAACTAACAAAAGCGACAGGGAATACCTGATCAGAGTGGGGTAAATGCAATAGATTTGGCCGATCGCGAGATCGATTAGGAATAGCGGACAGCAGAATAACGCTGTTAATGCTAGAAAAGATTAAAGGGAGTACCAAATGAGAATAGGCATCGTCGGCGCTGGAAATATTGGTGGCAATCTCACCAGAAGGCTCACAGCCCTTGGCCACGTGGTCAAAGTTGCGAATTCTCGTGGACCTGAAACACTTAGTCAGCTTGCTGGAGAGACTGGAGCGCTAGCTTGCACCCCTAGCGAAGCTGTATTAGATGCGGAACTTATCATCGTTACGATCCCGCAAATTCGAATTCCAGACCTTGGGTCAACGCTTCTCAAAGACGTACCCAAATCTGTCCCGGTGATTGACACAGGAAACTACTATCCAAAAGAGCGCGATGGTCTAATTGCAGAGATCGAAAACGGAGAACCAGAGAGTGTTTGGGTGGAGCGTCACCTTGGACACAGCGTCATAAAGGCATTCAACGGGATCTATGCCCAGCATCTCTTAGATCGCCACCTCCCCGCTGGAACACCCAATCGTATAGCATTGCCGGTTGCTGGTGACGACCAAGCAGCGAAAAAGATAGTCATGCAGCTCGTAGAAGAATTGGGCTTCGATGCTGTGGATGCTGGTCCCTTAGCAGAATCATGGCGACAACAACCTGCAACACCCGTCTACGGGGCTGATCTTGGAGCAGAAGGTGTAACCAAGGCCCTGCTAGAGGCGCCAAAAGAGCGACCCGAACAATTTCGGATGTAGCTTTATTTAGCTACCTAGAAGTTACAAGAGCCGTCTTTGGTGAATTGTTGAACGCTCAAAGAGACCAGATAAACCACTAATTGACGGCTCAATCACGTCTTTAAATTTGGTTTACCATACCGCTAGGGCGTCGTTTAGGGTAGCGAGTTGACTCGGAACCAACTCCAGATACACCACAACGAAAAAAGACGGCTGTCTTCAGACCGGTACAAAGTGCGGATCTTGCTGGTACGCAGAGGGGAACAACCAGAGTTTCGGAGATGGGCTGTGTCAAAATTCGAGATGACCCAATCCGAGTGCCATCATGATTGCCAGAACAAGAGGCTGTTCCTGCTTTGGAAGTAGTAAACCGATCTGTGCCCCTTGAACGGCAGTAACAACAAAAGTGGTATTGTCGCAACTAAAGAGGCATTCTGCGTCGAGGCCATTTATATGGCTCTATTGACCTTCATGTGGATCAACTCGCCCTCTCATACGGAAGCTTTAGATCAATTGGTCCACAAGAAAGCATCACCGGAGCTAGAGTCGCCTCAGCAGAATGAAGCCCGTAACATCTAGCAATGATCGAGCGGATCTTGGTGTTCAAACCTTCCACTCGATCATTTGATACGCCGAGTTCAATAGAAGCCATGATGCCTTCCCTGTGGGAACGGATTGTCTTTGACAATCTGACAAAGGTTTCAATCTAAAGACCGAGCTGCACGCGAACACCATCGCTCTAAGGGAGTTCACTTACCTCATCGTTAGAGAGATCTCCGGCGAATAAAGCTCTTAGGGATTCCTTCATCTTGTATGCCCGCCAGAGTTTTCCACCGGTAAGCTTGATTTGGTAAAGGGTCTCGTTCTGAAGTTCCGTTAGATCACTAGGATTCTTTAGTAGTGCCCACCGTGCACCTGCGAACTTGCGGGCATATTCTGGTGAAGGAAGCTTTCTCATCTGGCGCCATAGGTCGCATCTAAGCTCTTCGTGGGCTTCTTTTCCTAAGTGGACTCGATCCAGAACGCCCGGCCAACGTTTCCGCTGATAGGTTTCTCTGGCCCGCGCTCCGAATCGGACTTGCGACTTCCACTTCACCTTCTCACGATACGCGACACGGTTCTCCCTGATTCCAAGGAGGATGTAGAGCCTTCAATTGCGTCCAACTGAGGCAAATCCTCGTAGAAGCTTTGACCTAGAATTCAAAAGTGTTGCAGTCAAACTGGTAGAAATAGGGAACCGTTCCATTAGGCAAATAGCTGATGAGTTAGATATCTAAGAGGCACCTCTCAATAACCTAAATTCACAGCACTCGGAAGCCATATTGAGTCTCTAGCGAGAATACTCCACATCTCATTGAGGAGAATCTTCGCCTTCGCATCTTCATAAAATACATACGCAGGGTTATTGAGGCTCTCTAGCCCCGCTGAACCCGATGGATTGGAGCCCCAACTTGTCACGCCCGTCAACTGGCAAAAAGGTACGGGGGAACCGAACGAATTGATTGACCCAGCGATGGCGATTATTTAGGATCTACTAGTCGGATAGCTTTGCAGAAACTTGGTTTTGAACAACCGCTGTGCTGGCGTACTATCATCAGACTACAGTGACGCATCCGCCCGTGTCAACGTGCGCAATGACAATGTTGTACCACTCTCGAGTTCGAGCAGGGCTAGCTTCATTGGAAGCCCGCCGGCGTAACCGCCGAGACCACCACTAGCAAGGACGCGATGGCATGGCACGACGATCGGTAGTGGGTTTCTTCCATTGGCTTGTCCGACCGCTCGAAATCCCTTGGGGCGACCTACTCGTCGAGCCAGTTCACCGTAAGTGATCGTCTCGCCGTAAGGAATACGCGACAGCTCGGACCACACTTCACGTTGAAACTGCGTGCCGTCGAGCCTCGTGGGTAAGTCGAAGGAAACGCGTTGGCGGGCGAAGTACTGATTCAGTTGATCGGCCGTATTTTTGAGCACCGGTAATACACCATTGCGGTGCTCGGTGTTAGTTCGCGAAGAGTCAGGCAACCCAATTCCCACGAGGAAGTCTCCGTCGCTTTCAAGAAGAAGTTGGCCGATTGGTGTGTTCAATATTGCGGTGAAATTGGCTGGCATCATTTCGTTTGCATTTCCTCACTTTGGATCTAATTACTAAGGCTGGACCAGAGGTGAACCATGGCGTAGCTACGCCATGGCCGCCAGTTGTCGGCGAGTGTAGCTAGCTGAGTCGCAGCGCGAGGGAAGTTGAGCGTCTCGATCGCTCGCTTGACCCCAAGGTCCGTGGGCATGAAGGCGTCGGGGTCGCGCAGTGCTCGCATGGCCACGTACTCGGCCGTCCACGGGCCAATTCCCGGAAGACTAACTAGTGCACGGCGAAGCTCAGTGGGGTCTGTACCCGAGTCGATGACGAGATCGCCACTGTTGACTGCTTCGGCAAGCGCCACCAACGCTTGACGTCGACTCGCCGGCATAGAGAATATTCCTGGGTCATCGTGGGCGAGGGTTATCAGGGCGGAAGGCGTGGGGAAGAGGTGGCTGACCGCACCATATGCGTGCGGTAGAGCTTCTCCCGCGGCCATTACAAGACGGCCTGTAATAGTGCGAGCGCCGACGACCGAGACCTGTTGTCCGATGATGGCGCGTACGGCGAGTTCGAATCCGTCGACGGCCCCCGGAACACGCCGTCCCGGATCGTTGGTCACAAGGGAACCAATCAGCGGATCGTCGCCGAGGGCCATGAGGATGGCGACGGGATCGGCATCGAGATCGAGGAGTTGGCGACAGCGCGACACCGCAGTTGTCAGATCGCGCAGATCCGAGAGGTGCAACTCCGCGTCCACGAAGATTGGACCTTCACGACTCAGCGCGCTCGGTGTTAGGCTAACGACACCGTATCCGTAGGGGAGGCGCAGGCTGCGATGGTAACTCGATTCACTAACTGCTTCGATACCCACAACGGCACGCACTGAGAGAAACTGCAGAACTGACTCTGAGTTAAGTGGACGTCGACCAACGAGTCGAAGTCGGATTCCCTGTGTATTCCAATTCTGTTGGTATTTGAACGTACTCATTGCCATCCGTGACCGCAGGCCAGTGGGAGTGGTGGCAAATACCTGTTTGACAGTCTCGTTACATTGGCGAATACTGCTGAACCCCGAAGCAAAAGCAACGCTGGCAACTGGCAAGTCTGTTGTCTCGAGCAAGATGCGAGCAGTCTGGCTGCGTTGAGCTCGAGCAAGCGCCAGGGGTCCGGTACCAACTTCTGCAGTAATGACGCGATTGAGCTGGCGCACGCTGTAGTTCAGACGGCGAGCTAGACCCGTGACCCCTTCACGATCAACGATGCCGTCGCGGATGAGCCGCATCGCTCGAGCGGCAACGTCGGCGCGTACGTTCCACTCCGGTGATCCAGGTGAGGCGTCGGGTCGACACCGCATACAGGCGCGTAGTCCGGCTTGCTGGGCCGAGGCGGCTGAAGCGTAGAAGCGAATGTTTTCTCGTTTGGGAGTTCGCGCGGGGCAACTCGGACGACAGTAGATACCCGTGGAGATGACCCCAATGAAAAACCATCCGTCGAAACGGGCGTCTTTGCTCTGTATAGCCTGGTAGCAGAGGTCGGGATTGTTGAGCATTGATCAACTTTAGTAGTTGACGTCATCATATACTAGCGGAAATCGGACATGGCAATCCAGCATCAAATGTGGGGGGGCAGAGTGGTGCACGTGCGGTGAACTTGCGACATAGACTCCTACAATGGCGTAAAATCGCGGCTCTGTTTGATCTTTAGAAACCGTAGTAGTCGTGTTTGATCGCGCGACTCTAGATCACGTGCGTACTGCCGTAGCGGCCGCATAGCGACTGGGGCTCGACCAACAGCCGGCCGCGCAGTACTTAGATGAATTAAAAGTAGCTTTGCTCACTCACCTAATAAACGAAGTGATCGATGCTCAAGTCCAAAGCGATGAATCCTCCAACGATACCGTAAATCGTACCCACCGCTTGCTCATGGGGATGGATGGGGATTTGTTACTGCAAGTAGAAGTATTTACTGGGCTGACCTCGGAGACGTAATTGGATCGAAACCAGCTAAACAACGACCAGTATTTAACGACAAGTAGTTGTTGTCTCGAATGATCTTTACAACCAAAGCGAACTCGCAACTGTGCAGTCTTAGCGATTACAACGAGTACGAGTCTTGCTTCAATGCCGGGAAACGTATTCCTACCTTTCGGCATCAGCGGACTTACGCATGACACCGTCATAAATGTTACGGCAAGAATGACACTCAATCAAACTGATCTGACGAGGCAATCTGGGATAGTGCCCCTTCCATTGATCGATGAAATCGACAAGGGGTAAAAAGAGTGCCCGGGCTTTAGAGTCATGCTGCGCGTCTAGGTCTTGCTAAACGCCTCAATCGACGTCGTTCAATTGATTTCAAAGGTCCGCAGGTTTGGCCTTAGAGCTTCCGCCCCCTTCCGTATGCAAATCAGCTTCTCACATCTATCGGAGTATGGCATACGGCGCTAACCTATCGCTCCCCTACTTGCATAAGAACGTCCGCAAACTCTGAATCTCTCGAAATCGAGACGAGAGCACACTAGCTCAAACTCCAAATATTGTGGGAAAACCTCTTATCTGTCCCATCGATTTATTTCGTAGCCTTTCGGATAAATAAGGACCACTTCTATAACAGCTTTATATCGCTACATTTAGAGATCCAGTAAAAGCAAGTCTTGCTAGAAGAGTTACTGAATCAAGGAGATTTCGAAGGTAAAGTCGGCGCCCACGGTCTTTAGCGTTCAGCTACCTTCTTCAAACTCTTTCAGTCGCTTTGCAACCAAGGCGAGCCACACAGCCGTTGGTATTTATCTAGCGACACCAACAAGTACTATCGAGCGAGCGATGGGATCAGCCGACAATAAAAATTTGTTTGGCAGTTCATTCCGGTATCGATGTGTCAACTACGCTCAAATGAGCCAAAATGGATGCTAGAGATACCGCTGAACGTAAAACGAGATTGCATTAAAGATGAAGCTAATAATTCGAATATTCCTCCGTTACAAAAAGTCTTCGAACCAGCGGATCGGAGCAAGCTACAACGAGAAAAAACATCCGATCCTCACGTATCTCTCAAAGATGTCGCGTCAATTCTCGATGCGAGGCTGGGTCGCTGATGACCTGATCAATGCAACCGTCTTTAAGTTCCATCCTGTCACGAGTGCTACCCGCGCGGTCTTCTACATACACGGTGGTTCATTCACGGCACCGACTTCACCAGCTCACTTTCGGTTCTGCAGTGAACTGGCCCAGGCCCTAGAAGCAGAAATCTACATAATTGAATATGAAGTTGCTCCAAAGGCAAAGTATCCGGAGATTCACATGCAGTGCCGCGAGACAATCTCCGAGATCATATCCAAAGAGGGGCACTGGTCCGAGATCATCTTGGCAGGGGATAGCGCCGGTGCAGGAATCATTCCTGCCATCTTTTCCGGCCTTGATCCAAAAGTCTCTTCGAAGGTTATCGCGTCAATCCTGATGAGTCCTTGGATTGACTACGAAGGAAGTTCAGTGAGCGCGAAGACACGGGAAAGAATCGATCCGTGGCTCAATTCGCATGGCATCAATCCCGTCGCACTCCAATATTTTCAGAGTGCTGAAGATGTAGCGTTGGCGCAAGCTTCAACGAGGGTCTCGCTCGACGACCAACCTCCCACATTGATCTCAGTCGGAGAGCAAGAGATACTCTTCTCCGATGCCGTCGATTTATTTTCAACACTTCTCGAAAATGGTATCTGGTCCTCCATTTACATTGGGCGATCTTTGTGGCACGTTTGGCCGCTGTTTCCAATTCCAGAACGAAATGACTTCATCGCGGAAGTAGTAAGCTTCATTGACTTCGTCGCTTCTTCCGAATCGAATCTCAACATCGAAGACGAACCGAACTAGCGCTTGTCGCCACTTTCGACGCGAGACTCCCCCTTCCAAAAGAAAATCGTTACGAGATAGAGCATTTCCAATTCGTACCTCCAAATCATCGGAGGGAGCTATCGACAAAATACCACTATTTGTGATAAGAGTCTATAATTTCAAGAGTGGGTCAAAATTGTAAACTTACAACTGAAACGTGACCAGGCCTTTTAGACTGCAAAACATCTGATTAAAATCAGATACGACATCAATTTGACGTTTCCGATTCGAGATTAAATACGACATTTAGCCAAATGAAAACCACATACAGTTATGCCGACTGTCGCTAGAAGGCAATCGCACCTCATCCATCTGATTTAGATTATGGTGAACTAATGGCCGCGTAGGGTGATCACCTTTAAATTATGATTGGAGTGTCGTTCAACTCCGCGCAAATTTCGATCGCATTGCAAATTCACCCAAAAGTTAACGTCTGATGAAAAAATTAGCTTTGACCATTTTGGGAACTTTCGCCGTAAATATTGCTAGGTACTTTCATTCATATTCGCCGCGCAAAATCTCCCCAAATGCACCGTGTAGGCAAGCAAGAAATGATAAAATAATCGAGTTATCACATATGGTCGCAAACTGAGTGATATTCAACCACTTTTAGTGATTGGGGTTTTTGGGTCGTGAAGAGTTTTGCAAAACGTCTGCGTGGGCGTCCTACAAGGCTGTCCCTGGCCTACTTGGTCATTCTCACTTTGATTGCATCGATCGGAGTCTCCGTTGGAACACAGAGCCAAGCGTTTGCTCTGCCAAACCCATTAGCGCAGACCAACACAATAACTAACAGTTCGTACGTAATAACTTCGACTTGGTGTGCACCTTCTTCGTTCAAGTGTTTTGCAGTTGGATATGACAACGCGACCGGATTGGCAGCCTATGGTTCCTTAACTGGATCCACATGGAATTTTTCTGACTTTACCCAAACCACGGGGGGTCAACCTAATTACTCTAGGCTAAATTCAATCTCATGCGTCGATGAGACTCATTGCGTCGCAGTAGGTGTATTTCTAAATTCGTTGACGGATGTCTCGACCTACTCTCCTGAAAAATCCGGCGCTCCGGCTCGAGAACTTGTACTTGAGTTCACCAGCGGTACTTGGACTGACGCATCTGTGGGCTTTAATGTCCAATACGCTCCATATAGTTCACTTAACTCGGTCGCATGCTCCTCTTCATCATGCTTCGTGGTTGGCGCTGGTGCCGGAGATTCAGGTTTATTTCCAGTGATCGAACAAGTTTCACTAGACAATAACGGCGCATTTACGAGCCCACAAATCCTCGGCACCCCTCGTAACTTCACCAATGGAGTCGCGACGAACATTGCTTGCACTACTACGAGCGGTGCTTCAGAATGCTACGTACTCGGACTGCAGTCGCCCGATTACGACCTCGACGGTGCAAACGTATCATTTAGCTTCGATCCAACCAACACCTCTGCCTCCCAAGTACTCACTGATGCCACGTACCTACCAACCCGCTCACAGGGTACGAGTACGTCGACAACCGACGAAGTCTTCTTGGCTCCCCAAGGAATTTCGTGTCCGACATCGACTAGCTGTGTGGGAATCTTCAACACCTATAATCTCAGTAGCCCTAGCAGCTCCATCTACGTAATGAACGGCCCCAATAGTTGGTCCATCGCCGCTCCCAACGTAACCGCTAGTGAATTTGGCGCGTCACACCAAAACGACAATGGATTTTCTCTATCTTCAATCGACTGCACAACGTCAACCCTCTGTCTAGTTGGGGGGTCCGCCTCTTCTATATCTACTTCTCCATCGACTCCCGAGAACCCCCTACTCATGCAAGTTGACCTATCGACTACGAACCCCACCTTTACTTCCGTTGACTTTTCACAGATCCCCTCTTCTACTCCTACGTCGCTCCTAAGTACTTCTAACACTGGCAAAGTGCAAACAGGAGCCATAACCTGCGAAGGAACTTTCAACTGCACGATCTTTTCCTCATTCCAGGGCACAGAAGGAAACCCTGACCTCTACGAAAGCTATGTCGGCGCCGTACCTTTTGCCAACCCTCCAACGATCTCGTCGGCTTCCCTGTCAAGCCAATTCTCGAACGAAGGATTTACAGTTACCATAAGTGGCTCTAACCTCAATGAGGCTTCCGGAGTAACCTTTGGAGGAGTTCCAGGAACGAATCTTCAAGTAACCAACGGTGGCACTACCTTGTCGGCCAATTTCGCCGCGCAAAACGCGGGGTCGTACTCGGTTGCAGTCGATTATCCCGGAGGTTCGATCACCTACGGCAGCCGAGAGATTATCGCCAATCCGCCCACTATCAACTCCGCGAACATTTCAAACGACTTTTCAAATCAGGGCTTTACCCTGACCGTAAACGGAAACAACCTTAGCGGCGTGACAAGCGCAAACTTCGGCAGCGCGACAGGAACCAACCTTGCAATATCGAATGACGGCACATCCCTGACGGCTGACTTTGGTGCCATGAGTTCTGGTAACTACCAGGTGACCTTAAATTATCCGGTTGGACGGAGCGTAACGTATGCAACCAATCTTTCGATTATCAATCCGCCCACTATCAACTCCGTATCTCCAGCCGTGGCATTTACTGGAAGTTCCGGCACCATAACAATTAACGGAAGCAACCTCGACACCGTTACGTCAATTCAGATAAATGGAAAGAGCGCAACCAACCTCGCACACGTATCGTCACAAGAGATACAGGCCAGCTACTCGTCACTAGCACTTGGTAACGGCGAACCCGTTGTAGTTACTTATGGAAACAACGGCCAGACGATAACCTACACAAATGGCATAAACGTCGTAAATCCTCCGGCACTCCAAACGATCTCTACTTCGACGCTCTTTACTGGCTCCACTCAAACGGTAACCATCTCGGGGACAAACCTAAATTATGCAACCGGGGTTTCAATCGGAGAATCAAAGGACCTGACGTTCACGGTCAACAATGGTGGGACATCAGCCACAGCAACCTTCCAAAACTTATCTAGCGGCCCTAACTCTCTCACTATCTCTTACCCGACGAGTTCTGTTGTCTATCCCAATGAGATCAATGTCGAAGATCCCCCGACGATCACAGCGGCTACCGTCTCAAATGACTACTCAAATCAAGATTTCACACTAAAAGTCAATGGAACCAACCTCGGAAGTGTCACAAGCGTCGACTTCGGAAGTACCGTCGGAGCTGCCCTTTCGATATCAAACGACGGGACAACCCTTACCGCCAACTTCACACATCTGCCAGTTGGTAATTATTCTGTAGTGGCTAATTATCCGGATGGCTCCATAAGTGCCGGATCTACCTTTGTAATACTTGACCCGCCAACTATTGATACAGCTACCATTTCGAGTCAATTCTCGAACAAGGGATTCACGCTTACAGTAACCGGAAAAAACCTCGGCTCCGTAACAGGCGCGAGTTTCGGAGGCGCAACGGGAACAAATATTTCGATATCGCAGGATGGCACGACGCTAACTGAAGTATTTCCGCCGCAAAAGGCGGGGGCGTATCCAATAGTTCTAAATTACCCCATAAAACAATCGGTGGCTTATCCATCGGACTTCACCATTCTTGATCCACCTGCGATAAACGGTATTTCTCCGACCACAGCGGTACAGGGTGCGACTACAAAAATCGTAATTACGGGGACGAACCTGAACGAAGTTAGCAATCTTATCGTTGCTCAGTCACCCTCATCGCCGGTGGTAAATTCTCCTAATCACGCCTCAAATACCCCTGTTCTTCGAGCAACCACTGGCACGAATCCGGTAAGCAACTACAACTTGATCTCTTCAAATCAGATCGATGCATCAGTGAATTTTCCAATTGCTGGAAATTACATCTTTGAGCTCATCTATCCGGGTGGAATAGTGATGTCTAACCCCGGCGCTCCATTTACCATTCTCAGCCCACCGCAAATAAGTGGCATCTCTCCCGCTTCGACCACTTCAAATGTAAAGACGCTTATAACCGTAAACGGCGCAAACTTAAATCAGGTAACGTCCATTACGGTAGGCGGGGCTACGGTAACGTCATTCAACCTTGTTTCTGGAACAACGATCACATTCGATGCACCATCGTTACCTTCAGGAAGTTATCCCATTGTTTTAAATTTCAATGGAGGCCAGATTTCTAGCTCTGGCTATTCACTGCAGGTAACTCAGCCTTCCGCATCGCCATCACAGATCGAGCCAACAACGATTACGACACTTGCTCCGTCCACTCCGGTGAGCGCACCATCATTGGCTCCAACCACAGTATCTACCACCCTTGCGCCTACAACGACAACACAGCCTTCGACTACTACTTCCGTTCTCTCAGCTTCTGCACCCTCCCAGCCACAACCCAAATGTGCAATTTCTGGTCTCTGCGCAGCGCCTATAATAAGTGGGACCTATCAATTCACCTCTTCGAATGGCCAAAGCTTCGATCTATCCATCGCTCCTACGGCTACAAAGGGCGTCTACACGGTTACTGCACCTTCAGGTGCCGGTACCACTATGACGGTTAGTGGAGCCAACTTTTCCTTCACTAATAGCTCGCTCATAACGTCCTTCCCTGGCGGCGTTGAATTAGTAGGTCTTTCAGAGCAAAACGGGATTTTGGTCGGCCACTTCATCCAAAATGGAGCCTCCACTTACTCCTTTACAGCAAAGTTTGTATCTTCGGCACTCTTTGGCAAAGCGCCACAAGTTCAGATCGCCTCAATTGCCTTGACGCTTCCTTCTCCTGGAAAGGTCTTCAAGTCGGCAAAGAGAGACTTATTCAACGTCTTACTTGCAATCATCCTTGTGTTATACATCTCGTTTACCTCCGAATTCTTCAACGCAGCCCTTGGGGAGAAGTACGAGGAGTTCCGGAGGGCGATGAGAAGGAAGCTAACTGCTTCTCACAATAAGTTCTATCGTCAGTTGAACTCGCTCTTCTTCAATTCCGACGTCGTGCTACCGCAATCGGTTTGGACGGTCGCAATTGTGCTGGCAATCGGCGCGACAATTGGTATCTTCTTAGATCCAGCAGCAGGTCTCAATCTTGCCACGGTGTATTCGTGGCTTGCGATTGCGATTTCGGTATCGCTTGGACCAACTGTTTCTGCGCTGACCCAAAATACTTACCGCAAATTACACGGAATGTCCAGCGAATTTCGCCTTAGAGCGATTCCGCTTGGTCTCTTCATCGCCCTTATTGCGGTATCGGTATCGAGATTTATTCACTTCAAACCGGGGTACCTCTACGGCATCGTAATCGGTGTCGTCTACTACGACAAAGTGAAGGAACATCAAGAGGGCCATATCTCGACCCTAAATGGAACGATCACCCTCGCCGTTGGCCTCATTGCATGGCTCCTCTGGATTCCCGTTCACGCGTATACCATCAAACAGACAGGTGCCACCTTCATATCCTTCATTGACGACATTTTGGCTTCTACCTTCGTCTCTTCCATCGTAGGGTCCTTAGTAACGTCGTTACCAGTAGGTGCGCTGCCTGGAAAGAAGATCTACAAATGGCATCGAGGTGCTTGGCTAGGATTTATGACGACGGTAATATTCCTACTTGTCTCTGTTGCGGCTACACCGCTATCTTCGAGCGCTGCGTCGGATCATTCACCGTTGATTGCGATCGTAGTCGCAGTACTATTCTTAGGTGGTTTAGCTCTGGCATTGGCTCGAATATTTCTCCGAATTGAAGAGAGGGAAGAGATACTCGAAGAGTTGGAAGAGGAAGAACTAGTCCACCAATCCCACTCCGAGGAGTTAGAGTCATTTGACACAGAAACCGAAGGTAATTTCGGGCATGAATCCTAACCCCTTTACGTTGAGTTCAATCGATAGTAAGATGACAACTTAGGTAATTATGTACCAGAATTCATGGGCGCGGGGTTTTGGTGCGGATTTTCTGCACAAATTAGGAGTTTGGAATTGACGACCACAGAACCGAAGATCCTCATAGGACCAGGCGCAGATGCGGATTTCTTCAATAAAAAAGAGATCTGGCCTTGGGTCTTTGGAACAATTGATCTTTTGATTTTCGGAATAGGAGTTATAGCCACAATCCTCTGGTTGGGTGGCGTACATCCAAAGAAGGCCCAGATCGTAACCTCAGCGTGGGTACCGTCTTCGGCTGCGGCTAAGTCCATCGCTGCAAACAACAACGCTTTGGTAAACACAATGCCCCAGACGTCAGTCGTGACGACGAATGTATGTGCGATCGAGATAATTACAACTTCTGCTTCCGGACAACATGTTCGCAAGGAGTACAGAGGAAACTGCTCAGTGGTAAGGGCCCGAGCCGCAAGTGCAAGCGGAACGGTCATCTGGCTATCGCAACAGTCGTTCACCCACACCAACAACAGTTGATCTCCGATAATACCAATCATCAAAGGCCGCCGGTTTATACGAAAAACCGACGGCTTTTTTATACAGCTATGACACTTACACCTCAACTATGGTGAGAATCTAATAAAAAAACTCGCGTACTAAAATCTCCGTAAGCAAACCTCTTCCCGATACGTCCATAGATTCATCGAGTAACACAATACGTCACCCCATGAGGGCGAAAGGGAAACGATCATGGATAGGTGCGCCGAATGGATCGAACGTATCAACTTTCCTAAAGTTCCACTAAGCATCATGGTGATTGCCTCCAATTTCTTGAAATTGAAACGGAAGTTTGCACCAGTTATCCAGAAAATATGTGGCAACGAGGGAACACCGACGTTGAATAGCGGGCCTAGTTACAATCACCTAACAGCCCCCTGCCAGCACTCCCCCAAAACTGAGCCATTG
>JAKAZZ010000029.1 GCA_021826315.1 Actinomycetes bacterium
AAGTATTCGGGGTTAGTCCGGTAACCGTATAGCTAGTTGTGGTTGGCGATAACGTCGTCGGATTTACAGCTGCGGCTGACTCTTGGTTCGTTGAGGTACCTTCATAGACGTTGTATCCACTGACAGTGGAACTTGCAGAACTACTCCAATTGAGGGTTACGGAAGTTGAGTTGTCTACAACTGGGGTTAACTGAACTGGTGCTTGAGGAGGATTAGTAGTAGTAGGAGTAGCTGAAGCTGGCGTTATCCCTCCGGTAAAGAGTGGCAATATGCCAAGGCTAAGGATCGTAGCTGTGAGGATTGTAGTTAGTTTTACCAATCGATCTCTCATGGCAGATGAGATTCTTTTTCGGACAGAAAGCTGCGACACCTTGTAATGCTCCTTCTCGTATTGGATGCTGTCTATAGATCATCATCAATTACCAAACCCAAAGAGAGGTTGGCCCTTAATGGATGTACTAGTTGGTTTGAAAGTACCGTGTATCTTTTAGGTAATGCGACTTCTTTAGTATATCAACTGTAATTTTACGAATGCTAGTTTAGGGTAGAGATTTTTAATCAGTCGATTTGCAGAGGATAAATCTGAACTATAAAGGCGGCGAAGTAGTGCAAGTAACATTTCTTTGTCGGTTTTCCATCTGGTACGGAGGCCATTAAAGCAGTGGATGGAGGCACTGGAATAAATTAGCCCTAGGAACGTGCTCCAGACCCTATGGAATAGGACACTGCTTCGAAACCGCGCGCAATACACCTCGCCCTAATATCTAAGAGGGTGGCTTAGATGGGAGAATTAAATACATAAAAAGCACATGCGCAGATGCTTCAGCCTCGAAGTCAAAAGTAGTAAATGCACCTTCACTGGAGATAAAGGAGTCAGAGGAGGGATGCCAGCGCGGCTACCTTGATATTCATCTGGCGATGCTAAGTAGTTTTGCGATTTCCGAGGTTTATCGCAACTTCAGCGACCTAATTGCCGGCGTTTGACAATTCGTCCATATTCATCGAGCTTTTCAATAACTTATTGTGTATTATCTTTTGCCCTTAGTGAAGGACTGCCATTCACATAATGGCCAGTGTTGTCATATCTAGGATGAAGATATTTAAGATTCGCCACGCCAACCATAGAGATTGCCGTTTTAAAGAATAAACCCCCACAACCACTCCCTATAGAGAAGTCGTGGAGGTTCCAACGGATCAACTAGTGAGAAGTACTTCCCTCTTCAACGAGTTCTATAAGAGTACCGAATGCTTCCTTGGGATGGACAAAGGCTACGGTGGTTCCACGCGAACCGGGACGTGGCTTCTCATCGATGGTCGCATATCCCTTCGAGGCAACTGCCGCTAGAGCATCTGCACACGATGCCACTCGATAACCGACATGGTGAAGGCCCTCGCCTCGCTTTGCCAAGTACTTCGCTACCGGCGAATCTTCAGAGATTGGCGAGAGAAGCTGGATGTAGGAGTCTGCAACCTTGATAAGGGCTTCAGCTACTCCGTCGCTCTCAATTACCTCTTCGTGTTCAACGGTCGCACCGAAGACCTCTAGGTAGTAGCGCTTAGCCGCCTCTAGATCATTGACAGCTATTGCTACGTGGTCGATTTCTGTAAACATAGAGGCCTCCGTTACCTTTTAAATCTGTTGATCTTGTCTTCGCCAACCTTGAGCCGAAAGTCGTTATTCGTAACTCCCTGACCCTCTTCGTCAGCTAAGCAAAGGACGCCGATCTTGCCTTCGTGCTGATTATGGTGGACCGAATAGCACGCTTCGCCTATCTCCTCTAGCGCGTACGACCTAGATAGAATCGGCTGAATCATACCCTTGTCGATGAGACGGTTGGCATCGTAGGCTTCACGGTAGTTGGCAAAATGGGAACTCTTGATGCTCTTTAGCTTCATCCAAAGGTGTCGATTGTCGTACTCGATCATGTAGCCACTGGTAGCGGCACAGGTCATGATCAGACCACCCTTCTTCGCGACATAGACCGAGGCGCCCATAGTCGATCGACCGGGATGTTCAAAGACTATATCGGGATCTTCTCCCACTAAAGACCGAATATCCTTCCCGAATCGTCGCCACTCGGACTCATCCTGAGTGTGCTCATCCTTCCAGAAGCGATAACCCTTCTCGCTGCGATCTATAACGGCCTCACACCCCATCTCCTGGAGCACCTTGACCTTATCTGGCGATGAGACTACGCCGACGGGGATTCCACCGCCATTCAAAACGTATTGAACTGCGTAACCACCGATACCACCGGTAGCTCCCCAGATCAAAACGACGTCGCCCTGCTTCATGCCTGCCCCATTCTTCGAGACAAGCATTCGATAACTAGTGGAGTTACAGAGAGCATTTACGGCAGCCTCTTCCCAAGAGAGGTGACTTGGCTTTGGCATCAACTGATTGGCTTTTACGACCGCCAAGTCCGCGAGGCCACCGAAGTTTGTCTCGAAGCCCCAGATTCGTTGATTGGAAGCGAGCATCGAATCGTTGTGCGCTGAAGGATCTTGGTCATCGACATAGTTGCAGTGGATCGTAACGCTGTCACCGGCCTTCCAGTTACGCACCGAAGAGCCAACTCTGATGATTACACCCGATGCATCCGAGCCAAGAACGTGATAGTCCTGCGAGTGGCGCTGGTCCCACAGCGAGCCAGACTTACCCAAGCGATCTAAAAAGCCGAAAGTTGATACGGGCTCAAAGATAGAAGACCATACGGTATTGAAGTTGATCGACGATGCCATAACCGCTATCATCACTTCGTCAGGAGCAAGTTCAGGAGTTGGGACTTCACCAACTTTGAGACTCTTCCTCGGATCTTTGTCCTTGGTCGTCATATTCGCGAACATATCAGTATCTTCGCGGCGTAGATACGCCGCACGATAGGTCTTTGGGAGAGGGATCGCCTCTAGAGCTTCGCCCGACGCCCCCGCCCTTATCGCATCAGCAAACTCTCTCATCTAGTTAGTCCCTCCAAGTAAAACTAAGCGCAAAAGGATTCGAAGTTAAAAACGCAAAACACTGATGATGACTTTTTATCAGCAGATATTTTCGTTCTAAATCAACATACAGACTCGACTCACCCTAGAGTCGAAGATACACTAACGAAAGTTACCGACTCATTGTGAATGTCGTCACACATGATCCATAGGCAATTTTTACTCTACTTTTTAGTTGAATCGTTATCATTATTAAAGATGAGCGATTTATCCCTAGATCGCCATGACATTTTTGTTTACGAGGAGTAATGATGGCTGGTTCCTACCTAGTTGCGGGCGCGCGCACCCCGATCGGCAAGTTTCAAGGTGCGTTTTCGTCACTCTCAGGAGTTGATCTTGGTGGCTTCGCCATCAAAGAGGCCCTCGGCAGGGCAGGCGTCTCGGGCGAAGAGGTCGACTATGTCTTCATGGGTCAGGTTCTTCAGGCCGGCCAAGGACAGATCACCGCTCGTCAAGCAGGCGTAAAAGCAGGAATCCCGATGTCGATTCCAGCAACGACGATTAATAAGGTCTGCCTCTCTGGACTAAATGCCATCTACCTAGCCGACCTCATGATTCAAGCTGGCGAGGCCAGTATCGTCGTAGCTGGTGGAATGGAGTCGATGACCAATGCGCCTTATGTCCTTCCGGGAGTCCGTAGCGGCCTCCGCATCGGCGACGCCAAGATCATCGACACCATGATGTACGACGGATTATTCTGCGCCTTCGACAACTGCGCAATGGGTCTTGGAACAGAGCGTTATGCCGCCAACTACCCCAAGATCACCCGAGGACGCCAAGACGAAATCTCGGCAGCCTCCCATGAGCGCGCTGCCCGAGCCACAAAGGACGGCCTCTTCCAGGCAGAGATCGCCCCAGTCTCAATTCCACAGCGCAAGGGAGATGCAATAACGATCACTGAGGATGAAGGGATCCGAGCCGAAACAACCATTGATAGCCTCGGCAAGCTGCGCCCTGCATTTACCCCAGAGGGAACTATTACGGCTGGCAATGCATCACAGATCAGTGACGGCGCCTCCGCCCTTATCGTAATGTCTGAGGCAGAGGTCGAGCGTCGTGGGGTTACCCCCCTTGGCCAGATCGTCTCCTACGGTCAGGTATCTGGCCCAGACGCTTCACTCATTACCCAACCTTCACGGGCGATCATGCAGGCCCTCGCCAAGACGAAACTCAGCGTTAGCGACCTCTCGATCTTTGAAATCAACGAAGCCTTTGCAGCAGTCGCAGCTGGCTCGATCGATGACCTTGGCATTAGCTCCGAGATCGTGAACGTCAACGGCGGCGCCATTGCCCTTGGCCACCCGATCGGTTCAAGTGGTGCTCGCCTAGCCCTCACCGCCCTCTACGAGCTTTCACGTCGTGGTGGCGGATACGCTGCTGCCGCCCTTTGTGGTGGTGGCGGACAGGGAGACGCCATGATCATCAAGTCAATCTCTTAATCTGAATCTACAGCGACGATAGAGCGAGGCACTGTAAATTACCATCTACTCACAAGTAGATGGTACTGCCCGCAAGTAGAATCGTTAGCGTGACCACAACTAACGACTACGCCTCTCTCTATCGTCGCTTTCGACCCCAACGCTTCAGTGAAGTCCTAGGTCAAGATCACGTAACCAACGCACTTAGAAACGCCGTGAAAAACGGTCGCGTCGGCCACGCATACCTCTTCTCGGGACCTAGAGGAACCGGTAAAACCTCGTCTGCTCGAATCCTAGCTAAAGCTCTCAACTGCACCAATCGAATCGACGGTGAGCCATGCTGTGAGTGTTCGTCCTGTATCGCAATCGCCGATGGCAGATCCATGGACGTCATCGAAGTTGACGCCGCCTCAAATAGCGGTGTAGACGCAATCAAAAACCTCATCGCCTTAGCACCAGTTGGCACCATTGGCGAGTGGAAGGTCTACATCCTCGACGAAGTTCACATGCTGACGACCGCCGCCTCCAATGCGCTCCTAAAGACACTAGAAGAGCCGCCATCTCACGTCATCTTCGTCCTAGCAACTACAGACCCCCAAAAGGTTCTCCCAACGATCGCATCGAGAACTCAATCCTTTGAATTTCGCCTCCTCGACTCCGATACCTTGGAGGAGTTGGTCGCAAGCGTCCTCTCCCGTGCCGAACTCGAGGTCGATACCGATGGGGTCGGTTACGTGGTAAAAAAGGGGCGCGGATCCGCTCGCGATACCCTCTCATTCCTCGACCAAGTAGTTGCCCTCGGTTCGATCGACGACACAGCTAGAGGCATCGACGAGATCTTCTCCGCTTTTATCGAAGGCGATGCAGTAAAGGTTCTACAGGGGGTAGATCTCGCCTCAAAAAAGGGGCTCGAACCAGCGAGGATCGTAGCAGAGCTATCATCGATAGCGAGGGAGTCCTTTATTGAGTCCCTATCGCCAAGTTATTCAAAGAATAATCTTCCGACTCGTCGAATCGTTCGGATCATCGAGACCCTCGGCGAAGCTTCAACAAAGTTTCGGGACAACTTAGATCCGCGCGGAATCCTCGAGGCGACGCTCATAAAGTTAGCCCTTCGCCCCAGCGGCCTCGAAAAAGAGGTTGAAGAGTTTGTTGTCGCAGAGGTAAACCGTGCCATCAACTACGTCATCAAGGAGTACCTTCCGCAACTAGGAGAGAGAGCTAGCGGTTCAGGAGGAGCAAGTCCGGTTGGCCCCAGTTCAGGTGGACCCAGTTCAGGTGGACCCACTCGCCCTTTCGACAACGGCCAAGGTGAACAGAGCGTACCGCAGAACACTGCCGCAAATATCGCCCAAGTCCGAGACAACCTACAAAACACTCCGATTCGAAAGCCACCGGAGCCATCTCTTTCAGGAAGACTCGGCACCGTCAACTCTTCATTAGGCTCACGGCTACAACAGGCGCCGGTCGAGCAAACCGAGATACGACCTGCGCCTAAGGTTGAAGCTCCTAGCCCTGCTCCGACTCCTATCCAAAGCGCACGTCCCTACAGTGCGGGCATGATCCGAAGTGAATGGCGAGCAATCGTAGCATCACTCAAGTTTCCCAAGTTTGAATTAACTATCCTCGAAGATGCCACGGTCACCGAAGCTGGGGAACGTCTAGAGGTAGCCTCTAGCAACTCTCTTCTAAAAGATCGTATCGAGGCAAAGTTGCCGGAGTTAACTGCCGAGATCAACCGAAGGTTCCCGAGTTGGAACGGTTACGTGGCGTTGGTTCAACTTGCCGATAAAAGTATTGAAGAAGATGACGACCCTGTCTATGAAGTTGGCGAAAAACTCGATCGAAGAGCCGTTCAGCGACAGATATTAAATGTTTTTCCAAATGCTTCGTTTAGCGCGATTGAAAGGCCATAGGGGCTAACAGATGGCGTTTACTAAGTCAATGCAGAGCCTCATCGACGAGTTCTCGAAACTACCGGGTATCGGACCCAAGTCAGCCCAAAGAATCGCATTTCACCTCTTGAAGAGCGACGCACTCGATAGCGAAAGATTAGCGGGCGCAATTGTTGAGAGTCGAAGGGCAACCAAGTGGTGCACTATTTGCTACGACCTTAGCGAAGAGGACACCTGCTCGATCTGCGCATCTGAACAACGAGATCGAGATGTAATCTGTGTGGTCGAAGAGCCTCGAGATGTAATAGCGATCGAGCGGACCCGGGAGTTCAACGGCCTCTACCACGTACTCCAAGGTGCCCTCAATCCAATCGAAGGGATCGGCCCCGACAAGATACGGATAAAGGAGTTACTCGAGCGGCTGTCATCGTCTACGGTCAGTGAAGTGATCATCTGCACCAACCCCAATATCGAGGGTGAAGCTACCGCTATGTTCATAGCTAGAACTCTCACCCCATTGGGGATAAAGGTCAGCAGATTAGCAAGTGGCGTCCCCGTTGGCGGTGATCTCGAATACGCGGATGAATTAACTTTGGGGCGAGCCATTGAAGGGCGTCGCTCAATAAGTTAGCAACCAGCAAATTAGCTTTCGACGAGCTCTTGGCGCTTCAATGGTGGTGGTGAAGATCGCTAGTCCGTCCACCGCGCTCTAGCCACAGACCAAGGCCCGCTGCATTGGAGTGGATTCCATTCAGGGTGTCGAAACGCTCGATAGCTTCCGCACTCACCGACGCATCTGCTTCGCCGAATTGGCTATAGAGGGCATCTTCAATGGAACGCCCCTCCGAAAAGGCACTCTCGGCGATACTCGCCCAAGTGATCAACGACTCTTTTGCCTCGTCGAGGAGTTCATCGGAGTTATCAAAGATTCCATAGTGAGCAAATCCCAGCTTGACTGGTCGCCTACTTCTAAACTTTTCTAACGAATTGATCGCTGCTGCCAGATCAAAGTCAGCAGGCGGAGTTGCTGGTCGAAGCATTCGAACCTCTGGCAAAAGGACCCCAGCGGCATCCCCAGTAAAGACGATCCCCGATTGAGAATCAAAGAAACCAAGGTGATGCTTCGCATGGCCTGGAGAGTCGATCACCTCGAGCGACCTAGAAGGTCCAATCTCAATCTTGCCTCCATCTTCAACCACTACTATCCTCGCGGCATCGGTTGGCGCGAGCCTTCCGTATAGCGAATCGAGCTTTTCTCCATAGACCATCTCGGCACTTGCAACGAGACGTGCGGGATCGGCTAGGTGGCGGGCTCCGCGAGAGTGGACGAAGACCTTGGCCTTAGGGAAGGCAGCCGCTATGTCGCCAACGCCACCGGCGTGATCGAGGTGAATATGGGTGAGGGCAATTCCGTAGAGGTCGTCAGGGCCAATTCCGAGCCCCTCAAGTTCACTCATCACGGTCTCTACCGAGCTTTGAGAACCTACCTCAATTAGAACGGGCTTGTCTCCAGTGATGAGATAACCCGAGGTGATATGCTCCCAACCACCCAACTTGGTATCGATCTCCAATACTCCATCGCTAACAATTCGACTCATAAGCGCAAGGTTACTTCAAAGGCTCGTTCGAGTTTGGCCAATTTGAAAGACGCCTACTTTCAAGGCCACCTTGAGTCATTATTGCACATCAGGTGCCACCTTCTACCAAAGTATCGACTGTGAAGTAGAATAGCATCGGTCATGATTCCAGCGCTAAATGTCACTAAAGCCAAACGTTCCCTTCGCCGTCTCACATCACTTCTAGCAACCTTCGCAGTTGCCTCCTACTTCGTCTCTTTTGAAGGCGGAAACAGCACCCTTTCCAAGTTGGAACTGACTTCAAAGAAGTTGCCACCAATAGCGCCACCAGACGGCCCGATCAGCCATCCCCTCGCACTCTGGAATGCGCATGGAGTTACGCTAAAGAACTACCCTCAACTCTGGTATTCACCGATGAACCTTTCGCCGATGGTAGCTGGGGCAGATCCATCAGAGGGAACGTGGACACCGATTGGAACGAACGCAGGCCCTGGATATGCGACCTTTCAAACCTTCGTAACGCCCTACAGCGGTGGCCCGAAGGTATCAGTGGCGTGGATCAACCAAGATTATGCCAAGGTTCAGATGTTTGCTGGCACCTCTCAACCTGGAGGATCGTGGCCCTATGAAGGATCCGTACCCCAATCACTTTGGCCAAAACTGATTGGAGCCTTCGAAGGCGGATTCATCTTCAATCAATCAAACGGAGGCTGGTACGCCGATGGCCGATACGGTATGCCACTCGTTCAAGGTGCTGCATCGATTGTCTCCTATACAAATGGCACAATCGACATTGGAGCCTGGGGCAGTGAAGTTTCAATGACTTCTGCGGTAACCGGCGTACGCCAAAATCTAATTCCATTGGTGGACAATGGACAGGTTGTAGCCGCAGCTAACGATAACCCTCTCGTAACGTGGGGGTTCTCGCTTGGAAATATCCTCAATACTTGGCGTAGCGGCCTCGGTATCACATCATCTGGAGCACTCATCTACGTTGGGGGGCCGGGCCTTTCACCTGCAAATCTGGGAGCAATCTTGGTTTGGGCTGGTGCAGTCAGGGGTATGCAGCTTGACATGAACCCTTACTGGGTAAATTACATCCAATACACCTATGGCCAAAGTGGCCTCCAAGGCACTGACCTGCTGCCGAATATGAATCTCGGACCTTCGCACTACCTCAATGGATTTTGGAGAGACTTTCTTGCGGTCTTGCTTAGGTAGTAATAATCACCCTAAGTGAAAAAATTCAATAAATTTGAATCGACTTAAGCCGTTAAGTTCCATTAGGCTCTCATTGAGTCATTCAAATGAAAAGACAGAAGATTCTGATTTATGGGGATTGAGATAGACCCAAATGAAGGGCGCCTAAAACTAGACGAGTCCCTAGGCAGCTTAGACAAGACCCTAATACTCATCGCCGAGTCTGGGCCAACCACAGCCCCAGACATCAACGAAGCTATATCTACTATTCGTCGATGTATCCAATCGGGGCACGATGACTCCTGCGATCACAGGGGCGATATCTACACCTTTGCGCGAGCATCTGTATCGGATAACAAATTTAGAACCTCCCTCGAAGAGTGCATTAAAGCGCTACGTGAAAACGAGATTGATGCCGACTCCCAGTCACCGAATGACAAGATCGTAGCCCTGTCGTTATCGATCTTTGAGTCGCGTCTAAAGAGAGATATCAAGGAGATAGTTGAGGGTGAAAACTCCTTCAAAGAGTCGCTGATCTCACTCCTACTTCTACTTTCAACGAACGAAGAAGCATTTAGCCACCTCACAGAGGGCAACGTAGTCGATGCGATAAATCAACTCGTGGCACATTCGATCATGGGCGTATCTGCACTCATCACCAATACGACATCGCCATTCTCTATCGCCTCCTACAACAAAGAGGGGCGTCTCCTCTTAGATTCGATAAAGGGCGCCCTCCTCACTGAAGCGATAACCTCCCTTCTTGCTAACCCCTCATTTAGAGAACCCGTAATAACCACTCTTGCAATAGCCATAGACGAATCCCCAACGAAAAAGAAACTCACGTCGCTCTTGATTCCGATCGAGATCTCGATGACGAGAAATGGAACTCTAGTTCTCCTCAACGAAGTTGAGATCGTAGATCGAGGGCAGATTCGAAGGGTAGCAAATGCGATCAAGGTGGGCGTAGAGCGAGTATTTAGACTCCTGCGCGAACGTCAAAGCACCGCTCGGCTCGCCAAATTGCAGGAGATCCGAGAGCTAATTACATCCTCAGCCTCGACCGATGCCATCGATATAGCACGAGAGATATCGATTGAACTCTACCAAGAGAACTTGATACTCGGAAGTGCGGTTATCAAGTATTCGGTCAGTATTGATCAGATATTCTCCTTTTCTATCGCCGACCTCTTTGATCCGAGGGGAATCTTTGGTGGGGTAGAGAATTGGAAGGCAGACCTTAAATTTGACATGGAAATGCCCTTGATCGCGGCGATCTTTGATGGTAAACCAAGGGTGACGCCGGGGCTACCAACCGAGAGCAGCAACATAATCGGCATCGATAACGCAACGGCTCAACTACTGCAGTCAACCTCCGCGGTACGAATACCACTTCCTAATGGCGACGGGAGGTCTGGGTACGTCTCTTTGACGCTCGTTACTGACTCCGAAGACGAACTCTTAGACGGAAGTTTCTTGAGTCACTTCGAAGCTCTGTTGAAACTCGCTGCATCTCAAGCTCAAAATAACGCCACGCGCCTGCAATCTCAATGGATCGCTCAATTAAACGAGACCCTTCTCAATGCAACTTCATCGTCGATAACTGCATCCTCTGAGACCCAACTCCTTAGCGCAATCTGCAATGCCCTCCTCACACCGGGACGATTTCGTGCCGCATTCTACGTAAAGCCAAATCAAAACACCCAGCTCCTCCAACCAGTGGCCGCGGCAGGTGTCGACCTCCATGAGCTAGCCCGCAATCGCGTACCCCTCTATGAGACACCGAAGCAGACCATGGCACAATCGGCATATATCTCGGGAGAGATCTCCATCCATAACCACCTCTCAGAGACCGCCGAGAAACACCTTCACACCCCCTTCGTAGAGGCAAAAGGGTGGCAATCGGTCATAGCAGTCCCGATTAAAACCCAGAAGAACTCAAATGTCCAAGGGGTTTTGGTCGTAACTTCGGCCGAAGAAGACGTCTTTCAAGGAAACGTCATCAAGGTCATCAAGACTGTTTCGCTCCTACTTGAGCACATGCTCTCAGAGATAGAACTCAAGAAGGCACTGAGAGAGGAGAAGTCTCGCCTCACCGAGATCGTGAGTCGTGACTATCTAACCGACATCTACAACAGGCGAGCCTTCGAGCGTGAAGTGGTACGAGCTATGCGCCTCCACGAAAGTGGAATTATGGCAGTTGGAATTCTCGACCTCGACGGCTTCAAGTTGCTCAACGACACCAAAGGCCATCGAGTGGGCGACAACCTCCTCAAAAGTCTTGCCAAGTCGATGTCCTCATCTCTCAAGGAGCGAGAATTCATAGCGCGCCTTGGCGGAGACGAGTTTGGCTTCTTCATCCATCTCGAAGAGGCGAGTGACCTAGATGAGTTTGTCGATCGGATGAATCGATCCTTTAGGAGACAGCGCCACGAGATCAAAGTTACTGGCAGCTTTGGATGGTCCTTCTTCCCCAACGACGGCAGTACCTACGACAGCCTCATCCTCAAAGCCGATGAAGCGCTGTATGCCGCCAAAGCTATAGGCGGAGGAAGATCAATGATCTACGCCGGCGAAGTAGCCGAAAGGGTATCGCGCCGCTCACTCATCCGTGACAACCTTGAGCGGGCCCTCACCGAGGGAGAGGCTACCTTCCACTACCAACCAAAGGTTGACCTCTCAACTCAAAGGGTCGTCGGCCTTGAGATGCTGATTCGTTGGCCACAAGTCGAATCAATGGTTCTCATAGACGAGATAAGAACGAATAGAGCGATCAGCCACCTCGTTGGCCTACACCTAATCAAGCAGGCGGCAAAGTCGCGCACGATGCTCGATAGGGCTCTCCTCTCGGAGGTCTCTCTATCTCTGAATATCTCCCCGAATCACTTCACAGATCCAGTCTTCATTGAAGAGTTATCTCCCCTCTTCTCGCGTTCGAACGCATTTATCCTCGAAATCACAGAAGACGTCGCCATCGACGCAAATGAGCAGGTTCGTCGTCAAATAACAGAGGTAAAGAGGCTTGGCTTTAGCATCTCGATTGACGACTTTGGGAGCGGATATACCTCGCTTAGGGCAGTAAGCCAACTAGAAGTCGATGAGATCAAGGTAGATCGTTCGTTCCTATACGGTCTCGATGTAAACCCGAATTCGTACGCCGTCTTCTCCTCTATAATTCACCTTGGGGCACTTGCAAAGGCGAAGGTAGTAGCCGAGGGGATTGAGACAGAAGAGCAAGAGAGGCTGTGGACCTCACTCGGTGGAACAATTGCCCAAGGGTATAGATACTCAAAGGCACTACCGCTCGAAGATATAGCAGGTTGGATTCACGCCTTCAACGCAGAGTGAACTCCCTCGCGATAGCCCCATAACTAAAGCGTTATCGAGGTTGCAGCTAACCCAACATCAACGATCAGGAGAGTTCGATGAGATCGAGATAATCCTGGGAGAAGTGATCGACTGTTCCATCTGGCATCAAGATGAGGCGGTTGGGTTCAAGTTGCGATGCAAACTCGACATCGTGGGTGACCACGATCATGGTACCCTTCCAACTAGCTAACGCCTTAGAAATAGCCCTGCGACTCTCGGGATCAAGGTTGTTGGTCGGCTCATCCAAGAGCAGAAGATTGTGCCGAGCAGCAACCAGAAGCGAAAGTGCCAACTTGGTCTTTTCTCCACCAGAGAGGGTCCGCGTTGGCTGGTCTACCACATCTCCCACGAGGCCAAAGGCTGCCAAGGTGCCACGTGCATCCGTGAGTGGAATTCCGATCGCGATCATCTGTTCCAAGGGTGTGCGATCGAAGTCAAGCTCTTCGTGCTCTTGGGCGAAGTAGCCCACTGATACACCATCTGAGACGCTAACTGTTCCGAGATCCATCTGATTCTTGCCGGCAAGAAGGGTCAATAGCGTCGTCTTACCCGCACCATTTAGTCCACCAACCAAGAAGCGTTCGCCTCTTTCAATGGTAAATTCCAGATCCTCAAAGACAGTAAATCGGCCGTAGCTCTTGCAGACCCCGCTTACTTCGACGACCACTCTCGGCGCCGGCTTTGGATCGGGGATATTCACACGAACACTCGCACTTCGAACCGTCGATACGTCAACCATCTGCTTACGTAACCTATCAGCTCGACTATCTAGCGACTTAGCGACGCGGGCGCGAGAGGCTGTTTGATGGCGCATCGAGTCGGCAAGCTTTGTCAATCGATCGAGCTCAGAGCTCTCCCTCTTAGCTTGGGCTTCAATGGCGACCCTCCTTTGGGCGATCGCCCTTTTGTAGGTCGAATAATTTCCCTTGAAGTCGATGATCGATCCATCGGTATCTCCACGCTCGAGGTGAAAGACTCGGTTGATCGACTCATCTAGAAGCTCTAGGTCGTGGCTGACCACTACCAAAACTCCGGAAAAGTTCTTGAGGTAGTTCAGGAGCCACCTCTTAGCATCCACGTCAAGGTGGTTCGTAGGTTCGTCGAGCATGAGAACCTCTGATCCCCTAAAGAGGATTCGAGCTAGCTCTACACGGCGACGCTCTCCACCGGAGACTTCACCCAACGCGAGCGAGAATCTGCTCTCGGCTAGCCCCAAGCCACTCAGGAGGGCCTTAGCATCTGCCTCGGCTCTGTATCCATCGCGGCGCTCAAATTCATCCAAGGCTTTTCCGTAGCGCGTAAGGTTCTTTTCGCTTGGATCCGCACCAACGTTGACGCGCAATTTTTCTATTCGATCCGCAAGGTCACCGAGGTCACGCCCTGAGAGAACCCTAGCAACAACGAGAGTCGTCGGGTCCGCCATTGCGTCTAGGGTGTCCTGATTCAAATATCCAAAGGAGCCAGTGATATTTACTTTGCCACTAGAGGGTGGATTTACTCCACCTAGGACCTTCATGAGCGAGGTCTTGCCCGCACCATTTCGTCCAACGAGGCCAACTTTAGAGCCCGCAGCAAGAGTAAACGAGAGGTCAGATACGATGAACTTACCCCCGACCTCCACAGATAGATTGTTTACGCTTAGCATTTTGGCTCTCTTGAAAAACTTCTGGGTTCGCTCTAGCGAATACGGACAGCCAATAAAGGCTAGTCATTGATGGATAAATTACATTCGCCTAAGCGGCACACGAGCTTGTAGAGGCGACCGTATTAGCTGTTACTGCCGTATTTATCTCACTTATTACCGCTGGCATCGCAAGTGCAAAGCCGACGTCGGGATTAGTAGTGGACCGTGAGAAGACTACGCCGATAACTTGGCCATTCAAGTTGACGATGGGGCCACCGGAGTTGCCAGGGCGAATAATCGCCTCAAGCTCGTAGACCAACCGATCGGTTACCGTCTGGTTATAGATATCACGGCCTTGGGCCGTAAAGATATCCATTACTCCCGCGGTTGAAGTGGTAAGGGGTCCGCCACCTGGATAACCAAGCACGACTCCCTCTACTCCGCGTCCCGCCGCCCCATTTAGAAGTGGAAGAGGCGCATCGGTAAGGCCTTGTACCTTTAGCACTGCGATGTCCAACTTAGGGTTGAATAGAAGGACCGATGTTGGATGCGAACCTGCGGCGTCGATCACAGTAATATTGCTACTTCCAGCTACCACGTGGGCATTGGTTACAACAATTCCATTTTGGACTACAAAGCCCGAACCGTCTTGAATCTGCCCACAGGCAATCGCTTGAACCTTGACCACCGACGGCTCCACCTTTTGAGCAACTGCATCAGCGCTAGCTTGAGATGGAAGAGTCACTGGACCTGATACGGCAGGTGGAAGCGATGCGAAGACCGATGGGAACCCGGCAGATGAGATAAAACTCTGGACCCGAGTAAATAGGGCGGGGGCGGGCGGCATCGTCTTGGTGATCGTCTTTACGATCGCTGAATTAGCTACTTGTGATGAGACTAAGGCGTAGGGCAAGTTGACAGCAATGGAGGCGGTCACCCATATCACCAGGAGAAGAGCCACCACAGAAACTCCGGCACCGACGCCAGAGTCGATCGCCTTAAGCTTGTATTTGGCCATAGATTTGGAGACGATTGTACCAAGGTAGCGGCCTCCGCCACCGACGATGGATGCGGAGCCGAAGAGGATAACTATCAATAGAATGCTGCGGATGGCGGTATTCGATACCAGCGACGCAATCTTTGGCGCAAGGGCAGCACCAAGGAGAAGTCCCAACCAAAAGCCTCCGTATGACCCAAGTTGCACGGCTGCACCGAGCTTGCCTCCACGTACAGCGGCATAACCTACCCCTAGAAGAATGAGTAGATCGACCCAATCAAATCCGAGCGCCGAAGCAATTAGGTGAAACGTAGCGGCGAGCAATGGCACTCCTTCCTATGGGCACCGTAGCCGTACCTTATATCTATCTTACTTTGTAACAACTTAGTGCTTGAAATTGTACGCGTACCGTCGGTGACTACGACGTAGCTCGTACCGAAAGTAGCTCCAGCTGAGTTTCGATCTGGTCTCTCTCAATTGGAGGGCCAATATGGTAACCTTGCACCTTGTCAATTTTGATGCTGCGCATCAGTCGGATCTGCTCAGCTCGCTCAACTCCAATGCCAACAACTTCGGCATTCATCGAGTGGGCCAAGTTGACGAGTCCCCCAACAACGCCGAGGACTCGCTCATTTTGACCCAAGGTCAGAACCAACGATCTGTCGATCTTGACTTGCGATACTTGATATCGAGAGAAGATCGAAAGGGCTGAACTACCGGCACCAAATTCGTCGACACTGAGGCTGATCTTAGAGTTAGCGAGTTGCTCGATCGAGCAATGCGCCTTCGAATTGGGGTTGTTATCGACCGTTCCGATCTCCACGACTAGGAGCGATGGGTCGATTCCGGAGGCTCCAACCTGGGCAATAAGGTCACTCACGAGATCTGACTCCTCTAGCTCATCGCCAGAGAGGTTGAGGCCCAAAGTCAAATCTTGATCGGGATATAGCTGTTGCCACGACCGGAGAGCCTCAAGGGCATATCGCGCAACCTTTGCGCCCATTCGTGGTAGCCTTCCAATCTCTTTCGCAACTGGAATGAACTCATTGGGCGAGATTAATCCACGCTCTTGATGCCTCAATCTCACGAGCGCTTCTACTCCGCATATCTTGCGTGCTTCAAGGGAGATGATCGGCTGGAAGAGGACGACGATGTCTTCATCGTCGATCGCGCGCCGAACCATATTTTCGAAGTTCCTACGGTCTTTTGCACTCGATACCATAGTCTCTGCAAAGTACTCAAGCTTGCCAGATCCACGCAACTTAGCTCGATCTCTGGCAAGGGTAGCACTTTCAACGAGATCGACTCCGCTGATGCTCTGGTCAAAGGCGAAGGCCACGCCAATACTGGCAGTAACGACTACCTCTTCGCCATCTGGAGCGATGACAGGACTGTCTAATGTGGTTCGAAGGGCTCGAGCAACCATCTCAACTTGAGCGTGCTCAGTAACGCCTAAACAAAGAACGGCAAACTTATCTCGCTTGACGTGAACTAATAGGAAGAGCCCACCTAAGGCATCTTCAAAGCGGTTCGCGACGACTCTCAAGACCGCATGCGACCCGCCAACTCCAAGGGCACCTTCAATGATGCTAAATCGGTCGATGTCAACCATCAATAGGGCAATGCCGGGAAGTTCGTCGCCGATAACCCTACGGGTTCGCTCATACTCAGAGATCAGGTATTCGATGGTGTACAGACCCGTTATCTCGTCAACCTCGCTAGCTGAAAAGGTGGGATCATCGAGGTCAATCGTCGGTTGACACAACGAGAGTTCGATCGTTAGAGTTGGATCATCACCCTCGGTTCGCCGAACAAAGACGAGATCTACCTCCACATACTCCGATCGAGCATCTAGGAGACGTACTGTTATGCCGCTCCTCGTTCTGCTCTCCCAAAAGGAGGTCTCTACGTCGTCGAAGGCAAATTGGTCTTCAGGATGAATCAGGGAGGCAAAACCTAGGCCAATCAATTCATTGGGAAGATATCCAAGAGACTCTTCGACCTCTGGCGAGGCAACTTCGATGTTGCCACTCGAAAACGAGAGGATCATTGAGGTAACACCGACCGCAAGACTATCGTCAACAGAAGACTTACTCGTCAAAGTGCCATCACCTCTTTTTCAACTCTTTACCTATCAACGAGTTCAAGTGCCCGAAAAGTTACATCAATTTGCTTTTCCATAGCCCACTTGCCTTTCTATCGGCAGTCTTTTAGGTGTGACTGAAGAAGTTGTCAAAAAAAATATGGAGCAAATACACCTTAAAATGCGCCGAATTCATCCATAAATCAACACCTTGCACCTTCAATCATCTCTAGCAATCGAGAGTTGATGAAGATAACAAATCTTTACAAACTAGAATGACCCCGTCTGCTAAAGCAAGTAGAGCAAGGAACAACAATGTTAGCAACCGCACTCGACGGATTTCGACTCACTATCCACGTCTTAGCCGCCACTATTTGGGTCGGTGGACAATTTACACTTGCCGGCTTGGTCCCTACGCTTCGTAAATCTGGCGAAGGTGTCGCAGCGGCTGCTGCCAAGGCATTCTCTAAGCTTTCCTGGCCCGCATATGCCCTTCTCATCATCACTGGTCTCTGGAATGTAGCGGCGATGAATATGAATAAGACGTCATCGGCGTGGAAGGTCGTCCTTGGAATCAAGATCACCGTTGTCGCCCTTTCGGGTATCGCCGCCTTCGTCCATGCGCGAGCAAAGTCAAAGTCCCAGATCGCTACTTGGGGTGGAATTTCGGGAATTATGGCAGTTGCATCCCTTACCATCGGCGTGTTTCTAGCCGGATGACGGCGATAAACCGAAGCTAGTAACTTCGTGATTAGAATGTACTAGCACCAAAAGGGCCAACGATGTCCCGTCCAATGTATGAAACCGTGCCCTACTGGCACACCTGCAAAGACTGGGAGAGACACTTTGGCTAGAGGCAACGACCCTCGAATAGCACTTTCTAATACCCTTTACGCCCCTGAGTTCGAACACGACGCCTGTGGTGTCGCATTCGTAGCCAATATCAAGGGCGTAAAGTCTCACTCCATAGTTGAGATGGGCATCACTGCCCTCTTTAACCTCGAGCACCGCGGAGCCTCAGGAGCCGAGGTAAACACCGGCGATGGTGCTGGAATTCTGATCCAGATACCGGACGAGTTCTTCAGAGGCGTAACTTCTTTTGACCTTCCCCAAGCTGGATGCTACGCCGCGGGAACAATCTTCTTTGACCAGTCACTCGACATCGACTTAGTACAAAAGTCGATCGCCAAAGTAGCTGAAGATGAAGGCGTAGAGGTCATTGGCTGGCGAGACGTTCCTGTTGACAACTCATCTTTAGGTGCAGGCGCCCTAGCAGAAGAGCCAGTGATGAAGCAGATCTTCATCAAGCACAACGGCGGCTCTACAAGTGGAATCGAACTCGAACGAGTTGCCTATGCCTTCCGCAAGGTAACCGAGCACAGCACAGACGGGGTCTACTTCGCCTCCCTCTCGAGTCGTACCATCGTCTACAAGGGAATGCTCACTACCCCTCAAGTATCGGAGTACTTCACAGATCTCACTGATCCTCGCATGACCTCTGCACTTGCACTCGTCCACTCACGCTTTTCCACCAATACCTTCCCCGCTTGGTCCCTTGCGCACCCCTATCGCTTAATTGCGCACAATGGTGAGATCAACACCCTCAAAGGAAACCGCAACTGGATGAAGGCCCGCGAGAGCCTGCTCCGCTCTGGCAACTTTGGCGAACCACTCGAGAGAATCTTCCCCGTAATTACGCCGGGCGCATCAGATAGCGCCTCCTTCGACGAGGTCCTCGAGCTTCTTCACCTAGGTGGAAGGAGTCTTCCACATGCAGTCTTGATGATGATTCCGGAGGCTTGGGAGAACCACAAGTCCATGGACCCCAAGAAGAAGGCGTTCTACCAGTACCACGCCTCTCTAATGGAGCCCTGGGATGGCCCAGCCTCGATCGCATTTACTGATGGAACCCAAATCGGTGCAGTACTCGACCGAAATGGCCTGCGCCCATCACGCTTCTGGGTTACCCAAGACGATCTCGTTATTATGGCCTCTGAAGTAGGCGTACTTGAGATCGAACCATCGAAGGTCATCGCTAAGGGCCGCCTCCAACCAGGAAAGATGTTCTTGGTCGATACCGCCCAAGGACGAATCATCGCCGACGAGGAGATCAAAGCCCATCTCGCATCGGAACACCCATACCAAGAGTGGATCGATGAGAACCTCATTGACTTAGAGGATCTCCCTCCACGGCACATGCTCGTACCGCAGCACTCACAGATCGTGACATACCAGAGACTCTTTGGTTATACAAGTGAAGAGCTTCGTACCATCATCACACCAATGGCAAAGACGGCGGCAGAGGCCATTGGTTCCATGGGCTCCGACACTCCTATTGCAGTCCTCTCAGATCGTCCGCGAATGCTCTATGAGTACTTCAAGCAGCTCTTTGCTCAAGTCACAAACCCACCGCTGGATGCCATTCGCGAAGAGCTGATCACCTCTCTATCGGGAACGATCGGCCCCGAGCAAAACATCTTGGAGCCAACTGCTAAGTCGGTCCATCAGATATCCCTCAAGTACCCAATCATCGACAACGACCAACTCGCCAAGTTGGTCTACATCGATGAAGAGGGTGGCGTAGATGGCTTTTCTACCAAAGTGATCGATGGACTCTACGAAGTTGCTGGTGGTGGAAGTGCCATCACTTTAGCACTCGATAAGATTCGCAACGAGGTAACCGAAGAGATCGCCAAGGGCAAGAACATCTTTGTACTCTCGGATCGCCAAGCCGATGAGACACTCGCTCCGATCCCAGCGCTGCTTCTTACCTCAGCAGTACACCACCATCTCATCAGAACCAAGAAACGTACCCAAGTAGCGCTCATCGTCGAGACCGGCGAGGCTCGCGAAGTTCACCACATGGCTCTCTTGATCGGCTATGGCGCCGCTGCCATCAACCCATACCTCGTCTTCGACTCCATAGTCGATATGGTTCGCGAGGGAACGCTCTCAGATATTTCACCGTATCGAGCAATCCACAACTACATCAAGGCAGCAGCCAAGGGCGTCCTAAAGGTCATGTCCAAGATGGGCATCTCGACCGTCGCCTCCTATACCGGAGCACAGGTCTTCGAGGCAGTAGGGATCTCGAAAGATGTCATCGAAGAGTACTTCGAAGGAACATCGTCTCGCCTTGGAGGAATTGGCCTCGATGAGATCGCCAAGGAGGCGCAAGCGCGCCACCACTTGGCATTCCTCGATCGAGAGAGCGAACTAGCTCACCGTAGCCTTGCCGTTGGTGGAGAGTATCAATGGCGGCGCGAGGGCGAATACCACCTCTTCAATCCAGAGACCGTCTTCAAGCTACAGCACTCGACCCGCAACAAGCGCTACGACGTCTTCCGTGACTACACACGTCTCGTGGACGATCAGTCACACAACCTTGCTACGATCCGTGGACTTCTCAAGTTGAAAGAGGGCGTGCGGCCTTCGATCGACATTGACGAGGTAGAGCCAATTAGCGAGATCGTAAAGAGATTCTCAACCGGAGCAATGAGCTATGGCTCAATCTCCAAAGAGGCTCATGAGACTCTAGCGATCGCCATGAACCGCCTCGGTGGCAAGTCAAATACTGGCGAGGGTGGAGAAGATCCCGATCGATTCGTCGCAGATGAAAATGGCGACTCACGCAAGTCAGCGATCAAGCAGGTCGCATCAGGCCGCTTTGGCGTCACGAGCGAGTTCCTAACTAATGCAACTGATATCCAAATCAAGATGGCCCAAGGTGCTAAGCCGGGAGAGGGCGGACAACTCCCTGGCGACAAGGTCTATCCTTGGATCGCCAAGACTAGGTACTCAACTCCAGGTGTTGGACTTATCTCACCACCACCACACCACGACATCTATTCGATCGAAGACCTCGCACAGCTGATATACGACCTGAAGAATGCCAATCCATCGGCAAGGGTCCACGTAAAGCTCGTCTCTGAAGTTGGAGTCGGAACCGTGGCAGCAGGCGTTGCAAAGGCGCACTCAGATGTCGTATTGATCTCTGGCCACGACGGTGGAACCGGTGCATCGCCCCTCACCTCTCTCAAGCACGCCGGTACTCCATGGGAGATCGGCCTAGCCGAGACGCAACAGACGCTGATTGGCAATGGCCTTCGCGATAGGATCGTTGTTCAAGTCGACGGTCAGCTAAAGACGGGTCGCGACGTCATCATCGCAGCCCTTCTTGGAGCAGAAGAGTTCGGCTTTGCTTCAGCACCTCTCGTTGTGTCGGGTTGCATAATGATGCGCGTCTGCCATCTAGATACCTGTCCGGTTGGTATTGCGACGCAAAATCCAAAACTTCGCGAGAAGTTCACCGGCAAGCCAGAGTTCGTGGAGACCTTCTTCGAGTACATCGCCGACGAAGTACGCGGTTATCTAGCACAACTAGGCTTTAGAACCCTCGACGAGGCGATCGGTATGACCGAGATGCTCGATACCACTGGAGCAATTGGCCACTGGAAGGCCAAGGGCCTTGACCTCTCGCCAATCTTGGCCTCTGACTTTATCGCAATCGATGCACCGCGCAAGGCAACTACAAAGCAGGACCACGGCCTCGATCAGGCTCTCGACAACCAATTGATCGCTCAAGCTCTGCCTGCCCTCGAAGATGGCAAGAAGGTCAAGATCGAAGGAAAGATTCGAAACGTCAATCGTACAGTTGGCACGATGCTCGGCCATCAGTTGACTAGGCGCTACGGCGGCGAGGGTCTGCCTGAGGGCACTATCGACATCACCTTAGAGGGATCGGCTGGCCAGAGTTTTGGGGCATTCGTTCCAAAGGGAATCTCCCTTCGTCTTATCGGTGACGCCAACGATTTCGTTGGGAAGGGCCTCTCCGGTGGAACAATCGTGGTAAAGCCATTCGATAGTGCGCCATTTATCGCTGAAGAGAACATCATCGCTGGAAATGTCATCCTGTATGGTGCCACCCGCGGAAACCTCTTCATTAGAGGTGTCGTCGGAGAGCGCTTCGCAGTTCGAAACTCAGGAGCGATTGCTGTAGTTGAGGGTGTTGGGGACCACGGTTGCGAATACATGACTGGTGGTCGTGTGGTTGTGATCGGCGACACCGGCCGTAACTTTGGCGCGGGTATGTCAGGTGGCGAAGCCTACATCTGGGATCCTAAGAGAACCTTTGCCTCTAAGGTCAACGCAGAGATGGTCGATCTTGATCCACTCGAAGAAGACGATCGCAAATGGCTAAGGAGCACGCTCGAACGCCACCTAGAAGAGACTGGCTCAACGGTCGCAGCGTCGATCCTTGCCAACTTCAATGCCGAAGTTGAGAGGTTCGTCAAGGTTTTTCCGAGAGACTACAAGCGAGTTGTACTTGCTAAGCGTCGCGAAGAGGCTCAGGCGATATAGCCACCTCACATTCAATTTTGAAATTTAGAGACCTTTGATATTTAGAAAAAACGGGAGCATAGATGGCTGACCCAAGGGGTTTTTTGAAGTTTGAGAGAAAGGGTGCGACGAGACGACCACCCCAACTTCGTATTCAAGACTGGAAAGAGGTCTACCTACCAACTAGCGATGAGCTAATCACCACGCAGGCGGCTAGGTGCATGGACTGTGGAATTCCATTCTGTCACCAGGGATGTCCGCTTGGAAACCTCATCCCGGAGTGGAACAACCTAACGTATCTAAGCGAGTGGAAGGATTCGATCGATCGACTCCATGCTACAAACAACTTTCCTGAGTTCACAGGTCGCCTATGTCCTGCCCCGTGCGAGACTGCGTGTGTTCTCGGGATAAATGACGATCCAGTCTCGATCAAATTGATCGAACAAGAGACCATCGAACACGCCTTTGCCCGCAACCTAGTAAAGCCGGTTCACCCAACACGAAAAAGCGGCAAGCGAGTCGCGGTCGTTGGATCTGGCCCATCAGGGCTAGCAGCGGCACAGCAGCTAACACGAGCTGGCCACGATGTGGTGGTCTATGAAAAGAACGACCGAATCGGCGGCCTACTTCGTTATGGAATTCCAGAGTTCAAGATGGAAAAGGCCATAGTCGATCGCCGTCTCAAGCAGATGGCAGATGAAGGAACCGTCTTTGTCACGAATACAGAGATCGGCAAAGACATTACAGTTGAAGAACTTCGTAGTAACTTCGACGCCGTTGTCCTTGCTTTAGGAAGTGAAACTCCACGAGATCTAAAAGTTGGCGGCAGAGCGCTAAGTGGAATATATCAAGCCATGGAGTTTCTGCCCCTTGCCAACCGAGTTCAAGAGGGTGACTTCGATACCCCAGCAATATCAGCTGAAGGAAAGCGTGTCGTCATTATCGGTGGCGGAGATACCGGAGCTGACTGCTTAGGAACCTCGCATCGCCAAGGTGCAAAGAGCGTCATGCAGATCGAGATTATGCCCCGACCATCCGATGAACGACCATCGCATGCTCCGTGGCCTCTCTATCCCATGCTCTATCGTGTCTCTTCTGCCCATGAAGAGGGTGGGGTGCGCGACTATGCCATTAATACCGAAGAGTTCATCGGCGATGAAGATGGAAATGTAGTTGGCATCAAGGCCCACAAGATTGAATTGAAGCCAACCGATAAGGGAATGGCCTTCGAAAAGATCGAAGGGTCCGACTTTATCATCGAAGCCGACATGGTCCTCTTCGCTATGGGTTTTGTTGGAACACCACTCCAAAGCCACCTGGAAGAAGTCGGAGTCAAGTTCACACCGCGTGGAAGCGTCGCTACTAACCAAGATTGGATGACCGATCGAGACGGCGTCTTCGCGGCTGGCGATGTACGGCGTGGGCAATCACTGATCGTCTGGGCAATAGCGGAGGGTCGTTCGGTAGCAAAGTCGGTAGATCATTACCTCATGGGAACAAGTGACCTTCCAGCCCCAATTTCGACCAACTCGTATGCCCTCTCCCTCTAGACGAGACACCTCAATTATGTGAGGATCTAAAAATTAGTCAACGGAGTCGCATCGATGCCCCTTAGCTTGGATCCACCAGAAATTTAGGCGATCAACTTAGATTTTGGCATGGAAAAGGTGCTCTGAACTGACAGAGTGGTGTTTGAACACACTTCAAGTCTGTCAGTTCAAGGAGCACCTTTTAGATTTGAAAATCCGCTAGTAAATTAGACCGTTTGAAAGTCACCTTTGACGAATCAAACGCAACTTCCAACAGTGTGCCAATACTTCCTATCACCCTTGCGAAAAGACTTGAGATTATGGACTTCTTTGAAACCAGTTACGAGCCATAGAACCTCCGCAAAACCTAATTCAGTTACGAAAAGCCGACTCTGAAGCACACCGAAAGAGTCAAGCCGGTCCGCTTCTATGGATTTAGGACATTGCCAAATAAGGCATAGAAGCTGCACTTAGAGTCAAAAATAGCACCCGACGTAGTTGATTTCTGAATTGCGAAATTGTCTCTTAGACTCAGTTGAATGATAGAAATGCAAAACGCCGCTTCAAAACTCAAAAGTACTCTCCATCTGACTGTAGAACCTATTGGAATAAGTTTTTCAGATAGCGTCGATCCATCAAATGAGTTTTTCGACTCAGAGTTGCCGTTGCCCACCGAAGATGGACGCACCGGTAGGGTCGCTGCTGGATGCGTATTTTGGATGCACGCAGTGGAAAAGAGATTTGCCACAGTTGCAGCCGACCATGCAAACTGCTCTGTCGGCTCTTTTACCCATGGTTTCTTGGAACTGTCCGTGGCTGCAACAAAATCAGACGTCGGTACGCTAGTAACTTCGGGGTGGGTAAGCGAGTCAGACTTCGGCTCAATTGAGCACGTTACAACCCAACCCGCACAGGTAATCTACGAGCCGCTCTCCTCTTCAAGTTCTGTTCCTGACGTCGTCTTTCTGCGATTGAACGCACGCTCTGCAATGATTTTTAGAGACGCATTTCCAACCGCTCGGATCGAAGGAAAACCCCAGTGTCATATAGTTGCTATCGCCAAAGAACTAGGGGAAATAGCGCTATCCTTCGGATGTATGCTTTCACGGACCCGAACCTCGATGCCCTCTTCAGAGATGACCGCCGCAATTCCGGGGCCATTGCTACAAGAGGCACTAGATAGACTCGAAGAGACGGCGTCGATCGATCGCACCGTGGCCAACTATGCATCGATTGATTCAAAGCGATTTGCGAAATAACAAATATCTAACGTCTCTACTAGCAACATCATCTCAATTCGATGAAGCCTCCTTTGAACTCATCACGGATACGACGTCTTACGCAAGCTCGTAACTATGAGTTCAAAGGTTTCAAGGCCGCACGTTTCCTGAAAAGGCTTTAGTTACCTTTGAGACACAAGATCCCCCTGCGCCAATCGACCGGTCTCGTTCCGTAGCGCTCGTAAAAATACTTCGTTGGGATATTGAGACTGACGACGTCGCATGGTCATCTGCTGTGGGAAACTCTTGTCCACATCTTATTTTTCACGATTTATTAAGAAATTTCAAGTTTTGGTGAACCTAAAGGTGAATTAATCCGTAATTCATAACATGGAACAGATTCAAAAACTTGGACATCGTCAATTTGTGAAATACCTGGGGGCGGCGTCGGTTCTTTCTTTGGTCGCAGCCGCATGTGGCGGAATGGGAAGTAGTGCCACTTCGACCACTGTAGGATCGTCAAGCGCTACTAGCACGGTCAGTGCGTCGGAAAATAGCGCACTCGGTCAAAAAATTATCGTCGATTCGAGTGGCGAAACTCTATACCTTTTTGAGAAAGATACCGAAGGCAAGTCTCTCTGCACCGGCGGTTGCGCAACAGCTTGGCCTCCTCTCTTGACTAAAGGTAAGGTCCAGGCCGGCACGGGCGTTTCTGCTTCGTTGCTCGGCACCATTAAACGCGGAAATGGTGATATGCAGGTGACATACAACGGCCACCCGCTATACACCTTCTCAGGTGACGTCAGCTCCGGCCAAACTAATGGTGAAGGCTCGACCGCGTTTGGCGCGCCGTGGTACGCTGTGTCAATTCTCGGGAGTGCGGTTATCGCGAAGACCACTTCGACGGGAGGAGGTAGTGCTTATGGATACGCCGCTTCTCCATCTACAACCGCTACTTCAGGTATTCCACAAGGTAACGGTGGCGATCAGGATATTGATAACAATGGAGGTTCAAGTGACGCCGATGGCAATATTTGACGCCCACGGTATTCGAAATTGAGTACGAAAATAAGATTGATGTCGGTTATCAATTTGCATTCAGTTTCAAAAAAGTATTCTCCCAGCTAACGAGGTTCGTTGGTGCAACTCTTCTCGTCTGAAATGCTATAAATCACTTTTATCTACGGCTAGATGGGTACAAAGATCTTCCAATTGTCGGGGTTCTATTTCTCTTCGAATCCATCGGGGCGTTGGCCTTAGCAATCGTCGTTTTTGTTTGACCTATACGGTTCGTGGGACTGCTAAGCCCTTTGTTCTCCCTGGCTGCTCTATTTTCATTGCTCGAAAGCATAAATTTCGGTCTGTTTGGACTCAAAGAGTCTTCCTGGGCTACTTTCGTGGCAATCTCGATTGGGATTGGGACAATGGTGGGCTTTTCCCCGCCGTCGTGGCGGCGGATGTCTCTGTCTCGGCGCTAACGTACGCCTAAGAGCCATCGCCAGAGAGAACATGGCTCCGAAGGTGATCCGTAGTTACAACGACTCACCCATAAAGGGTTGGTCACTAGTTGAGTACATGTTTGAGCTGGATGTAAATATATCGAGGTCAAGACCTCTCGGTATCAAATGATAACGCATAAGATCTCTGCACTCTTCAAGATAAGTCAAGTACTTTCCAACCTATCCCTATCGGGGTTCGCGACAATCGACGCTGCATGTAAGAGGATGAATGACTTCGTCGATCACTAGAACAACGATCATCAGCACTCAGGCATCAAGTTTGTAACTCATCACCAGGCCCACAGCGGCGACCATATCGAGATACTTGCTAAGCGGCGCGACGCTGTAGGTGGAGCTACGCAAATCCAAACCAGGACGGTGGATCAAAGGTAAGTGCAGATACTGGGATCCGTATCAGAGGTATCAATTATTCCTACGAATAAGTTAGCAGGAGATGAATCAAAAGGGAGATAAAAGGCGGCAGCTCAAGTGGTGCAGATGTGACAACTTCCTTGGCAGGCTCCGACCGCTCCAGGAGAAAAGCGGTTAAGTCACTACGTCCAAAATGAGATCTCAAAATCTAGGGAAGTGACCAAACGGGCTCAACCACAAAGTCATTAGGTCGCATTTGGCTCTTTGAGACCAGTTACGAGCCATAGACCCTCCACCAAACCTAAATCGGTTCCGAAAAATCGACTCGAAATCACACCGAAGGACTCAAGTTCGTCTAATTCTGTGGATTTAGGCTTAGTTGCCTATTTTTTTATCGACCTTTATCGGCGTCTGAACCTGTTCAAAGGCTGCGGCATATGACGGTACCGATAGCGAATTGGGGCCATTGGTGACAACCGCAGATCCAGCCAGAAGTTCCGTTCCGGCACTTTGACCATAGGTCGCGAGAATACCTTCGCGGTGACCCCAACATCCTTTGGCCTTTGAAGAGGTGCAGTCGACGTTTATGGTGCTATTTGAATTACCACCCCATCCATCGTTATACATCCAGTCAAAGTCCGCAAGGAGGGCGCTTTGGTAGCCGCCAGCCCAGATACTGTTGTAGATCAGCCAATCCCCATCTCCCTTTGAGGGGTTAGGGTCGTTTCCGGCCTTCGCCGCTATCAGCGAATCGGCATTTAGAGAATTTAAGACTCCGGTATAAGGCGGCAGATTTCTCGATACTCGCTCGGCATTCACAACATAAATGACCTGCAACGCCGGGGACATAGCCTCGAAGTTGTTTGGAAGAGTCATAGGCGGAACCCCTTCGGCTTCGTGGCGGGTATTGATATCCCTTAGAACCGCTTGATCGCAGGCTTTAGTATCAACAATTGAATTTTCATTGAAGCTATCTGGGTAATAGTTCAATTGATAGCCAGCATTTGCTCGTCCCGCAACACAGATATTCCAAGTCGTATCCGATATCGAAGAATTGCTCGACGGATTAGGGATGTTCTGCGTATACTTATCGCCTACTGGCCTACTTGAGGCCACCAGTAGAGCAACTACTACTACGGCGAATAGAACAAATCGCTTCAAACGAACCCTCGCCACAACTTTTGATCAAAAGACACTTTAAAGCTTACCTTATCGATTGAAATAAGTAAGGGGGTAGGGCGATCGCCCTACCCCCTTACCGCTTAGCAGATGTGGTGGTGCTACTACTAGCTGATGTCGGCTAGCTCGTAGGCAACAGCTTTGGTCTTGAAGAAGTTCGTCTTAGCGGTATAGCGAGCGATAAGAACGAGTGGAATACCAGCACCCAAGGTGATCAAGATCGGTAGCGAAGTCGAAAGTCCCGACTGAGATACGACTTGGTAGCCAATCCAAAGCAAGAAGACTCCACCGATGAACGGCAAAATACCAGCGAAGAAAAGCAATGACGGCTTCCTCGTCAGCACCTTGCGGAAGGCCCAAGCGCTTCCGATTCCGGTAATACCGTAGTAGAAGGCAACCAGAACTCCAATGTCGGCGACCATATTGGCAAAGACGCTATTGACCGAAGAGGAGAAGGTGGTAAGCCAAATTCCGATGAAAGAAAGTCCGGCAAGGAGGATCGTTCCGGCGACCGGTGTAAGCCACTTCTTGTGAATCTTGGCGAAGATACCGGGGAAGACACCGTCGCGAGCCATCGAGAGTGTAATTCTCGTAGCTGGTAGCAGTGTGGTCTGGGTAGTAGCAACCGTCGAGGACAAGATAGCGAGCAACATGATATAGTTCCAAGGCTTTGGCAATACCTGCTGCGCAAAGTAGAAGAGCGCATTTCCACCCTGCTTTTGAATTACAGCAGAAGGAACGAGCATCTGCATGGCGATGTTGTTCACCAAGAAGACTACGAGGAGAAGGAACATCGAGTTGATGCCAGCAATACCTGGGGTCTCAGCTGCGTCCTGGCTCTCTTCGTTCAAGTTTGAGGCGGTATCCCAGCCCCAGAAGAAGAAGACACCGAGAGCTGCTCCAACCGCTAGGCCACTTACTCCTTTTATATTGAGTGGATTCAACCAAGCAAAGCTAAACGAAGACGACCCGTGTGGGTGATTCGCAAGCACCTTGAAGATAGCGATGATCGAAAAGATAATAACCGCCGTGTACTCGATGGCTACGAGTACCCACTGGAAGTTAGCAGTTGCCCTGATGCCAACAATGCAAATCCATGTAATGAAGATAAACCATATCGATGAGGTAAAAGCGGTCCAATAGATAGAGGCGGCAGTTCCCGATCCAATTACGTTGAGCGTATTCAAGAACGAAAGGGTATTTTGGCCAATAAGGATCGACGCCGAGGTGCAAAAGAGCACCGATGCAGCAACTTGGACCCAGCCGTTGAACCACCCTAAATATGGTGACATCGTTCGGGAGACCCATGAGTACGAAGCTCCGCAACTTGGATCTTGCTTATTCAAGTAGTAATAGGCAAATGCAATTGCCAACACTGGAAGAAAGCTGACCAAAATAATTGCCGGAGATGTAAACCCTACTGCAGCAACGACCAAACCGATCGTCGAAGCAATGGAGTACGCCGGCGCAACGCTCGCGACTGCGACCGCGGTCGAGTCAAAGAGTGAGAGCACGTTCGATTTGAGGTGCAACTCGTCAGTACCACCACCTGGCGGTTGTTCAGTTGTCATAGACATTTTCTATGCGATCTCCTTATCGTGTTTCCTTCATGCGGATGAATGAAGCCGAGAGATGAGCATATACTTTGCAAAGGTCGTACCCCGATACGGCCGCCGCATTCGAAATCCCCACTCAACTTCCCCCAACATCCCTTAGTAATTATTACGTATCACCAATAGCGTCACAGTCACTTTTCGTTACAATTTGAATAAAACAGTGTAAAAATGACACATAAATTGCCAAAAAGCTGTTGATTCCTTATAAATCTTCCAAATTTGATATCCATTTCGTATTTTCAAGGTAGATAGCCCTTTGATTCGTGGAGCATCGAACAAAATAGACTTGTGGAAATGTCAGTTAGTAAAAGAGATCGCACAAACGCCAAAACGCCCATTCGGGCTACTTTGCTCGTGTTGATCTCAGTCTTAGCAGCAGCTTGCGGACAGAGCTCATCAAACGCCCCAGCAAATCTAGCCAGACCACAACCCAGAAATACCAGTACGCCACTTTCCACGACGACTACAGATCAACTCATCGGCAACAACGTAGGGATAGCGCCACTGTGTCAGTCGTATGACTATTTGGTTGCGACTTATATTCTCTCACCTCAAATTGCAACCTTGAGCGCGTCTGAGACAGCAGCAGCAACCCAGAAAGCCCAAGATTCGATAAAGCAGGTTGCAAAGAAGAGCGCCTCGATAGGTGTACCGCAGCAGCAGATACTTGACCTGGCTCCTTTCTTCTCATTCAAGCCGACCACAAGTCAAAGCTCCCCTACCTCTGCGAACGCAACGCTCTCAGCACTTCGCACCTACTTCACGCAGCTTTGCCAACCGATGCACCCAACACGGGCCATAACCTCTCAAATGCAACAGAGCGCAACTGCATCGGGAATTGCCGCCAAATGCATTCAGGGATCGACGTATTTAATTTCAAGTGCCGACCCCACCTACGGAGTAGTAATTGCAAATGGATCAAATTGCTATAGCGATGGCTCTAATGGCGTAGCCCTTCGGATCTCGAGTACGGGTGCAGCGATGATACAGCGCTTTACAGGGTATCCATGTGGCCAGATGCCACCATGGGTGATCGAAAATCTCTTTGGTGACAAAGGAGTTACAACCTGCTATCCGGGTAATGCCCTAGCAATTAGCTAGATCTAAAGCCTTACTCGACCGTGCCTTCACGAGAGCTTCGAAGCTTTACTCCGGTTGCAAGAATCGTCCGGAGCGCATTTCCAGTCTCAACCTTTTGATCAAGGGTAAGATCTGATACCAATCGGGCCTCTTCTTTGTTGTATTGAGGAGCGATCATCTCGATCAATTTAGTACCATCGTCAGTTAGCGAAACCAAGACCTTTCGCTTATCCGATGAGTGAACCGTCCTTTTACATAGGCCACGTCGCTCAAGGGTGCTAACAACCCCCGTAAGGGTCCCCTTGGTCACTCCAGCTCGGCTAGCGAGGCGATTTGCCTCCATCTCACCCCAAGTTAGAAGGGTAAAGAGGACGATGAAGGCAGTGAAAGAAAGTTGGCACTCTCCGAGCACCTCTCGCTCCATATGATTGCGCAAGAGAGACGCAACCCGATAGACGTTTGACATCACGCCGGTCGCAAAGCGATCAACTCCACGGTCGCCAAACTTAACGAGGATATCCCGTTCTAGTGGTGGAAGATGTTCTTCATCATCTCCCGCGAAGCCCCAGCTCAACTGCACCAACCATCTTTCGCGAAGTAAAAATTTAGACAAAGGTTAGCACTTGGAAGCGCCAACCATAGCCCAAACCCAGGTTGGGGCTAGATGGTTAGTGGTTTCCGCCGTGATTCTCTTCCCATCTGGTAACTCCAAAGGAAATAGTAAGGATGTCAGAGGTAGAGTCCTCTGTTGCACCGTGCCAGTGGCGCTCGCCAGGTTGCACCACAACGAGTGAACCCTCAGCTACCTCGTTCATTTCACCACCGTCATTACAGATCAAGACGCTGTTTTGCAGGACGTAGATGTACTGACCACCGGGATGAGTATGCCAATTTGTTACTGAACCTGGTTCATAGTGGACTCGGAGGAGGTCCGGATCAAGGGGATTTGCCGAAGCGCGCAGAGAGCGAACTTCAACCTCCCCCGAATATCTATCGAGGTTTACCGGTTGCACTTCACCCTGATCAACAACCTTCAAAGAAGACACCACCCCTTAGACGCTCACTCAAAAGTTACTAGAGGATCATCGCCGCGCGCCGTTTAGAAGTTGTGAATTTTTTCACACTTGGTTACCAGTACCTAGCTTTATCAGGAAAGATATTCCTTATGCCACCCCTAGGATCGTCGGTATCTCCGACATACCTTGGGATCAGGTGAAGGTGAGCGTGATCTACCGTCTGTCCCGCGACTCTCCCGCCGTTTACACCAAGGTTGTAGCCATCGATGCCGTATTCGTTCCTCAATAGCTCTCTCACGGTTGCTACGAAGGGCATGAGCTTGGCTAACTGCGAAGGCTCAAGGTCAAAAAAGTCAACAACGTGGACCTTTGGTATGACCAAGGTATGCCCCTTCGAGATCGGAAACTTATCTTGGAGTGCCGCAAACGAATCGTCTTCGGCGAGCCATTCTCCTCCATAGCTACAGAATGGACATACGTAATCGACCATTGACATACTACCTTGTGACCGTGCACCTCTGATAACGAACTCTTGAAAACAAACGCTCGACAACACTCGAACGTTTCTTTGACCTAAGCCAACAACTTACTACGCGATGTCAAATTACTACGCGACGTCAGAACCCAAGAATAGGCAGATGGCACAACCTAAAGTAACCCCTTTTAGGCCATTGCATCTAGAACTAGATCAACGTCTTCGTTTGTTGTGTTGGGGTTGATAAAGCAGAGGCGAGCCAAGCGTTCTC
>JAKAZZ010000030.1 GCA_021826315.1 Actinomycetes bacterium
TCCCTAGCGGACTTCTTCACCTTCGGCGGGTACGGCTCTGACGCCTTTGAGCGTGTTGACTTGACGCAAAACGCAATCGATCGATGCCGCAACATCCACGGTTTCGATCTCCCATTAGAAGACTTCGTTGCCATTGGCGATACGCCAAATGATATAAAAGCCGCCCACGGTTGTGCAATACAGTGCGTTGGAGTAGGAACACATAAGTACAAACGCGAAGAGTTAGCAGCTGCAGGCGCTGACTTTGCCATTGAAAATCTAAAAGATGGCCTTCCGATGTTTGGAATCGATCTGTAAACAGATAGATGAGTAAAGGGGATCAGTTGCAAAGCGAATTACTCGGAGTTGACATTGGAGGCACCCAATTTCGCATGGGATTCGTCTCGCAAGATGGGAGCGTAACGGGCCACAAGTCTCTTCCAACGCCATCATTTTCGACGTCATTCGAGGCGTTTACGGATCTACGTCAGCTGATTGACCCTGAGCGAAGGGCAAAGAGGCTGGTGGTAGGTGTTCCAGGTGTAGTCGACTACAAAGAACAGCGACTCATCTACGCCCCCAACATCCCACAGAACTTCGTTCCAGAGCTAAATTCAAATGCAATAAGCGAGACCTTGCAAGTTGAGACTCTCGTGGTAAACGATGCGGACCTAGCAGCCATCGGTGAGGCGAACTTCGGCGCTGGTCGCAATAGCGAGTCGATGGCCTACATTACAATTTCAACTGGCGTTGGAGCTGCAGTCGTGGTCGACAAGCACCTCCTTCGCTCACGTCACTCCATCGCCGAACTGGGCCACAGCTTTATTGACGCAGAGTCGGCAAACGTTCATGGTGCTGGTTCAGTAGAGCTAATGGCAAGTGGTACTGCACTTGGTATGATTGCAAAAGATTCAAATGTAGCGCTATCCAACGCCGAAATCGTCAAAAGGGCTACTGCCGGCGACGGTGAATGCGCTCGATTAGTTGAGCGCCTTGCGCATAACGCCGCGGTCTCAATGGCGAATATGGTTCATCTCTTCTCCGTTGACACAATCGTCCTCGGTGGAGGCGTCTCGCTCTCTGGCGAATACTTCTTCAACCTTGCAGTCGAAGGTTTTTCGCGACTCTGCCCACCATACTTTTCAGTTCAAGTAAAGCGTGCCGAACTCGGTGACGAAGCCGGCCTCTCAGGCGCTGGTGCAGCCTTCGACGCCTTCGAGATGAACTGACAAAGTACCCCTCGAAGGTGGCCGAGGGTCTCGGACCGAATCTAAGGGTACGGCGATGGCTTGTCATCGCCTTACCTCTTTTAGTAGCCGTATTGATAGCGGTAACCCTAATACTCCACCTAAGTAGCAGTGGTTCGGATAACAGCGACAAATGGCCTAACTTTGGCAACCCAACTTGTAGCAATTGCGCCAAATTCGCTTCGATGTCATCTTTTCAACTCTTTCTCGGCGGGGTTCCTGCATCGATTCCTTCACACCTCAGCTACGTTGAGGCAGACCTTTTCGACATCTCAAAGGCTCAGATAAATAGGTTGAAGACCCTCGCTTCCCAGGGAACCGTTATCGGGTGCTATATCGACGCTGGCACTTATGAGTCATGGCGCCCCGACGCCAAATCGTATCCTCCGTCGCTCTTAGGTAAGGGCGACATCGGCTGGATTGGAGAGAGGTGGGTAGATATCGCCGATCCAAATGCCACCATTGCACAGATCCTTGAGAAGAGAGTCAAGCTCTGCAAAGAGCGCGGCTTTCAGGCGGTGGACTTCGATAATGTCGATGGATACCAAAACAACACTGGTTTCAAAATTTCTCCGACACAACAGTTGTCTTTCAATACCTTCTTGGCCAATCTCGCCCACCACTACGGACTTCTCGTCGCCCTCAAAAACGATCTAGATCAAATCAAGCAACTCGCACCGAAGTTCGACTTTGCTGTCGAAGAGAGCTGCATTCAGTATCAGGCCTGTCAAAATCAGCAAAATCTCGCCGACGGAGAGAGTAAGTTCACAGCTACAAAAGCGATCTTTGACGTTGAATATCAAGATCCAAGTGCCACGGTCTGTCGCGTGGCAAAGAACAGCAATGTTACGGTGAATTTCACAAGGTTACAACTATCCACAGTTGAGGTCAGCTGCCAGTCGGTCCTTCAAGACTCAATGCCAGCTCCTCAATAGCCTTAAAGAGTGCGACACGGGATGGGGCAAATCTATACCAGATCCACTTTCCTCGCCGCTCAGAGGTCAACCAACCCGAGCTCACCAGCATTGCAAGGTGGTGGCTTACCGTCGACTGGGACCTGCCAACATTCGCTACCAAAGCACAAGCGCAGAGGGGTTGAGGGTAAGCATTTTTGTGAAAGGCAAGAAGCTTGAGTCTTACCGGATCAGAGGTCGCGGCTAAGATCTCAGCCACTTCCTTAGAGTTAGCGGCCACATGGTTATTCACCGATCCGAGATCTTCAAAGCCGCAGCCTTCCGATGTGGACTCATCTGCTGCTAGGAGTTTAATTTCTTCCACCACTTTGAGTCTAAAAGCACATTGGTAACTGAACTTCATATCGACAGCTGTCGATATGATATTTATTCATGGATAGCAAACAAGAGGCAGCCCAAGGCGACATCGGGACTCCACAACGGCGGCTAGCGAGCGAATTTATAGGGACCGCAATTCTCCTTTTAGCAGTTGTGGGTTCTGGAATTCAGGCAACTCTCCTGTCACCACACGACGTTGGACTCGAGCTCCTTGAAAATGCTCTAGCCACCGCTGCTATCCTTTTGGTAATCATCACAATCTTCGCTAAGGAGTCTGGAGCCCACTTCAATCCCTTGGTAACCGCCTTGTCAGCGGTAAAAGATGAGCTGACGTGGGGCCAGGCCACCATCCAAATTATGGTCCAATTTGCTGGCGCTATAGCCGGCACACTCGTAGCAAATTTGATCTTTGGCGTTCCTAACATTCACTTCTCAACCCACGTTCGTCAATCTTCACCTCACTTCGTATCTGAAGTAGTCGCCACTTTTCTTCTCATTATGGTCATCGAACTCTCTGGAAAGACCTACGACTCTAAGGCAACCCCGGCCCTGATAGCGGCTCTAATTGGTGCGGCTTACTTCTTCACCTCTTCCACCTCCTTTGCCAATCCGGCAGCCACCATAGGGAGGATGTTTACCACTTCGTTTGCCGGAATTAGCCCCTCATCAATCACCTCTTTCATAGCAGCCCAAATAATTGGTACAGCGGGCGCATATCTATTTTCAAAACTCTTCACAAGCAAAGGACAAATCTAAAAATGGACAAAAAAGAGGTTCTATTCGTCTGCGTCCACAACGCTGGCAGATCTCAAATGGCCGCAGGCCTCATGCGCGAACTCGCCGGTGACGTAGCTGATGTCAAGTCCGCGGGTAGCGAACCGGCCAATACTCTAAACCCCGCAGTCGTAGCTGCCATGGCGGAGATAGGTATCGACATTTCAAAGGCGGTGCCTCGTAAACTCACCTTCGATGACGCCAAGGCAACGGATGTAGCAATCACTATGGGTTGCGGGGACGCTTGCCCCGTCTTTCCCGGAAAGACCTACCTCGATTGGCAGCTTGATGACCCAGCAGGCAAGTCTATCGAAGAGGTCCGTATAATCCGAGATCAGATCAAAGACCTCGTTGAGGGACTCGCAAGTGAAATCAGGTCCGGCAAGATCTAGGTGAAAGTTGCCGAAGGTGGTCAGGTACTGCGTAGGAATTGACCCGCCATCGCTAAATTGATGACCATGCGGAGCAGGCAACGGTATCTTTCTTCACGACTTCAAGGCTTTGGCACAACGATATTTGCCACGATGTCCCAACTAGCCATCGAAACCAACTCGGTAAATCTTGGTCAAGGATTTCCAGACTACGACGGTCCATCCATAATCGCAGATGCGGCGATTGAGGCGATTCGAAGTGGCCACAATCAGTATCCCCCGGGACCTGGGATTGAGCCACTGCGACGGGCTGTAGCACAACATAACTTGAACCACTACGGCGTAAATTACGATCCATCCTCAGAGGTCCTTATCACCGCTGGGGCCACAGAGGCGCTCGCATCTACCCTCATATCTCTGCTCGAGGTGGGAGATGAGGTCATCGTCTTCGAGCCTTGCTACGACTCATATGTTGCATCGATTGCTATGGCTGGAGCTAGAGCGGTACCGATTCGACTCCATGGCCCAAATTGGGACTTCGACTTTGCACAACTATCTGCCTCGGTCGGGCCAAGGACTCGCGCCATCCTTGTAAACACTCCTCACAATCCAACCGGAAAGGTATTTACCCACGAGGAGCTCTCGGCAATTGCAAAGTTGGCGATCGACAACGAACTCCTGGTCATAACCGACGAAGTCTATGAGCACCTGGTGTTCGAAGGGACACACCACTTTTTGGCATCCTTCGATGGCATGAGAGAACGAACCATATCCATCTCGTCAGCTGCTAAGACGTTTTCATTTACCGGTTGGAAGATAGGTTGGGTTGCAGCCCAACCCGAACTCTTAGCTGCCATCCGAACCTCGAAGCAGTTTTTAACCTACGTAAATGGTGCACCATTTCAACACGCAATCGCTAAGGGGCTAGATCCAGAGCTGAACTTAACTGCAGAGGCCAAGGAGGCACTAGGGCCATCTAGGGATCTCCTCATCGATGCCTTGGGGCGACTCGGGCTAAATCCCCTTCCAACCTCCGGTACCTATTTTGTCAACTGCGACATATCATCTGTCACAAAAGAAGACGCTCTGAACTTTTGCATGCGCATGGCAAATGAAGGCGGCGTCGTAGCGATTCCTAGCTCCGTCTTCTATCTCGATCGCGAAGGAAGCGAACACTACGTTCGCTTTGCATTCTGCAAGAGAACATCCGTCATCGAGGAAGCAGTCTCTCGCCTCGACGCTTGGTTAGATTGATTTTGCCCTCGGAGATCCATCAAAGCGACTAATGGTAGCCCTCTCTCAAACCTGCTCATTTTTCCAGGAGCGTGAAGCGGGGAAGGCTCCATTTGTCACCAAATGGAAGTGACCTTACTTCTAATCCGATCCTACCTTTCCATGAAGAGCTCACAAAAACCCGATCACTTCCGAACGAGATCGCCACTGCAAGATCCAACCGCTAAGGTCACACGTGCATAATAATTCAAAAGAAACGCAATATCGCTCCGAGCCCAGATAACAGCTTTGTACTAATAAGTTGCGTCACCGCGAGAAGGAGCAGCGGCAATAGAGTGCAAGCCATATTAGATGAGGCGAGGATCAGGTATTTCTTAAAGTACTTTGAAGTTAATTGAGAATTGAACTTCTGTAATTTCACAGAAATCATTAAGTTAATTAACAGCGCTGAAATCGAACCACCCTTATTGGGTAATGTAAAAATATCGATGAAACCAGATTTGCCCGGAGTAGTAAAGCCTATTCAAATCCTCCCAAATCACCTTTGTTAACGGTCATCCAAAATGATTATGAGTCATTAAATCCCTTATGGAAGTGCCATTTTTAAAAATCATTGGTCCCTTACGTAATTCCAATCAGAACAGATTTGAACCAAGTAAGCGTTATCCTCTAGTCAATTTGATAGAGAGGCAAAGTTGTGAACCTCAACTATCTAAGATGGGCATCTAAACCATTTCCTTTGCTCCACCGTCGATCTAAATTGCCTTCCTCGCCCCTAACTTCAGTAAGGATTCATTTAATTTCGCTATTGTTTTGGTCAGAGAGGCGGATTTTGTAATGAAAAGCACGACTTTTTTCCCTGACACTTCACAAATTGGCAATGTTGGAAACGTTTCAGCAGGCTATAAAGATAGTGTGCCTAGACCCCCATCTCGCTTGGCATTCAATGCGATGGTGGTAATTCTCGGCCTTGGCTTTGGGGTTTTTGTAGCTCTGCCAATCGTCGATGGCACCCAAAGCGAATTACACATCACCGGCGGCCTCGCTATGTTCATCGGATCGGTCACCGGGATAGTTGGAACGTACTTAGCGTTGATAATGGTAATCCTCGCTAGCAGGATGCCAGCTCTAGAACGAGTACTAGGACAGGGTGGTGTAATACATTGGCACCGGAAGTTAGCCCCGTGGCCAATCTTACTAATTATTGCGCATGCAATCTTTCTCACGTTGTCCTATGCCGAGGCAGCAAAGACAGGCATCTTATCTGAAGTTGGGGTCGTAGTAGATACATTTCCCCACTTGGTAACTGCGACTTTCGGACTTGGGATCATGGTTCTAATCGGCATTGTATCGGTCCCGCAGATACGCCGAAACATCTCACGTGAGAACTGGTGGATCCTCCACCTACTCATGTACGTTGCCCTTGCCATCTCGTTTGCCCACGAGATCGCCCTAGGGCCCTCTTTTGTAAAACATCCCCTAACTCAAATTGCATGGATTGGAGGGTGGCTCTTTGCCTTAGCTCTTATTGTGATATTTCGTATTGGAGTACCAATCGCTAGATCACTGCGCTACAAGTTACGCGTCGCCGAAGTACATCGCGAGAGCGAAGGCGTCGTCTCGATCGTGCTCGAGGGCAGGGGGCTGGAGCGACTGAAGATCTCAGGCGGACAATTCTTCGAGTGGCGGTTTTTAACGAAGGGAATGTGGTGGCAGGCACACCCATTTACGGTATCAGCCTTGCCTAAACCTCCTTTTTTACGCCTTACCGTCAAGGCTCTCGGAGACTTCTCATCATCACTCGCAGAGATCAAAGTTGGAACATCTGTGGCAATAGAAGGACCGTATGGTTCATTTACAGTTGAGGCATCTAAAAGACCGTTGGCACTTTTGATAGCTGGTGGAATTGGCGTCACCGCCGTTCGATCCCTATTGGAGGAGATCTCCCCAAAGGCTCGTCCAGTAGTTGTATTGCGCGCTAATAAAGAGTCCGAACTCGCTCTACTGGACGAAATTGTAGAGCTCGTAAGAGTTCGTAAGGGAGTGGTTCACAAATTAATCGGTAGTCGTGAAGCAGTCAACTTGGCCTCAATTATAAAACTCGTCCCAGACATGAAGCGTCGCGACGTATTTATCTGCGGTCCTGAGGGTTTTGTAAATCAAGTTGAATCGATAGTAAAGAGAAGCGGCGTCCCGACGGAGGCCATCCACCACGAAGCGTACAGTATCTAGTTAGGAATATAACCAAGTGAAACCATCCCTAAAATTAATAGGCGCTGCCTCGGTCGGCTTTGTTGGAGTGATTGTAATTCACGGGCCAGCACCGTCGACTCAAAACACCTCTTTAGTAAAGGCAAGCGCCCCATCCCAATCCCCGACGACTACTTCGGTCTCAGCTAACTCTGGGTCGACAACGACTACCGCGGCCTCAGCTAACTCTGGATCGACAACGACTACTGTCGCACCGGCTAATTCAGCATCAACCACAACGACAGTCGTTAATGCAACCACGACAACTACCGCTGCTCCTCAATCGATTTCAAATGCAACGATGATCGGTACCTTGGAAAATTACGGATACGGGCAGATGGCCGTAAAGGTGACGATCACAAATAACAAAATCACCGATGTAAGCGTAGCTTCGCTTCAGACCGCCGAATCCTACTCTTTGCAGTTAGAGCAACAGGTAGTGCCTATCTTGAAGTCCGAGGTCCTCAAGGCCCAGAGCGCACAAATCATGGGGATCACCGGAGCCACCTACACCAGTGAGGCGTACGCCTATTCGCTCCAAAACGCCTTGACTAAACTCAAATTTAAATGATCTCCTACGTTCACCATGCAATGGGTACCGCTTTTTCATTCTCAATCACGGATGACAAGGCTGCTAAGTCAAAGGTAGATAAAGCACTGTCGATGGCATGCTCGGAGATCGACTCCCAAGACAACCGATTCAGCCCATGGAAAAAGGAGAGCGAACTAAGCCTTTACAACCGGGGGGAGGTAAAAAACCCCTCGAAACTCTTCGTAGAGGTAATGGAGGAGTGCGAAAGAGCAAAGGCGATCACCGCTGGCTACTTTGACCCCTGGGCTTTGGGAGAGAAGTTCGATCCGACGGGATTAGTCAAGGGGTGGGCTGCGCAACGCGCCCTATCGATTCTACTTGAAGCCGGAATTGAGGGTGGGGTTGTGAACGCTGGCGGAGACATATGCGTCGTCCCGGGCCGCTCTTACCTAATCGGGGTACAAGACCCATTTAATTCGGGAGAAATCCTCGGGGCGATAGAAGTGACCGACGCGGTAGCCACCTCCGGAAGCTACGAACGGGGCGACCACATCGTCAACGTTAAAGGTGACGCCATTACGACGGTAGCAGCAACCGTAAAGGGTAAGGACCTAACCCTCCTAGACGCACTCGCCACTGCACTCATAGCTGGTGGTCATGAGGTTCTCACCCTAATTTCAAAGATGGAAGATGTAGCAGCGATGATGGTAAAAATCGATGGATCTATGCTCGCTACATCCAATTTTTCCTTCTCAAAAGGAGAAAGCACCCCGTCTGAATAACATCTGCCCAATGGCGTTTACCGTTTAGGATCGAGCCCAATTCAGCGACTGGCGCGACATGTGGTAGGTCAATAGTCACCACCAAATTCCTAATAATCCAAACCATCCAAGTACATACCCTTTGTCGTTACAGCCACAGATATAAGCACTAAAATTTAACGATATAAGTCTGCGATGCGACCACTGGGGCAATTACGTTTGATCAGAACGAAGTTGACCCACGGAAAAATTTAATACCAACCCCTACCACCACGATCATTACAGCAATATCATCCCTAACCTAATGCCAATTCCCTTTCAACGATGATAGGAAGTTGAGATCTCTTCGAGGTAAAGGGAGGTGGGAGAAGTCTAGAAGCAAGACCCACTTTTTACTTTTCGACACGATTTATTACTTTTTAAAGGCGGCAACTGTTCAAGTTGATCGAGATCGCATTGACTAAAGAAGGTGACCCAATTGCGACCCTGTCCCATTCGTCAGCGTGGAGCAGTGCCTTCTTTTATAATTGTACTTCTGATTCACTTTTGCACTTATGCTGTTCGCGCCCTGAGCGCGTTTAGTGGCTGCATAACGACCCAGACTGGATGACCGCAGTCTTTGGACATTAAATTCTTTACACAGGTTTTTGTAACCCTATTGGTGATCATGGACCCGCTCGGGAATGTCCCGATATTTCTGTCGCTAACCAAAAATGTCGCCCCAAAAGCTCAACGTCACCTAGCGCTACAGGCGGTTCTCGTTGCGGGTGCAGTAATTGCATCGTTTGCTCTGTTTGGCCAAGAGATCCTCTCATATTTAGGTATCTCGATTCCAGCGTTGCAAGGTTCAGGGGGGCTACTTCTTCTGTTGGTATCGCTAAAACTTCTAACCGGAGGTAGCGAAGAGCACGCTCAAGTAGACGATGTGTCCGTGGCTCTCGTACCTCTAGGTACGCCATTAATAGCGGGTCCGGGTGCAATTGCTGCGACGATCGTCTTCGCCAAACAATCACATACCTTCGATCGATACTCTGCCATTGCGGCGGCACTTGTCCTCGTACTTATTCTTCTATGGGTGACGCTTAGGTATTCATTAGCCTTAATACGCCTCCTCAAAGAGGGAGGAATAACATTGCTAACTAGGGTATTTGGGCTTCTACTCGCGGCGATTTCAGTTCAGCTAATCGCCCAATCGGTGCAAGGATTCGTCAAGGGCTAGATCAACGTGCTATCGAATTTTGACCGTTGAGCGGACCCGAGAGATCAAAGTTAAGCTGAGTCGAAAAGATCAGTTAATGCCTAATTACCGAATTTACTCAAAGAACTAAGTGGCCCAAAATATTCCATGTAGCAAAGAGACTGGGCAAAGGTACTTAAACGAGAACCCCTCTAGCCCCAAGGGACCATACATAACGACGAGAGCGAACCTACCATTTTCAATATGACGCACTTTAATCGCTACTGAAGTGGTGATTAGCTAGGTGGTGACAAAAGATAGCGGTAGGCGAAGCAATCGCCTACCGCTATCTGCCTATCGTGCTACGATGCCCATCTCAATCAGGGCTTCGGCGATCTGAATCGTATTCAGAGCAGCACCTTTTCGTAAGTTATCCCCTGAGATAAAGAGGGCTAGCCCGTTTTCGACGCTCTCATCTCTACGAATTCGTCCAACGATCGATGGGTCAATTCCAGCTGCCTTGAGTGGCGTCGGGATGTTATCAATAATCACTGACGGAGCTTCAGCAATTACTTGACGGAGCTTTTCGATCTCAAATGGCCTCTCGAGCTCTAAGTTCAAAGCGATAGAGTGACCTGTAAATACGGGGACTCTTACGCAAGTGGTCGCGACTCTTAACTCAGGTAGCTCGAGAATCTTTCTGCTCTCATCACGGAATTTATGCTCTTCATTGGTTTCATCGTCGACCAATGATCCTGCAAGGGGGATAACGTTTCCTGCTATCGGCTCGAGAAAGGCCTTTGGATCACCCAAGTCAACGCTAGATCCGTCAAACGTTAGCTTGGAGATCGCATCGCCAGCACGCTGAATTTGGCCTGCCAACTCCTCAACTCCTGCGATGCCAGCACCTGAGACAGCTTGGTATGTGGAGGCGACCACTCGCTTTAGGCCATAAGCCATAGCGATCGCCTTCATCGGGGACATGCATACCATCGTGGTGCAATTTGGGTTAGCTACAATCCCCAGAGGTATGTTTGTGAGGGCGTGGCTATTTACTTCAGGAACGACGAGAGGTACTTGATCGTTCATTCGCCATGCCGACGAGTTATCGATCACGATTGCGCCAGCGGCAGCCACCTTCGGTGCGAGCACCTTGGAGGCCGTAGCCCCATTAGAAAAGAGAGCTACATCGATTCCAGAGAAGTCCGCTATCTCAGAGTCCTCAACTACGACGTCTCGACCCATGAAAGTAAGGGTCTTTCCAGCAGATCGAGCTGTTGCGAAGAAACGGACTTGATCGATTGGGAACGACCTCTGCTCGAGGATGGCCCTCATTACAACTCCAACTTGGCCCGTGGCACCAAAGATTCCTAGGTTCACGACTTAGAACTCCATTCAAAATAAAAATTTATCTAAAGCTCAAAGGCTTCATGCAAGAGTCGAACGGCATCTTCTACGTCTTCTTGACGAACCACACAAGAGATTCGAATTGCAGAGGTCGAGATCATCTCGATGTTGATTCCACCCTTTGCCATCGTCTCAAACATCGTTGCGGTTATTCCGGGGTGGCTCTTCATACCAGCACCGATCAACGATACGCGTCCAATCCCTGAATCCGCATAGGCAGTTCCAGCACCGACCTCACTAGCGATCTCTTGAGTAACTGAAAGAGCCGCGCTTAGATCGATCTGGGGGACTGTAAAGGAGATGTCTGTTGTACCACCGTGAGATACATTTTGAACGATCATGTCGACATTGACGTTACGATTGGCGATCTCACGAAAGACTCGGGCTGCGATGCCTGGTTTGTCTGGAACACCTGTAATAGTGACCTTGGCCTCGCTTGTGTCATGACTGATAGCAGAGACTACTGCCTGCTCCATCGTTTCATCCTCCTCTTGAACGGAAGTTCCGGGCTCCCAAGTAAAACTCGACCTAACTTGTAGTGGCACCGAAAAGTTCCGGGCAAACTCAACTGAACGAAGAGCAAGGACCCTTCCGCCTGAGGCAGCAAGCTCAAGCATCTCCTCGAAAGAGATCTTCGATATCTTTCGCGCATTCGGTACGACTCGTGGATCCGCGGTAAATACCCCAGGTACGTCGGTATAGATCTCGCAGAGCTGGGCCTTCAAGGCTGCAGCTAACGCCACCGCTGTAGTGTCAGAGCCGCCCCTGCCCAATGTGGTAACGTCGCGCTCAGTTGACACACCTTGGAATCCAGCAACCACCGGAACCTTGCCGGCTTCGAGGGCTTCGAAGAGTCGATCGGGGCGAATGTCAAGGATCTTCGCTTTGGTGTGATCGGTGTCTGTGATAATGCCAGCCTGCGAGCCAGTAAATGATGCCGCAGCGACACCGCGATCGGCAAGTGCCATACAAAGGAGGGCCATGGAGATACGCTCACCTGCTGTGAGTAGCATGTCCATTTCGCGGCCGGGATGCGTCTTTGAAACATCGTTGGCAAGACGGATAAGGTTATCGGTAGTCTTTCCCATCGCCGATACCACCGCCACAACTTGATCGCCCTTTCGCACAGTACGTGCGATATGGTCGGCGACAGCTTGTATGCGATCGGCGTCGCCGACTGAGGTTCCACCAAACTTTTGAACAATTAAAGCCACGTTAACAAACTAATAGTCGAGACCACCTATACCCACGTGACGATGGGGTGACAGGCGTCGATATTTTCCAACTCGACCCAGCCAAAATCGACAATTACGTGCGTTTGAGGACAACTTTGACACTTTAATTTCAAAGTCGACTATTTTAGTTCTTTGTGCCAAGTGCTAAAAGAGAACGAATTAGGGCTAATCAAGCCAAGAAGCGAGCGGCAGAGATGGCCGTCGTGAAGAAGAAAAATAGAGTCAAGAAGTCGATCTACGGTGCCGTTGGAGCCGTGCTCGTCGTTGGCGCCATCTACCTCGTGTCGAGGCCGAGTTCGACCAAATCGTCGTCTACCTCGGCCACGTCTACGACATCGGGGGCCGCAGCAGCTACAACCACTACTGCCGCAGCGACTACGACTACTGCAGCAGCTCAAGCCCTTCCCTGTCCCCCGGCTACGGGTTCAACGACTCGAGTAACAAAGTTTCCTGCAGCGCCACCGATGTGTATCACGCCATCTGCTACGTACACTGCGACCGTTACAACAGACGTTGGAGCCTTCACAATATCGCTGAACTCCTCAATTGAGCCAAAGACAGTTAACAACTTTGTCTACCTAGCTCGGTATCACTACTTCGACGGAATTACCTTCCACAGAGTTATACCCGGGTTCGTAGTCCAAGGTGGAGATCCTACCGGCACCGGAACTGGCGGACCAGGTTACGAATTTGCTGACGAGCTACCAGCAGGACAAAGCTACAAGATCGGCACCGTTGCTATGGCAAATTCCGGACCTAACACGAACGGAAGCCAGTTCTTCATCGTGGTCGGTCAAAGCGGCACTAGCTTGCCATATCAGTACTCGATCTTCGGTACAGTCACATCGGGAATGAACGTCGTACAAAAGATTGCAGCAGATGGTAGCCAATCGGGTACTCCGACCGTCTTACACAAGATGCTCTCGGTAACAATCACTGGTCCGTAGCATCTCGACCACTGACATCGTGGAAATTCAAACACAAGCTCATAGTATTGAGGTTAGACAAAAATGTTGGGAAAGAAGGGGAAGCGTAATCCCATGGAATGTCCAAAAGTAGACGGCTCAAGCCCTAAAATACAAAGCTTTCCGGCCGAACCACCAATGTGTATCGACCCAGAGAAGAGATATTCGGCCAAGTTCTCTACATCTAAGGGAGAGTTCGTAATAGCACTCGATGCTATCAAAGCCCCAAAGACGGTTAACAACTTTGTCTACCTAGCTCGGTATCACTACTATGAGGGCGTAGTCTTCCACAGAATCATCCCTGGTTTCGTTGCACAAGGTGGAGATCCAACTGGGACTGGCGCAGGTGGTCCAGGTTATCGATTTGAAGACGAACTACCCAGGACTGGTCAATACCAACTTGGATCTATCGCGATGGCAAATGCTGGCCCAAACACCAACGGAAGCCAGTTCTTCATCATCACGGGCCCAAATGGCGTAGCGCTTCCACCTCTCTATAGTCTCTTTGGTCAAGTTGTAACTGGCATGAATGTCGTTACCGAAATCGAATCGGTCGGTACCAGTAACGGAAAACCCCGCGAACAGGTAACCATCGACTCTGTAACAATCACCGAAGAGTAGAAGTTATAAGAATTAAAGAAATACCCCCGCACGAATCACGAGCGGGGGTATTTTTATTTAAACCTCTACGTGAAACTCGAGATCGTCGATTCCTACTGGAGATCCATCAAAGTATGCCTCGAACTCGCCACTTCCAACCAACTCAAACTTTCCGTTTGGGGTTCGATAAAGGAGATTCGCTTCGTCGACACCGACGGTAACAAATTGAGCACCCTCAAGGTAGTGTGTCCGCTCACGCTTCTCGCTCGACCATTGAGAGTAGTGGGGGATAAATGCGACCTTTTTCAATAGCCCAAGGCCAACCGTAAAAGCTCCGCCACGTGGATCTACCATCGGATCTGTGAGAACCATGCCACCCGCACTCGAACCTACGATCGTAGCACCGTCTTTCCAAGCAGAAACGATGGCATCAAGAGCTGGTGACTGCCACAGAACGGACCTTAGGTGGTGAGGCGAACCTCCACCTAAGTAGATAAAACGAGAGGCTGCGAGCTTAGATAACCACTTTTCGTCGGATGCGTCACTACGACTCAAGATCATGATCGGATCGACCTTGGCGTCCAACTTCTCGAAGTGGCCCCTTGCGGTTTCAATCGCCATATCCGGATACTCATAGGCTGCCGCGGTGGGAAGCACAGATACTACATCCGTCTTTGAAGCCTCTAAGAGCATCCCGTCGAAGGTGCAACTAGGTGTCCACTCGGCACCTCCAACTAAACCTATTAGACCTCTCAAGGGCTGTGTCATGCTTACCTTTCCGCACTCGCTTACCCTTCAATCATAGGTCGGCCGTCATTGCTCTATATAAAATCACAACTATGTTTGCTCAAACTCCAAAGCCACCGTATACCGCGGTCATCTTTACCTCTACTCTCTCTGATGACATCGAGGGGTATGGCGAAGCCGCCCACGAGATGGAGAGACTCGCCCAACTCCAAGATGGATACTTGGGGATCGAGAGCGCTCGCGATGAGCTCGGCATTACAGTTTCATATTGGAGGGACGAAAGGTGCGCACAGAAGTGGAAGCTTCAGCTCGAGCATGCGGCTGTTCAACGCATCGGAGCCAAGAGGTGGTATGGCGGATATCGAGTCCGAATCGCAACCGTTGAACGCGACTACTGAACTTTGTAGAAATACCTTTCGACAAATTGCAATGTTTGACGCCGTTCCTCAATTCATATTCAGTCGATAGGTCTCAAAGTCGAATTTTTGAATGATTTTCCACAAAGCGAAACTAACTTTGCCTGTTATCGCAGTTCACGTGTGAAATTTGGCACAATTGATCAATTTTGACCTATCACATATGGCGAACATTGATATCGATTACACAATAACGCTAAATTGAGTGGATGGAAATTCGCAAGGTGGGGGTCCTAGGATCCGGAATAATGGGCTCTGGAATAGCTGAGGTAGCAGCAGAGGCCGGTTACGAAGTCGTACTTCGCTCAAGGAAGCAAGAGACTGCAGATCACATGCGAACTAGCGTTGAGAGATCGCTTTTGCGCAAGATCGAAAAGGGTCGTTTAACTGAAGATACCGCAAGGGAGATCTTGGGGCGCATCCAAACAACTTCGGATATCGATGCTCTTGGATCTTGTAACCTAGTTATCGAATCGGTAGTTGAAGACTTAGCTGTAAAGAAGCACCTCTTCGCCGAGCTTGCCATCATCGTCGATGAGTCAACGATCATCGCCACAAACACATCTACCCTTCCGGTGGTGGAGTTAGCTGCTGTAACTAAGCACCCAGAGAGGGTCTGCGGGATTCACTTTTTCAATCCTGCGACCTTAATGAAGTTGGTAGAGATCGTCGCTCCGATTACGGCGTCCGAAGAGACCGTCACAGCCGCGGTTGCGTTTGCGAAGTCTTTGCACAAAGACGTAGTCACCGTAAAAGATCAAGCAGGGTTCATCGTAAACGCCCTTCTATTTCCATACTTAAATAACGCAATTAGGATGGCAGATAGCGCTATGGCGTCGATGGAAGAGATCGATATCGCCATGAAGGGTGGCTGCGGCTTTCCAATGGGGCCATTCGCCCTCCTCGATCTCGTGGGGCTAGACACGTCGTTAGCGATCTTGGATGCACTCTACGATGAATTTAGAGACGCCAACTTCGCTCCAGCGCCCCTCCTAAAGAGGATGGTTGCCGCTGGCTTTTTAGGAAGAAAGACCAAAAAGGGCTTCTATAGCTATTGATCGAGCCGGGTTCGTTACACCTCTGGTAGGCAATTGAAGTCGCAGGAAAGGTTACGTCAAGTGGAAAATCCTAAGTTGAACGAGAGAGATAAGCCGTGGGTATTTCGTACCTACAGCGGCCACTCCACCGCCCAAAAGTCAAATGAGCTCTACCGTACAAACCTAGCCAAGGGCCAGACAGGCCTTTCCATTGCCTTCGATCTTCCGACCCAGATCGGTTATGACCCCGACGATCCATCGGCTAGCGGCGAGGTCGGTAAGGTCGGGGTTCCAGTTAGCCACATTGGCGACATGGAGACTCTTCTAGAGGGCATCCCCCTTGCGAATATGAATACGTCGATGACCATCAATGCAACGGCGGCCTACCTCTTAGCTATGTACATCGCCGTAGCCCGCAAAAAGGGTGTCGATCAAAATCTCATATCGGGAACAACCCAGAACGATATCGTGAAGGAGTACCTCTCCCGAGGCACCTTCATCTTTCCCCCTGAACACTCAAGACGTCTCATCGTGGATATGATCGCCTACACCGTAGCCGAAGCGCCAAAGTGGAACCCTATCAACATCTGCAGCTACCACCTTCAAGAGGCGGGGGCCACCGTCGTCCAGGAAGTCGCCTACTCGCTCGCCAACGCGATCGCCATTTTGGATGCGGTTAGGGACTCGGGCCAAGTACCTGAGAGTGAATTTCCTCAAGTCGTAGGTCGTATTTCGTTCTTCGTAAACTCAGGAATCCGCTTCATCGAAGAGATCGCAAAGATGCGGGCCTTCACCAAGATGTGGGAGAAGATAACTGAAGAGCGCTATGGCGTAAGCGACCCCAAACTTAGACGCTTTCGCTACGGAGTCCAGGTCAATTCGCTTGGCCTAACTGAACAGCAGCCAGAAAATAACGTAACTCGAATCGTCCTAGAGGCCCTCGGGGTAACACTTTCCAAAGACGCTAGGGCACGTGCCCTTCAACTTCCAGCGTGGAACGAAGCCCTTGGACTACCCCGACCATGGGACCAACAATGGTCGCTTCGTATTCAGCAGATCCTCGCGTACGAGACCGATATCTTAGAGTATCCCGATATCTTCGAGGGATCTAAGGTCGTCGAAGGAATGACGAACAGCATCATCGACGCTGCCAATCGTGAACTAACGGAGATCCTTGAGCTCGGCGGCGCCTTCGAAGCTATTGAGGAGCTAAAGAGCAGACTGGTGCAGTCTCAAGCAGATAGAACGCGGCGCATCGAAGATAAGAGCCAAGTAGTAGTTGGCGTGAATCGCTTCACCGAGACTGAAGAGTCTCCCCTTACCTCGGGTAGTGGAGCAGCGCACTTGGTAGTTGATCCAACTGTTGAACGCGAAACCATCGCAAAGATTCAACTTTGGCGCGAAGAGCGCGACAACGGTCGCGTGGCTACCGCACTTGAACGGTTGAGAGACGCAGCAAAGACAGACACCAACATCATGGAGCCTTCGATCGAACTCGCACTCGCAGGAGGAACAGTTGGCGAATGGGCGGGCGTCCTTCGCGAAGCCTTCGGTGAGTTTCGAGCACCGACAGGCATTCTTAGAGTAAAGGCCAGTGTCAACGAGCGATCAGCTCAAACTCGAGAGGCAGCAAGATCACTGGTAGGTGGACCGCCGCGACTCCTTGTTGCAAAGCCGGGGCTAGACGGCCACTCCAATGGTGCGGAACAGATAGCTGTGGCCGCCCGCGACGCTGGATTTGAAGTCATCTACCAAGGAATCCGCCTTACCCCCAAAGAGATAGCTGCCGCTGCAGTCGATGAAGACGTCGACTGCGTTGGTATATCTATCCTCTCGGGATCTCATCTTGAGTTGGTGCCAGAGGTTATCAGCGAACTTAGAAGAGCCGGAAGCGATGCACTAGTGATAGTCGGTGGCATTATCCCAGAGGTCGACCACGATCGACTCTTGGGCGCGGGGGTATCTGCGATATACACTCCCAAAGACTATGAGTTGAGTGAGATCATAATGTCGATCTTTAACTTGATCGCAAAGGCTCGCCAACAGTCAAATTAGCGGCAATGACTAGCGATTTATTGAAAATTCAAGGAATCGTTCGTCGTACCCGCGATACCCATGTGGAACAAATTCGATGGCCAATTTCGAAAAAAACGTTAAATACCTAAAAAATGGCTCATTTTTGCCGATAATTAAAGAGTGAAATCTACTCGCCCACTCCTTGTGCTGTCGGTCGTCGCTACAGCTCTCGCAGGTGTTGCATATTTTTCGAAGTATGCAGCCATCGGAGCAGCCGTAGTTGGGATCATTGCTATTACATCCGTTGTCGCCATTGGCCGCAAAGTTGACCGCCTCGAAAGCGAGCACAGCGATGCGTCACTGTTAAAACTAACCCCACAAGAGTTCGAGGCATCGAACCTAGATTCAAAGTCGCAGGCATCCGAAATTCAAGAATCACACACTGGTTCCGATCCTGAGACGGGACTTGCAACCTATCCCGTATTTAGAGCAATTCTCGAGTCCAAAGTTGCCACCGCACGCAGGCGCCTTTGGCCAGTCACTATCGTACAGATTCAGCTTTCGTTTCTCGATCAAATCGCTCCTACTCACGATGAGATATCCGCTGCCGTTGTCTCCTTCTCTTCTCTGCTAAAGCTAACCCTTAGAGAGGCCGACGTGATTGCTCGCATCGGCAATGCACGCTTTGCTTTGATACTTGAAGACACCGACGAAGAGGGATCGGCGTGGGTAGCTGAGAGAATCCAAGTCGCGCAAGTAAAGGCTGGAAGTACCGTTATTCACAAGATCTCCGCCGGCGTTGCTGGATATCCATCAAATGGATCAGTCCCATCCGAGCTCTTCACCCGCTCGACGATGGCTCTCGAACACGCTCTCGCTGCTGCATCAGACGCTGGAATAGGAAAAGTCGTGGTGGCACCCTCTGTGCCTTACAGGGCCTAACGAGGATAGTCAAAATCTCGAAGATCCACTTTTCGAAAACGTTAAGGTAAACAACAAAGTTATTCGTGTCTTTGTGTTCGACAGAATTTTCTAATTTGCACTTAAAAGAAAACTGCGCTAAGCCACTCTCGACTAAGCGCAGTTCTTATAAATAAAAAGGACAAACTACCAGGGACGAGCGCGACGGGCTACGACGGGCGCCGACCACCATCGACCGGAGAAGCGCCAATCTATAATCGATGGCCTTGCGTTCGCCTCCGATGGATGGGCTACTTGGTTCATAACCAATGCTCGATAGGCGCTCACCACTACTGCGATCGCCTCTTCGTCGGTAATTTGAACTTCATCCATTAGTTTAAACCATCTTTCACTTACAACGACAAAACAACCAACCTCTAAAGAGGAACGTTCCCATGCTTTCTACGAGGAAGTTCTTCGCGCTTGGTTGCTAGGACGGCCAGTGACTTGATCAAGACTTTGCGAGTCTCTGCTGGATCGATGACGTCATCGACAAAACCACGCTCGGCAGCCACGTAAGGGTTGGCATACCGCTCGATGTACTCCTCAACCAACTCCTTGCGGCGACCAGCTGGGTCGTCTGACTCAGCCAACTCTCGCTTGTGCACAACTTCAACTGCACCTTGGGGTCCCATTACGGCCAACTCTGCCGATGGCCATGCGAATGCGAAGTCGGCTCCTACACTCTTGGAGTTCATAACAACGTATGCACCGCCGTAGGCCTTACGGGTGATCACTTGGATTCTTGGAACTGTTGCTTCACAGTATGCATAAAGGAGTTTGGCTCCGTGACGGATAATTCCGCCGTACTCTTGGTCCACGCCTGGCATAAATCCAGGGACATCGACGAAGGTGACGATCGGAATATTAAATGAGTCACAGGTGCGGACGAATCGTGCAGCCTTCTCGGAAGAGTCGATATCGAGGACGCCTGCTAGTACAGCTGGCTGATTTCCGACGATTCCAACGACGTTTCCATTTAGACGACCAAAGCCACAGGTAATGTTCTGTGCCCAATATGGGAAGTATTCAAAGTAATCCCCGTCATCGAGGATGGTGGAGATCACCTTCTTCATGTCATATGGTTGATTCGGGCTCGCTGGGAGCATATCTGCCAGCTCAGAGGTCAAGCGCTCTGGGTCGTCTGTTGGCTCAACCGATGGTGGCATCTCGAGGTTGTTCGATGGAAGAAGTGAGAGAAGGTACTTGACCTCATCCAAACAGCCCTTCTCATCGTCGAAGACGAAAGTTGCCACTCCGCTCTTGGTGGCGTGGCTCATCGCCCCACCTAGCTCTTCTAGGGTAACCTCTTCGCCAGTGACCGTCTTTACTACATCTGGTCCCGTTATAAACATATGGGAGGTCTCTTTGACCATGAAGATGAAGTCGGTCATAGCCGGTGAATAAACCGCTCCACCAGCGCATGGCCCCAAAATCACTGAGATTTGCGGTATCACGCCAGAGGATGCAACGTTGCGGTAGAAGATTCCTCCATAGGAGTGAAGGGCGACAACGCCCTCTTGAATCCTCGCGCCAGCGCCGTCATTAAGGCCGATCATTGGAACGCCAACCGAATTGGCCAAATCCATAACCTTGTGGATCTTTTCAGCGAAGACTTCGCCCAACGCTCCGCCAAAGACGGTGAAGTCTTGAGAGAAGATGCAGACCCGACGCCCGTTTATGGTTCCAAAACCGGTGACAACACCGTCGGTGTAGGGACGATTCTCTTCTAGTCCCATCCCATGCGCGCGGTGTCGAGCCAGCATATCGAGCTCTTGGAAGGAGTTCTCATCGAGAAGGTATTCGATTCTCTCACGAGCGGTCATCTTACCCTTCGAGTGGTGGCGCTCAACGGCGCGCTGCGAGCCTGCATTCAATGCTTGCGTTCTTCGCAGCCCTAACTCTTCAATCTTTTCTGCCATGGATCCTTGAGACATATAAGATAAGGATAATCGCTACAACTATCAGAAATTACGAAAACAACATGGCGTTCGAAACTGAGGTAGGCATTACAGAGGAAAACTTCTTATCCCTCGGCCTCGATGATATAGAAAAGATGGGGCTAGAGCGCTCCGGAGATCTCATTTTGCTTTCGGGAAGACCCACCAGAGAGATGTTTCTCCATGGATACTCCATAGGGGTATTTGCGATGCCCATAGAAGATGAACTCCTACCACAAGACGTCTACGGCTGGTTTATGCCAAAGGAACGGGGAGTGATCCCCATCCCTCCACTTGCCGATTCAGTACTTGCCGATCCCCCACGTTCGCTTCGACAGTCGATGAAGCGTTACAGGGCCAAGGTGGATAGAGACTTCGAAGGGGTAATTAGCAACTGTCGAAGAACTCCTCGACCAGGGGGTTGGATCGACGACCACATTGAAGAGATCTTCAGGCAATTGCATCGCGACGGGATCGCCCACTCGGTAGAGGTCTACGAAGGAAGAGAGCTCGTAGGCGGCCTCTATGGAGTTGAGGTAAATGGGATATTCAGCGGCGAATCTATGTTCCACATAAAGCGCGATGCCTCCAAGGTAGCCCTAGTTGAGCTCGTTAAGTTCTGCAAGGAGAACGACTTCGTGCTCATAGAGACCCAGTGGAATACACCGCACCTCAAAAGCTTGGGTGCGGTGACACTTCCATGGTTAACTTACTTAGACATCCTCAGGGGATAGATATCCCTACTTGGAGGAGCGCTCGACGAACTTCCAAGCCGATGGTAGCGCGACTGATGCAAGTACGATCTTTACAGCATCGCCGATCAAGAAGGGCACAACACCTAGGGCGATCGCCTTTGCTGGGCTAAGTCCAAGAGAGAGAGCCAAGAACCCGGCTCCGAAGATGTAGATAACAACATTTCCGATGATCATTTCGGTCGTGGTTCCGAGAACCTTTCGATCAAAGCCACGGGCGGCAAGGACACCAATTACGGCAGCCGAGACGATGAAGCCGATGATATAACCGAAGGTTGGCTCACTAAAGATGGCAATCCCACCGGTTCCGCCAGCGAACCACGGAACGCCTGCGGCCCCGACAAGAAGAAAAATCGAGGTACCGATGATAGATCTGATCGAGCCAAGTGCACTTGCACCAAGCAAGACTACAAAGGTCTGTGCCGTGACTGGAACTGGCGTAAATGGCAGATGAAACGAAAACTGACCCGAAATTCCGATCAATATTGCATACGAAACAACGAGAGCAACGTCGGCCAAGACAGTTGTACCTACATAATCCGATAGGACTCGGATTGGTTTAGCGACGGTGTTCATGTTGATGATTCTCCCTCTAGCTACTTTGAAACATCGCGATAGATAACCTAGTTTGACCATTCAAGTACGAAGGCCACTTCGGTGGAGCTCGTTAGTTATGGATTTGCTAGAGGACCATTGGGATCGATGGCGCTTGCCAGATCGGTGAGGGGTACGTTGACCGTTACCGCACCTATTGACGATGGGACCGCTTGGCCTTGCGAGAAGCCAACCATGATGGAATTGGGGGTGACGTTGAATGCAGCGAAGTTCGAAGGCAGCGCAGAGGTACCACTTTGGTTGACAGATGATGCCGCAACGCCTTGTGCGGTCAACTGTTGCGACAACTGACTTCTTGAGTCGCGGGAAAGAATCGACAGAAAGTCGCTCCCGGCTTTGAAGAGTCCCGGAAGCGAAAGCAGGGTTCCCGACGAAAGGTTGAAGTTCAGCGACGAGATCGTCGTACCTGCCGTAGCAGAGTTGGCGGTCGAAGTTTGAAGAACGAATTGGACCGAAAAGATCTTGCTATCAGCGAGAATAACCTTGAAGGCTCCATTTAGTGTCGATGAAGATGTGGACTGTGCATTACTTGAGTTGAGATTTAGATTTTGAGTAAACGACTGGGCCCAACTATTTACCGCATTTGTTATTTGCGAGTTGATATTGGTCTCATCCACCGACGAGAGAAGGCCACTTACGACTGGGTAACTGATGTTGATTGAGTAGTTGGGAGAGGAACCGCTCTTTACGTACGTTGCCGTAGCAACTTTGGGAGTCACCTCGACGACAGTAGTCGTCGGTGCCGCTGTGCTACCAGGTGCTGCAGTAACCGTTGGAGGGACGAGCGTCGTAGATGATATCGGAGCGGTACTAGTAGTAGTGGCGGTAGTCGCAGTGGCACCGCAACTAGCTAAGAGGAGCGGGGCTACGATCGACCAGACCTTCGATGACCTCTGAATTGGTACTCTCAACTACAAACTCCTCGGATTCGAACGACGCTAGATTGGACTTCGACTTATTATCGGAATTTCGAAACTTGATATCAAATTAATTTTCAAGCACTTCAAGACTACCTTTTTAAAGCTGAAAGCAATGAGCAGAGATTTATGGCGAAAGAGAGGATGTCACTTGGATACGTTCAGGCGACGCTAGCAACGCTGCTCGTCGGAAGCGGCATAACCACAGCATCACTTCTGAAGAACGCCTCGCCGTTTCTAACCCAGGGCATGCGATACCTCATAGGCGCAATCTTGCTAATTCCGCTAGTCCTGAGAGAAGAGAAGGTAGAGGCCAAACTTACAAAGGTGGACTACCTCCACCTCCTGTTAGTAGCTGGCCTTGGTGTCGTCGCATTCTCAACCCTAGGCATAGTTGCCTTACGCCACATCGATCCACCCGGATTAGCGATCATCATCGGAGCAGCACCCATTGCAATTGGGATCTTTGGACCCATCATCGATAAACGTCGACCAACTCTACGCCCGGTTATAGGTGCAGTCGTCGTCTTGATCGGCACTGTGATCGTCGAGGGAAACTCTACGGCCTCACTCTTTGGATACCTCTTAGCTCTAATCGTTATGGCGTGTGACGCTTCGTTTTCGATCTTTTCGGTAGGGGTCGTAAAGAAGATTGGCCCCTATCGCTTGAGCCTCATAACCATTTCATTTGGCGCAATAGTGCTACTTGGCTACGAAGCTATAACCTCAAATTTAAACTTCGCCTCCCTGAGCAATAAGGAGTACCTAATCATCGCCTATCAGGGAATCTTTTCTACCTTCGGCGCCTTTGCACTTTGGTATCAGGGCATGTCAAAGGTAAAGATCGAATCGATAGGCCTCTTTCCTGGACTGATTCCAGTCGGCGCTTTGATAACGACCTTTTTCGTCGGCCTTTCGCCCAAGAGGGGCATCGTCGACGTGATTGGAGTCGCAATCTCGGTTGCAGGAATTGCAACGGGCCTTACTATTGGCAAAAGGGGCAAAGCCGCGGACACTGTCGCGCACGAAGGCTTCACCCCCTAGTTACTTCCCTTACTTCAATAGAAAGATTGCCTCAACCTCAACGGCCACGCCACGGGGTAACGCCGCTACACCTACCGCTGTGCGCGCGTGTCGCCCATCTTCACCAAATGCGACAATCATTAGATCGCTTGCGGCATTTATTACCTCTGGTTGATCGGTAAAGTCGGGACTCGATGCCACAAAGCCACCCACCCGTGCTACTCGAGCAACTTTATCTAGGTCTCCAATGGCTGCTTTGAGATTCGCTAAAAGCCCCAAAACTGCAAGTTCAGCCCCTTTTCGAGCTTCATCGATCGAAATATCTACCCCAAGGCGCCCCTTTACTCCCGGCGCGCCATCTTGCATTGGAATAACTCCAGAGCAGTAAGCGACCGAGCCGGCGATAACTACTGGAACATAGCTTCCTTGAGGAACGGGCGCTGCTGGAAGGACAAAGCCCGCTTCATTTAATCTTTCTTCTACCTTTGAGTTAGTCATACCTAGATACTAAGAGCGTAAATCAATGGACAAAGGTAAAGATCGAAGGAGGTGGCTTCGTATTTTCACCAAAGCTACGATCTTTTTAGTAATTTTTTTATAGACAGATATCCATCGAGTAAGATCGCCCCATGGACTTCGGCGCGATAATCTTCCCAACTGAGTATTCGATTTCACCAATTGAGGTCGCCCAAGAGGTGGAGGCACGGGGCTTTCGCTCGCTCTACTTCCCCGAACACACCCACATCCCGGCTGCTCGTACTACCCCTTATCCAGGCGGTGGCGACCTACCCCTTGAGTACTACTCCACTTATGATCCCTTCGTTGCCCTCTCCTTTGCGGCAGCTGCAACTAAGAACCTCATAGTTGGCACCGGCATTACCCTCGTGGTCGAGCGCGATCCGATCGTGCTAGCCAAAGAGATCGCCTCTTTAGATCGCCTCTCCAATGGAAGGTTTGAATTTGGAGTCGGCGCCGGCTGGAACCGGGAAGAGATGGAGAACCACGGAACCGATCCCAAGACCAGATTTAGCCTCCTTCGCGAACGCATTCTCGCAATGAAGGAGATCTGGGCGAATAAAGAGGCCTCTTTTTCCGGAAAGTTTGTCAACTTCGACCGGATCATCAGTGATCCAAAACCCATAACCAAACCACATCCACCCATCTTGGTCGGCGGCAACGGCGAATCAGCCTTTGAACGTTGCCTCGACTACGGGGACGTGTGGATGCCTATCGTTAGAGCCAATGCCGACGACTTCTCGCAGCGACTTACCGAATTTGACGCCTTTTGCCTTGACCGAGGGGTAAAGCGTCCCCCGGTCTACATATTTGGTGCACCCGTCGATGGGAAATCTCTCGTACGTTACGCCGAACTCGGCGTAGAGAGAGCCATCTTTTGGCTACCAAGCGACTCTAGAGAAAAGGCACTCTCAAAGCTCGATCACATTCAAAAGACGATTAGCGAATTCAACCTCGGCTAGGGCCAGCTCTAAAAGCACTAAAGCGAATCGAAGAGGCGATTGACATACATCTTGCGAATGTCTTTGTCGAAGCGCAGCTCCGAAATCTCAGCTAACGAAGTGATCGAACGGTTATCGCCACTACCACCAGTTAAAACCAGTTGATCGCGCCTAAAGAAACCTTGATCAAAGAAGACCGTATCCTTCATAACGAGAACAATCGACATCAATCCACCAACTTTGACACCTTCAGCAATTTTTCCGAGAAGAAATCTCGTAATTCTAAAATCCAAGAGGGCATCAAAGTTATCAATCAAGACGATTCCACTCTTCAAATCATCGATCTGTCCCACAAGAAGGGATGAAATGGCAACTAGGGCTCCTTCAGATGTAGAGAGTTCCCTGAGGGACAACGTTGTGGTCGAACCTTCATTCGCTTCTACCTGATCATTGCTAGCTCTTTCGTCTTCGTCCATCCCACCTGTCATAATACTTTTTAGCAAAGATGAAGGATTATCCGAAATAATCTCTAAAAAATCAGAGATAGTTACCAAAGTTGATTTTTTTACGACAATTTCACGATTATCTAAGAGTTCCAAGGCATCCACGCAGATCGCTCCACCGAGGGCTCGCACTATCGCATCGATGTCGTTTGCTCTCATCTCATCGAAGCGTCGAAGGAGGTGGCTCGCGGTTACTATCGATGGAACGACTACCGGCGTTGGGCCATCACCCTCGACGAGAAACAAGACCTCATCGCTACTACTTCTAGCGCTGATCAAGGCTTCTTTGACAACTCTGGCACCCTGGAGGGCCACAACATACTCGTAGAGGCGATCATCGACTGCGATGACCATTGAAAGAGACAATGTTTCAACGTCGCTACGGGCGCTAAGAGATAGCAAAGGGGAGAAAGATGCCTCTCGTACCATCTCAATAATGGCTCCAAAAGCCCCAACTAGGGTGGACTTTCCCGACGCGGCTTCGCCGTAAATAGCAACTAATGGAAGCAGCGACATTCGAAACCGAGGGATCGCATATAAAAGATCCCGATCGGCTCGCTCCTTAGACGCCACAAAAGAGAGCGTCGCCCCATCCTCAAATGGAGCGACGCCACCCAATCGCATCGAAACTAATCTAACTTTCAGAGAGTTTTCCACTAAAACATAACTTTAGCACCCTTCTCCGAAAAAAATAGAGAGAATATCTCTACTTATCTGCCTTGGCTTTACGCGCCTTCTTGATGACTTCAACGAAAAAGGCCATAGTAAAGGTTGCGATGACGCCAATCACCAGGATCGGAGCCTGGTAACGATTGCCCTTCCCGATAAAATACACGACGCCGAGAATGACCACAATCGCTGCAGTTATTTCAGGGGTGTCACCGATAAGAAAGTCGTACCAGAACTTAAAGAACCCAACGACATACTTCATCCAATGGCTCCTCTGTGCGATTTGGCATAGTTGGTCTTTACCGAGGTAAATGCCTTCACTATCAACATCATGAACATGGCGTAGACGAGGATCAAAAAGACGATTGCACCGTCAGAGCCGGGCCACTTGATACCCAATCCTTCTCCAGCCCAAAAGGTACCAAAGCTAATGAGCATGATACCAACGGTCGTCTTCATTAGGTTTTCGGGGACCTTGGAGAGTTGCTTAGCTACTATCGCGCCGATAATGCCGACGATGACAACTGCTGCAAGCGCGGAGACCGAGGCGATCAGCAATTTGTGGGCCGACAGGCCAAGTGTCAACACAACGATTACGACCTCTAATCCTTCAAGGAAGACTCCCTTGAAGGCCACGACAAAGGCAGTCGAGTCACGAGAGTCACTCACCGTCGGGATCGCCTTTAACCTCGCAACCTCTTTATCGAAGATCTCATCTTCATTGTGGAGGGCCTTTAGACCTGCGAAACGCAACATTGCCTTTCGTAACCACTGCAATCCAAAGATCAACAGGAGTGCTCCAATGATAAATCGCAGCGACGATATAGGGACGTACTTCACCAACGATGGACCAATCCCAAGGATCAGTGCAGCTAGTGCTAGTACTGCGACCGCAGTTCCTTCAAATGCGGAGCGCCAGCTCCTTGAAGAACCAGCAGCCAATACTATCGTCAGGGCCTCAACCATCTCTACGGCAGAGGCCAGGAAGACTGCGATGATCAGTACTGTAGTGCTCATCTATTCACCTCTTCACTAACTTCAGATGTAAATGCTAGGTGACTCATCGACGGCTCATGGCCGCCAGTGCCCTTTTCGCTCAAGTACGCTAAGGCGCCGGCAGGATCGATGGTAACAATCACCGAAGTTCCTCGCTCATATCGCCTGTGACTCGAGACTCCGTGAAGGTGAAAGGTTCCATGTACTAGGGCATGGTCGTAACTTTTTCCGCGATAGGCGACGTCTACTACTGTTCCACCAATTGAACCATCACCATGGTCCTCGACGACCTTTATCGATCCCGGGCGAACCAAGACAGTCACCCTGTCTCCCGCATCTGCGGAGTCCATGGCGGTGGCGATTACCGCCCCGTTGCTCCCATCGATCAAAACCTCTACGAGATCCCCACCGAGGCGCGAGCGAACTACACCAGATATCTCTCCACTTACTCCAGTGAAGCGTGCGACAAATGGCGTGGCGGGACGTAGGTATATATCTTCTGGCGAGCCGATTTGAACGAGCTTACCTTCGGAAAGGACTCCGATTCGATCGGCGAGAGCAAAGGCCTCGCCCTGATCGTGAGTGATATAAACCGCAGTAGCACCCGACTCCCGGACTAGCGAAGCGATCTCAACGCGAAGTCGCTCTCTTAGATCCACGTCCAAGTTGGAGAGCGGCTCATCGAAAAGAACTAGCGCGCTTTCGCCTACGAGTGCACGAGCTAGGGCTACGCGTTGTTGCTCGCCTCCGCTCAACTCAGATGGATAGCGATTTGCCTTATGCGAAAGACCTACTTTGGTAAGCATCTCGAGGGCCTTGGGACTGCGATCTTTCTTCTGGTCCGAACCACGTCGAAGGGCAAAGGCAACATTCTCGAGGGCTGTCATGTGCGGCCAAAGAGCGTAGTCCTGAAAGACCATAGACACCTTACGCTCTTCGGGTGGTAGGGCAAAGTTGTCGTGGCACACTTTCGTATCGCCGATGAGGATCTGGCCCTTCTCGATCTTTTCGATACCAGCAATCGTCCGCAAGATCGTCGTCTTACCCGAACCGCTAGGTCCGAGAAGAACCAAAAGTTCGCCTTTGACGACCTCAAAGCTAACGTTGTCGATAACGACTCTGCGCTTGACGTAGCTCTTTGTTACGCCCTTATAGGTGAGTGCAATTTCGCTCATTAAAAACCTTCATTCTTCGACGCTTCGAGATTCAATAACGCCTTCCAACCCTTAGGTATAACTAGACGATAGATCAAAGAAGCGACACCAACAATAACTAGCGCATATAGGAGAGCGACGATCGACATCGCACTTCCTCCACCGTAGTCATAACCAGCTACGAGCCTATTAATCGCTACAGAAAGAGGGTAGAGACCAGGCGGATAAAGGAGCTGAGACATCGGCAACTCGAACAGCGTCTTTGCAAATGTCAACAGCCACGCCGAAAGGAGGGCGCGAGCGACGAAGGGCAAGACTGCATGGCGCCACGCCCTCGACGGATTCGACCCATAGACCCTCGATGCCATAGCCATATTCGACTGTACCTGCGAAATAGGACCGACCAAAAGACGTGATGCTCCTGGAATTGCTGATGCGACATAGCCCAAGAGGAGGAGCTTCGAGGTGCCGTAGATCGCAAATCCAAGGTGGTCAAAGATCGGTTGGTTGTAACTGAAAATATAGCCAGCACCAAGGACGATTCCCGGAAGAGCAACCGAGCCAAGAAGGACAAAGTCAAGGGCTTTGACCCCCCACGAAGAACCCCTTCGCACAAGGACCGATGCGAGGTAGCCACCAACAGCAACGGTTATCGTCGCCGTCATCAACGAAAGTAGCGTCGAGTACCAGAGGGGAGACCCTGAGAGGGTAGAGGAGAAGACTCTCGTATAGTTAGATATCGTCAACGACGAAAACGAGATTGAACCGCCAAAGCCAGACAAAAGCGAGGAGGTTAGAATTCCAACCAGAGGCACCAGGATAGCAAGGAAGAAGATTGCTGCAAGGAACGCATAGACCCCAACTTTAGCCTTGCCCTCGAGCTTCACCATGGTCGCACGCCTTCTACGACCACCGGCGATGGCATAGCTCTTTGATTTGGTGAGCCTTCGCTGAATTATAAGAGGAACCAACGCCGAAAGAATCAAGATCCAGCTGATCGCTGCTGCGCCCGAGAAGTTTAACGGAATCGAATCGATCGCCGTATACAGACTGTAGGTCGCCATCGGGAAGTGGGCGCCTGCGGCCAAGGAGTATGCGACACCAAAGTCTGACATCGACTCAGCGAAGACGATCGCGAAGGCTGAAAGGATCGCCGGCATAAAGATGGGAGCGATGATCAAGAGCGACTTCATGCGACTAGCAGCGTGTACTCGCGCAGCATCTTCTAGCTCGGCACCAAGATTTTCAACCGTTGCCCCAATAGTTAGATAGGCAAAGGGAATACCCGAGAAACCAAGGACGACGATCACGCCCAAAGGTCCGAAGAAGGGATGAAAGAGGGCGAGCGATCCAATGTGAAGCCTTACAAGGATTCCACCTGGCTCTAGGAGCCTCTGCCAACCCGCCGTTGTGAGATATGTCGGGACTAGCAGCAAGAACCACACTGAGGCCGAAATCAGCTTCTTGAAGCGGACGTTTGTTCGTTTTGTGATCCAAGCGAGCGCTAGGCCGATAGATGTTGCTATCGCTCCTGAAGCTATCGAGACCCCAAGCGAATCGAGCAATCCACGCAGTGCATCTCCGGCAAAGGCGTATTTGAAACCCGTAAGCGAAAATATAGGTGCGCCAGGAGTCGACAACCTGGGAAAGAATGCAAGTGCCAAAAAGTAGATGACAGGTACGACGATGAGTACTACGACCACGATACCTAAGAGAGTCGAGAGGTTTAGCTTCTTCAAAGAAAAGTTTGAAGGCGCCTTCGACTCTACATCATTTGGCCTATCAAGTAAGAGTGCCATAAATTCCTTATGTTCTCAGAAATGGGTTAAGGGCTTTCACCAAATATATGGTGAAAGCCCTTGCCATTCAACTACGAAAATATCAGATCAGTTGACGATATTCGAGGTGAACCAAGAGTTGACTGAGTTCTCTTGAGGACCCCACTTGTATGGGTCAACGGTCTGGTACTGAATCGAGGAGAGCGAAGGCACTGCCGACTCAGGTGAAACACCTTGGATGACTGGCCAGTATAGGGAGTCACCAGTTGGGTCACCGGAGAGTTGAACCTTTTGACCTGCTGGAGACAGAACGAAATTCACGAACTGCTTAGCTTCGGCGATCTCTTGGGCTGGCGCCTTGGCGTCAATTCCAATTACTCCTGGAAGCAGAGTCGATGGAGACAAGAAGGCAACCTTGATCGTTGGATCCTTGAAACCTGCGCCAATTCCGGCTGAGCTCTGGATAAGTGCAAGCTTGATCTGACCGGTTGAGAGGGCATGGAGTGTGTCTCCGTTGGTCTGGAAGACCTGAAGGCCATTGGCCTTAAGGTTGGTGTAGAAAGCCTCACCTTGGTTTACGCCACCGAGGTAGTTCATCATTCCGGCTACGAAGGGGTAGGTAGGACCTGAAACCGCTGGGTCGTTCATACCGACCTGGCCCTTGTACTGTGCGGAGAGAAGATCAGTCCAGCTAGTTGGAGGCGTGGAAACGGTCTTGGTCGAGTAGACCAGAGTTCCGGCCATCGTAAGACCAGTTGGGATGTAGCTACCATCGCTTGGAAGTACGCTCTTGGCAGCTGCTGTCCAGCTTACAGAAGGCTCCCAATTCTTGAGAAGATAGTTTTGTTGATCGAGAGCGGCGAATGCTTCATCACCGTCAACCCAGAGAACGCCCCACTTGGGGTTAGATGCCTCAGCCTGTACTCTTGTTAGTAGTGGACCAGTTGAATCATCAACAAGAGTGGTTGGAATACCGGTCGCCTTTTGGAAGGCGGTGGTCATAGCTGAGTCATAACCCTGAGCTGAATAAACGACCAACGGTACTTTGGCACTGCTGCTCGAAGAAGATGCTGCTGTTGTACCAGTTGAAGAGGAGCTGCCGCTACCGCAAGCTGCTGCGAGCAACGATACGGCGCCAACCCCTAGCGCAACCGCGCCACGACGATTTAATTTTGATGCATAACCCATGGCGACCATCTTCGCGGGTCAATATTTCGCAAAGGACAACCTTTAGTAAACAAAGATTGAATTTTTCTTATCATTTACGGATAAATTCCCGAAATCAAAGATAGATCAAACCTGCCTTCGAGCTTCGCTTCGACGCGCCTTGAATCAGCGCATTCGTGGCGATGGGAAAGGCTAGGACCTTGCGCACTATCTTTAGGATTCCGATGAAACAGTTCTTCACAAAAGTCGAAAGATTACCAGCCATTGTTTCGTGATCAAATTGATTGGGCATTTAACAAAATGGAGTGCATTAGCCAAGCTGTGAGATTCGCCAAATTGCAGTTGCCTGATCCGCCATCCACTTTTGACGTGATGCGATGCGCTCCGGTGTCCAATCTACATTTTCCTCGCCAAGCTTCCTAGTAATTACGAAGCCACTTTGCCGATATGTGGCGCGCTTCTGGGAGTAT
>JAKAZZ010000094.1 GCA_021826315.1 Actinomycetes bacterium
GGCAAGTTTCGAACATGAGCTATCAGGCCGAATACATCTGGATCGACGGCACCAAGCCGACCCCACTTATGCGAAACAAGACTCGTATCATCAAGGATGGAGTGGAGCCAGGTATCTGGGGATTTGATGGGTCTAGCACCAACCAAGCGCCTGGAAATGCATCCGACTGCGTCCTCCGTCCAGTATTTATCTGCCCTGATCCGATCCGCGGTGGCGACAATAAGCTCGTCCTCTGTGAAGTACTCGACATCGACTTCCAGCCACACGAGTCCAACACTCGCGCTGCTTGTGCAGCAGTTGAGGCAATGTATGCAGACCAGGAACCAATGTTTGGTATCGAGCAAGAATACACCTTCTTCCAGTACGGCCGTCCACTTGGTTGGCCCGAGCAGGGTTACCCAGCTCCACAGGGTCCTTACTACTGCGGCACCGGTGGCGAGAAGATCGTAGGTCGTGACATCGTAGAAGAGCACACCGCAGCATGTTTGGACGCTGGACTGGCAATCGAAGGTACTAACGCCGAAGTTATGATGGCACAGTGGGAGTTCCAGATCGGTGTGCTCTCCCCAACTGCAATCGGCGATCAGATTTGGATGGCTCGCTGGTTGTTGAATCGTGTAGCCGAGGACCACGAGGTCGTCGTCTCCTACGATGCCAAGCCAATAGCCGGTGACTGGAACGGTGCCGGAGCACATACCAACTTCTCCACCAAGGCCATGCGCGAGGACTACGATGCAATCATTGCAGCAGCTGAAGCGCTTGGTAAGAACGCCGATGAGCACGTTGCAAACTACGGTGAGGGGATCGAGCGTCGTTTGACCGGTGCCCACGAGACCGCTCCATATACCCAATTCTCTTATGGGGTATCCAACCGTGGCGCCTCGATTCGTATCCCATGGCACGTCGCTCAAGCTAAGAAGGGCTACCTTGAGGATCGTCGTCCCAACGCCAACTGCGATCCATACGTCGTAGCGCGACTAATCACCAATACTGTTTGTGAAGCTGCCGCTAAGTAAGTAGCAATCATTGTCGACTAGGTAGATTCTGGTAAGACAGCCCTGACCGTTTCTCGGTTAGGGCTGTCTTTTTGTCTAGAGACGGCCCACTTATCAGCCGGAAGCCTTCACAAATCAAAGGGACACGCCTATTCGCCTTTGGAAGATCGATTTATCGGTTGGGCAGGAAATAGACATTGCTCGTGTAGTTGTGTAAATGCATCTGGCTGGGTAGGCAATAGGTCTTAAGTCGGCTTTGTTAGTTCGATAGCGTGAGATGAAAAAGCCCCCGAGTAACTCGGGGGCTTTTTCTCATATATTTGACTTTGTTCTTCTAATCTCAGAGCTTTCGCTACACCTGAACTCTGTTGTTTACGTCATTGACGATGATCGCTACCGCTTCTTCCACCCGTAGGCCATTTACCTGTCTTCCATCGCGGTACCTGATAGATACGGCGTTAGCTTCGACATCCTGGTCGCCGGCGATGAGCATGTAGGGGACCTTCTCCATCTGCGCATTGCGGATCTTCTTCTGCATCCGGTCGTCACTGTCGTCCACTTCGATACGTAGCCCCCTTTTGCGAAGGTCGCTTGCGAGGCTAAAGAGGTAGTCATTGTGTCGATCGGCGACCGGTATCGCCTTTATTTGTACTGGAGCGAGCCACGGAGGAAATGCCCCTGCATAGTGTTCAACTAGAACTCCCATGAAGCGCTCGATAGATCCAAATTTAGCCGAGTGGATCATGACTGGTTGCTTCCTAGTCCCATCTGCAGCCTGATACTCAAGGCCAAAGCGCGCTGGCTGGTTGAAGTCGTATTGAATGGTTGACATCTGCCAAGTTCTACCAATGGCATCTCTTGCTTGAACTGATATCTTGGGGCCATAGAAGGCGGCTCCACCTGGGTCGGCAACGAGTTCGAGACCGGTATCTGCTGCTATCTGAGCTAGAACACCTTCGGCGAGGCGCCACTCTTCATCGCTTCCGATGAACTTGTCCTTTTTGCTGTCGTCTCTAGTGGAAAGCTCCAAGTAGTAGTCGTTTAGGCCAAAGTCAGAGAGGAGGCTCAAGACGAATTTGAGGAGGTGCGCCACCTCATCACCCGCCTGTTCGGCGGTTACATAGGAGTGGCTATCGTCTTGGGTCATACCTCGAACTCGAGTTAGACCGTGGATAACCCCGGACTTTTCATTGCGGTAGATCGATCCAAATTCGAAGAATCGAAGTGGAAGCTCGCGATACGACCTTGCCCTTGACTGATAGATCAAGTTGTGCATCGGGCAGTTCATTGGCTTTACCCGATACTTGGCACCTTCAAACTCCATCGCTGGAAACATGGTGTCGGAGTAGTAGGGGAGGTGTCCCGAGGTGTGAAAGAGCTCTTCTTTGGTTACGTGTGGAGTACCAACGTAGAGGAAGCCCTCTTCAATGTGGCGTTGGCGGACGTAGTCCTCCATTACGCGCTTGATCACTCCGCCCTTGGGGTGGAAGACTGCGAGGCCCGAGCCAATTTCATCGGGAAATGAAAATAGATCGAGCTCTCTTCCGAGGCGACGGTGGTCGCGTAGCTCTGCCTGTGCAATTCGATCTAGGTAGGTTGCTAGGGCCTCCTTGGTAGGCCATGCGGTGCCATAGACCCTCTGTAGCTGCTTATTTGCTTGGTCCCCGCGCCAGTAGGCGGCGGCGGTTCTCATCAACTTGAAGGCGGGGATTCGATTGGTGGTAGGGATATGGGGTCCACGGCATAGGTCGTACCAAGCTACTGTTCCATCGCGCTCGATGTTGTCGTAGACGGTTAGCTCTCCACCGCCTACCTCCATATCGGCACCCTCTGCTACCGTCGAGCTTGAGCCCTTGAGGCCAATTAGCTCCATCTTGTATGGCTCGTCCTTGAATTGTCCATATGCATCGCTGTCGGCTACCACTCGGCGGGAGAAGCGCTGATTGCGCTTGATGATCTGGCGCATCTTGGTCTCGAGTTTTTCGAGGTCTTCAGGAACGAATGGTGTCTCTACGTCAAAGTCGTAGTAGAAACCATCCTCAATCGGTGGCCCAATGCCAAGCTTTGCCGCGGGAAATAGCTCTTGTACGGCTTGGGCTAGAACGTGAGCGGTGGAGTGTCTAAGGATGCTCAAACCATCGCGGCTATCGATGGTGATGGCTTCGATGGTCTCGCCGCCAGTCAAGGTATGCGATAGGTCCCGTAGTACTCCGTCGATCCTTGCGGCGATTACCTCGGGTTGCTCTTTAAAGAGTTCGAAGGCTCTGGTCCCTACTGCAACCTCTACCGAGCTTGTGGACTCGCCTGAGATTAGATTGACGACGATCGATTCGCTATTCACATGCAACCTTTGTACTTAAATATTTGGTCTAGCTAACTGCTCAGACCACACCTAATTTTATCGGCATACCGTCGATGGGTCGCTATCGAATCTGTTACTAGGTCTATTTAGGAGTTCCTTGAATAAATGCCTACGTGGGTCGTGGTGTGATTATTGGACCGATATCCCATAAAAAAGCCACGGTGGCGTCCCATTTGAAACGCCACCGTGGGTTGCTTGCTTACGATTTTTTACGGTTCTCTGCCTACTGATGACGCTGTGAATGAACACTTGTCAGGCAAGGAACTATCAACGAAATGCTGCGATACCTGTTATGGCTTCGCCGACTACCAAAGTGTGCATTTCGTTGGTGCCTTCGTAGGTGTATACCGACTCAAGGTTGTTCATATGGCGAATAACTGGGTACTCAAGCGTTATGCCATTGGCACCTAAGATACCTCGACACTCTCGGGCGATGTTCAGAGCCTCACGAGCATTGTTGAGCTTTCCGATAGAGACCTGGGTTGGATTCGATATGTGCTTGTCCTTGAGGTTTGCTACGTGGATCGCTAGGAGCATCGCCTTTTGTAACTCGAGGGTCATATCGGCGAGCTTCTTTTGGGTTAGCTGGAAGCCTGCAAGTGGCTTATCGAACTGTTCTCTGCTGATCGAGTAGCTAATTGCGGTCTCGAGACAGTCTCTGGCTGCACCAACGGTTCCAAAGAGTATGCCAAAGCGGGCCTCGTTGAGACAGGTTAGTGGTCCTCTGAGGCTCGATACCTCTGGGAGGCGCTGTGAATCTGCGACTCGAACGTTGTCGAGGATGAGCTCTGAGGTTACAGATGCTCGAAGGGACATCTTGCGGTGAATCTCTGGCGCACTAAAGCCCTCGGAGTTAGTTGGAACGATGAATCCCTTGATGCCATCGTCCGTCTTTGCCCAAACCACTGCTACGTCTGCAACTGAACCGTTGGTGATCCACATCTTGGTTCCATTGAGGATCCAATCATCCCCATCGCGCTTAGCATTGGTTCTCATTCCCGATGGGTTCGATCCAAAGTCTGGCTCGGTGAGGCCAAAGCAACCGATGATCTCACCACTTGCCATGCCGGGTAGCCAAGTTTGTTTCTGCTCCTCCGACCCAAAGGCGTGTATCGCCTTCATCGCTAGAGAGCCCTGCACGCTAACAAGTGAGCGAAGGCCGGAGTCTCCCGCTTCGAGTTCGGTGCAAGCGAGGCCATAGGCTAGGGCGGAGGTACCGGCGCAACCATAACCATCGAGGTGCATACCTAGTACACCTAGCTCTCCGAGCTCCAAGGCAAGTTCGCGTACCGGTAGCTTGCCCTCTTCGAACCACTTTGCTACATCTGGCTTGATCCGCTTTTCGACAAACTTTCGAACTGTGTCTCGAATAGCAATGTCCTCTTCGCTGAGGAGAGAGTCGATGTTGAGTAGATCAAGGGGTGCAATGGGTTCGCGCGTCAATTTATTTCCTCGCAATAGTTGAAAGGGTAAGAGGCCAAAGTGCCTTGACCTTCGATTTTAGTTCAAAGTCAAACGTTTAGCTAGTTGGAAATCGATAATTGCTCTAGACGCTCTCAGTGATCGGTAGATGCGTTCATTCGAGTCTGCCCAAATGGACATAGTTCAGATAGATCGACTAAAGGCGCAATCTCGAATAGCTGAGGTTCTGAAATTGGTGTCGAAGTTTTTATTGACTCGTTTCGCCAGTCAGATCTAGCGGTCACATCTTCGTTTACAACGTCATCAATCCACGGCTCATCGGCGACGACCATTAGCATGCCTTGTCTTCGGTTGGCGGTAGTTGAGCTACGCCAACTGATTTAGAGATCGAACAAAGTCGCTATCTCAGGTTTAGGACTTTTCTTTGGAATCGGTTATCGCTTCGCTTTGAAATTTGTTGACCACTTGATATGTTGTGGCTGAACTACGTTTCAACACTGGTCTGATTCTCCCTCTAAAGTTATATCGAAGTATCGTTTACATGTTTAGTCTCTATGGTCTGAGATGGTAGAGTTCTAAAAAGTAGATTCGGAGCCAAGTGAAATGAACGCAGTTGAGGTGGAGGCAGCGGTCTCCGATTTGGCTGTCGCTGAATTCGATAAAGATGAATTCCCGTACTCTTTTCTTCGAGCCTTTGGAAATAAGGAAACCACAATAAATCTCCTACGCAACGGGGGCAAGAATGCTTCCGACTGTGGCGGCGTTCTTCAAGTCAACAACGTACACATCGCGGTGACAGACGGGAATGTTTCGCAAAAGCTAACTGAGCTGCGGGAGAGCAAAAAGACCAAGTCCAAAAAGGCCAAATTTATTGTCGCAACTAATGGCGAATATTTTGAAGCCGAAAACCTAATAAGCGGCGACATAATCGTGTGCAGTTTGAATGAGCTGCCCGATCACTTCGCATTTTTCTTGCCTCTTGCAGGGATATCCGCGGAAAGGCAATTGAGCGAGAGCATCTTTGACGTCCGAGCTACTGGACGGCTAAATCGCCTTTACGTTGAGCTAGTCAAAGATAACCCGGATTGGGCAAGTTCGGAACGACGCCATGAGATGAACCACTTCGTTACGCGTCTCATATTCTGCTTTTTCGCAGACGACACCAATCTATTTAGTTCCCCAAAGCTCTTTGCGAAAAAGATCGAAACGATGAGTGCCGCGAATTCGTCAAATACCGACTTTGTGATCTCTGAGATCTTTCGCGCAATGAACCTTCCTCTGGAAGAGCGTGACGAAGGTAATGTTCCACGGTGGGCTCGTGAATTTCCATATGTCAACGGAGGTCTCTTCGCGGGAAGCTGCGACGTTCCAAAGTTCTCCAAAGTTGCTAGAGCTCACTTGGTTCATATCGGGAACTTAGATTGGACCAAAATCAACCCCGATATCTTCGGATCGATGGTGCAAGCGATCGCTGACGACAGCGAGAGAAGTGACCTGGGTCTTCACTACACCAGTGTCCCTAACATCCTCAAAGTGCTGAATCCACTCTTACTCGACACGTTACGAGAAGAGCTGAGCGAGGCCAAAAACTCACGAACAAAATTGGTTGCGCTAAGGGAAAAGATTTCCAGAATTAGGGTATTCGACCCGGCCTGCGGATCGGGCAACTTTCTCGTCATCGCCTACAAGCAGCTGCGAGCTCTTGAGGCCGAGATCAATGAAAGGCTGAATGAAGTTGGGCGGAAAAGCGAAATACCGCTTACTAATTTCAGAGGGATTGAGATTCGTGACTTTGCCGCAGAGGTAGCAAGACTTGCGCTAATTATCGCCGAATATCAGTGCAACGAGCTATTTAGAGACCAATCGTTAGCCATCGCGGACTTTTTGCCGCTGTCAAAAGAAAATTGGATTATCAGCGGAAACGCGTTGACCTTAGATTGGGAGCAGATATGCCCACCTTACGGGGCAATTTCGAGTGTTGTGTCGGAAGATTTGTTTCAATCGAACCTAGGGCAGTCAGAGATCCCATTTGCCAACGATGGCGGTGAGATCTTCATATGCGGCAATCCACCATATCTCGGTTCTACCCCCCCAAACCGAAGAGCATAAAAATGATCTTGAGCGTGCGTTTGGAGGAATGGTACCTAAATGGAAAAAACTTGATTACGTCACCGGCTGGATGTACAAAGCGGCCTTATACTGCTCGAAATTTAGATGTACCGCTGCGTTCGTAACCACAAACTCAATCTTTCAAGGTGAACAGGTACCGATCCT
>JAKAZZ010000095.1 GCA_021826315.1 Actinomycetes bacterium
CCGAAGATTAGGCCACAAGCTCACAATCGAAAAAGGACCCATCAGTGACCAACGATCACCGATGGGTCCTTTGATTAGCCGCAAAAGAAGAGCCTCCGTGATTAGATTCGACTCACGTACCGGCCATTAACAAACACCTACCGACTGCAACAAGTCTCTCAACGATCTAGTGAGTATCAGTAGGCGCCTGCAGATAGCGAATGAGGCAATATCGCAGGTGCCAGCCCTTCTAGCTCTTCTCCGAGGGCAGGGTGTTCTTCAATTACCCTTTTTACCACTGGGTCATCGCCCCCAGCCAAGTGCCAAGCCATGTGAGCATGGAGGCACTTGAAACCTATTCGAGTACCCGCTACTCCACCATATGGACGCGGACCTTCATAGTCCGGCGGAATCAACGAGTCTCTAAGTGTCCGATATCGACTATGACTCTCCTCGATCGCCTCAATAGGGACGTTTTGCCGAACCCAAGTGATGATTCCCCTTGATTCAAGGGTAGAGATACTCTTCGTCAATGCCGGATCAACCAACCAAAACAGTGTTGGCATAGGGAGGTCTGCACCGATTATTGGAAACGTTGAAATAACCGCGATGTCTCCATCGATTCTTCGTCTTATCACAACAAATTCTCCGACAGGTGGACGATCGAGAAGGATCGTCAACCTGTCGATGTCGCTAGGAGTTGTTAGCGGCCAATCAGCTGGACGCAACTATCTTTTAGCCCTACGTGCCCGCCTGATGAAGACCAAGGCTAGGAAGAATAGAGTTCCAGCAACTGCCGGGATCAGTCGCTTGATGATAGGAGAACCTACAGCGCCGAGCAGGTCTACAGGCTCTTGCTCCTTGTACTCAAAGACCTTCTTGACCGGCTCGCTCTTTGGCGCTGAACCTTCACCTGTGGAAGATCCAGATGGCGCGCTACCATTTCCTTGGGCACTACCACCGTCAGCTTGACCCTCTTTGGATTCGCCAGATGCCCCAGAGTCAGATGATGCCGTAGCCGATGATTCAGCTTCGACTCCGTCGTTGGCAATCAGCTCCTCGAGCGATGCTACGAATTGAGTAAGCAACTTGTTAGAGACGTCCGCGAGGACTCCTCGCCCGAAAGAGGCGACCTTGCCGGTAATTGCCAAATTAGTGTTGACAGTAACATCTGTCTTTACTTCATCTCCGACCAAGGTTGCAGTGACAGTGGCAGAGGCATTTCCAGCACCCTTTGTGTCACGGCCTTCAGCCCTAAGCACCGCCGTGTGGGTCTCGCTATTCAACTCAATAAACGACGCCTTGCCCTTATAAGCAGCAGTAATTGGACCAACTTTTACCTTGACCGACCCACGAAATTCATCGCCTTCAATCTCCTCAAGCTGTGCTCCAGGAAGACATGGCGCTATCTTTTCTACGTCAGTCAGGAGAGCCCACGCCCGATCTATCGGCACATTCACGCTAAAACTATTTACAAGTTCCATTTCGACAACTCCTCAACTGTATCGATATCAATCGGTTCACCTTCGCAGGGTAGCTCAAGTACGAGCTCAGGATAGAGGTCCATGAGCATACGTGCACCTTGTTCTCCCGTTGAAGGTAATAGTGCGAAGAGCTCCCGAGCAATTCTTACGGGATTTCTCCGCTTACCTTTGTAAGTCGCTACTACTAATCTAGCCTCAGCAGGCGCGGATGCTAGATTAGTCCAACTTGCAGCGACAACTAATGGCTGATCACCCAAGCCGACAACTAAGTGATCACATTCAACCTCTTTAGCCCACTCTATAGCTATTGCCAGCGAGGAGGCCATACCGGCCTTCGGGTCGCTATTTACAAGTAGCGTCTCGCCCTGCTTGACGATCCAACTTAGGTCTATCGCCCCTTGGACGATGGCGATCTCATTTATCGACGAGTCGCGAACAGCCCTTAGAGAGTGGCCAAGGACGCTATCTCCTCGGAACTGAGCAAGGAGTTTATGGGTCTCGCCTTTGTAGCGAGATCCGTATCCTCCTGCCAATATCACTCCAACAACCTTCACCCAAAGGTCTCCTTGAACTGCAGCCTCTTACAGCTACCTATTGTGTATCGGACCATCGCCTCTTGAGAGAGAACTTGCGAAACGCCTTGAACGATTCGCAATAATCTCTCCAAGGATCGAGACTGCGGTCTCTTCTGGAGTTCGCGCCCCGATATCCAATCCAATTGGCCCATAGACCCGGTCTTCAAGCTCGGCAATGTCGACGCCCACATCAACGAGGCGCTTCGTTCGCTCATCGTGAGTGCGACGCGATCCCATGGCTCCGACATAGCCAACCTGAGTTTTTAGGGCGGCTGTAATTGCCGGTACATCGAACTTTGGATCGTGCGTCAAGACACAGATAGCATCTCTTCCACTCAGGGAGGAGGCGACGCTAGAGATATAGCGATCCGGCCAATCCACAACTACTTCATCTGCCATCGGGAACCGAGCCTTAGTCGCAAATAGGGGTCGCGCGTCACAGACGGAGACGCGAAAGCCAAGCATCTTTGCAAGTCGTGCAAGTGACGCTGTAAAGTCAACGGCTCCGAAGATTATCATTCGGGGCGGCGGGGCAAAGGTCTCAAATAAGACCTCAACCTCGGACAACTTTGCCTGACCATTGCGGCCATAGTGGCGAACCGTCGTAGCTCCGGCATCAAGTAGGGCAGATGCGTCACGAGTTAGAACGTCGGCCAAGTTACTGAAAAGGTTTGTAAAGAGGACTTCGCCGTTGGAGACGATAATCGTGGCTCCGACTGGGGGCAATTCGCCACTTACTTCATATGCATTGATACCTTCGGAGCTAATCTCGCCTGATTGGATCAATTCACTAGATGCGTCATTCGTCGAGACCACGGTGACCCTTACGAAGTTCGTCTCTTCTCGTAGTAGGTGAGCGATCAAGGGGTAGGGATCAACCACCTCAGGCTCTATCAAAATCTTGAGGGTACCTCCACAAGTTAACCCAACCGCAAACGCCTCATCGTCGGAGTATCCGAAGATGGAGACCGTTGGACAGGCTTCTCCGGCACTTGCGATAATCTCCATCGGCGTGCCGTTCTCGGTCACTACGTTCTTGACACCCATAAGGGCCAAAGCTTCAGAGACGACGGCTCCCTCAACGCATCCGCCAGAGACCGAACCGGAGACCTCGCCGAGCTCTGAGATCACCATCGTTGCACCTGGCTCGCGCGGGGATGAACCTTCGGTCCCAACTACGCGCGCAATTGCTACTTTTCGGCCCCTAGCCGTCCATCGCTCTAAATCAGTAAGTACATCTAGCATTACAACCACCTCGTGAATCGATCGCGCTATGCATTTATGCATTCAACTAACTTCAAAAGGGCACTTAGTGAATGACCTTCAACGAAGTCGTCGACGTGAGGCAGACAAGTAGCCATACCTCGGGCTAAAGGGGCGTATCCATCTTGGACTTTTAGGGGATTTACCCATATGACTCGGTGCGCCGCCCGAGCCAGTCTGGTCATCTCAATCTCCAACATGGACGGATCACCCCGATCCCAACCGTCAGACAAAATTACAACGGTAGCACCTCTTGCCATCCCAGCAATTCCGTAATTGCGATTGAAGTCTGCCAGTACATCGCCTAAGCGGGTGCCACCTGAAAAGTCTACTACCCTGCCAGCAACGTCTGAAATTGCCCTATCGGGGTCTCTCCAAGAGAGCTCTTTGGTGATCCTAGTTATCCTTGTAGCGAAGGTAAATACCTCAATCCGACCCCTAGCAACAATACTCGCGTGGAGAAATCGAAGGAGCGCCCGGGAGTAGCTATCCATCGATCCAGAGATGTCAAGTAAAAAGATGAGTCGGCGATACTTCTCGCTCTTAGAACGATAGATACGTTTGATGGTCTCACCGTCAGTCTTGATTGCCTCACGCATTGAGGCTCTCGCATCAAGGGTCCCTCCCCGCTTGCCTATCTTTAGCCTTCGCGACTTAACTAAAGATCCACTTATGCGCATTCGCGACATAAGTACGTAGATCTCATTTAGTTCAGCCTTAGTCAATTTGGCGAAGTCCTTTTCAGTTAGGACTTCGCTAGTAGAGAACCTTAGGGTTTGGCCCTCTTCTTGGCTTTCACTTCCGTCATCTGGTGATGAATCATCGTCGCCTAGGTCAAAAAAGAGGGTCTCGCTCTCGTGGGCATCATCTCCTGATTCAAAACTTTCGTCATTGCGATCGAAGTACGAAGAAAAAGCGGCCGAAAATGCTGGATAATCCTCGGCACGCTTTACGAGAGTAGTTCTAGCCAAATTGAAGACCTTGCTCCTGTTATCCGAGCCAACTAAGAAGAGGGCCTCAATAAAAGACGAGCAGGACGAAGGGTCGACTGCGATTCCGAAGCGTCGCAGGTGTTCTGCAAAACCGGCAACGATCTCATAAGTATCTGCCATCTTCAAAGACCATTCACAAAAGTTCTACGCACGGATATCACACGAAACTTCTATTGACTTTTGACTACTGCAGCACGAACTAAGGATGCGATGTCAGCGTCCTTAACCTTCATTTGATCCTCACGGTACTTGATAACCGCCGAAAGCGAGGCTTCAAAGAGAGATGAGGTAACCTCAGTTGCCCCTAGGGTGACTAGCGATCTCAACCAGTCGATAGACTCCGCGATACCTGGTGGCTTGAAGAGTCCCATCGCCCGTAGCGCTCCAGTGAGAGCAGCAACCTGCTTTGCCATAAGGTCGCCAACACCAGGAACTTTCGTCCTAAGAATCTCCACCTCAACATCAAATCCAGGATGCTCCACCCAATGGTAGAGGCAACGCCTCTTGAGCGCATCGTGGAGGTCTCTTGTGCGGTTCGAAGTAACAACCACGATCGGAGGTACCTCGGCGTGTATCGTACCAAGCTCTGGAATTGTTACCGAAAAGTCCGACAGTGCCTCAAGGAGAAATGCCTCAAATTCATCATCAGCCCGATCCAACTCATCTATAAGAAGAACTGGAGGAAGGGTTACCCCATCAATCTGAGGTAGCACATCTCCCGCCCCAATCGGGTCCAACGCCCGCAGAAGAGGTCGACGAATCAAATACTTCTCATCATAGAGGTCGTCTTCAATAGCTTCGTTGCTACCTGAGGTAGCTTCGATACTGCGCAGGTGGATTAACTGCCGTGCATAGTTCCACTCATATAGCGACTGCGCTACGTCAATACCTTCGTAACACTGAAGGCGAATCAGTGGGGAACCCATCAAACGCGCGAGGCACTTGGCGACTTCAGTCTTGCCAACTCCAGGCTCTCCCTCGAGTAACAAGGGGCGCCTTAAAGCTAGGGCAAGGTACAGCGAAGTCGACAGTGCCTCGTCTGCCAAGTAGTCGAGAGCGCGTAGCTCAACCGCCAATTCTTGGGGAGAAGCTACGCCAATCGCATCTACGATCGATGGTAACGAAGAGACGTCTATGTCTTCACGCGTCTCTTGTCGCATCAATTAATCATCCTCTTCTAATTCGAATTTGCCTCAGCAAGGGCTCGTCGTACTAGCACTGAAGCAAGGTGACGGCGATAGTCTGCAGAAGCATTTAGATCTGATGGTGGATCGATCCCCTCTGAGGCCAAAGCTGCAGCCTCTTCAATCGATGCACCACCCGATAGTGCGTTCTCAACAGCCTCTGCCCTTATAGGCATCGAAGCCATGTTAACCAACGAAATCTTTGTAGATCCATTCCTAACGGCGGCCACACCGACAATCGCCCAGTCTTGAGCTCTGCGATTGAACTTTTGGTACGACCAGCCTCCGGTAGCCTTAGGCACTTTGATCTCGGTAAGAATATCACCTTGGTTCAAGTCCGTCTCCAAGAAACCCTTGAAGAAGTCCTTCGCAGCTACCTCTCGCACTCCATTGGCAGAAGTGACTACAAGAGTAGCATCTAGTGCCAAAATAGCCGCGGGCAGGTCAGAAGCACCGTCTCCGTGAGAGACAGAGCCACCAAGCGTTCCCCTGTGGCGCACGGACGGGTCGCCAACTAACGAGGCGACGTGCGAAAGCATCGGCACCGAAGCCTTGATGACCTGAGAGTTCTCAATCGCATGGTGGCGGGTAAGCGCACCAATCGCAACGTGATCTCCACGATCCTCAATGTAGGAGAGATCGCTTATGCGACCAATGTCTACAAGCTTGGATGGGTTTGCCAATCTCAACTTCATGAGGGGGAGTAGCGAGTGTCCTCCAGCTATAAGCTTGGCATCTTCCTCGTTATTGAGGATAGATATCGCCTCTGACACGCTACTTGCCCGAACATAATCAAACGATGATGGAAACATCTATAAAAGATCCTTATCTCAAAACCTTGACAACTTTGTCGTCAAATTAACCTTTTTTGGCACCATTGATAGCTCGCCATACCCTTTGAGGTGATGCTGGCATCTCCACATCCTCGATTCCAAGGTGGTTCAAGGCATCAACAACTGCGTTGATGATTGCTGGCGGTGATGCAATAGCTCCCGCTTCGCCGATACCCTTTACTCCGAGCGGATTAGTTGGACTTGGAGTAATCGTGTGATCGAGTTCAAAGAATGGAAATTCAGCCGCCGATGGAACGAGATAGTCAGCCAAGGTGGAAGTGATTAGGTTTCCACGATCGTCATAAACGGCCTCTTCAAAGAGGGCTTGAGCGATCCCTTGGGCTAATCCGCCGTGGACTTGACCTTCAATGATCAATGGATTGACCCGATTTCCACAGTCGTCTACGGCCAGGTAGCGAAGTAGGTCGACCTTGCCGGTCTCGGTGTCTATCTCAACTAAGGCAAAGTGCGCCCCGTATGGGAAGGTAAAGTTCGGCGGATCCCAGGTAACCGATGCTTCAAGATTTGGCTCCATGCCATCTGGAAGATTGTGGGCCGTAAACGCCTCAAATGCTGCACCCGCTAGAGGAAATGCCTTGTCAGG
>JAKAZZ010000096.1 GCA_021826315.1 Actinomycetes bacterium
GATACGCACTATATTGCCTGTTCGAGTTTGATGCTTGAGGGATTGCTGAAGGTCGCCAGGTGAGTCATCAAATAGCAATTTGAGTCGAGGCACATCGAAAGCCCAAACCCCATGCCTGTCCCACTTATCCAGTGTTTGCAATAGCACGCTTGTTTTCACGCAATCAAGCATAACAGATAATGATATTTTTATATCATTATCTGTATAGTACTGGCGGTGTTTAGGCCATTTGGACGAGTATTGGCCCATGACGCACAAGCTTACGACCCTTCACGTGGTTGGGATTTGATTTGAAAATTGACATCCACTTAAAAGGGTTGCGGGCATATTCTTCGAGAAGGAAGCTTTCTCATCTGACGCCAGAGGTCGCATCTAACCTCTTCTAGGGCTTTTCGTTCCTTACTTGACTATCTTGGTATGGATCGAGACAGATCCGTGCATCTGGGCAATGATCAGTAAATGCTTTGGCAAAAGCTAAGTCCCATGTCCATGGTTACCGCTTTTTTTCTCCGCAGATTTTTCCGGGCCCAGCTCATTGAAGAACCTATTCAAGCTATTTGCACTTTTCCCTTTTGCTCCATAAACTTCTCTTCCCGGTTTCGTGGTTGGTTACCAGAGTCAGATAGTTGTTATGCTTTCTACAGGAGATCTCAATCACCCCTATCAGGAAGAGGTTCACTAGGCACCTGCGATCGAGCTCTTCAGCTACTACCCGCTCGCAGATCATCCCTACTGTTCTGAAACGCAATGCGGGTGAGCTTGGTAACGGTGGTTTTATCCATCTCGACTGCACCAGGCAACCAGGTGCTCGAAGTCTCTGGTGAAACGCGAATCTGCCAATGACCTTGCAAATGGAACCGATTTGAGTTATTACTCCGTGGATTGGACACTTGAATCGTCTAAGTTGACAATAAAGCCATGTCTGACGAACTCCCATGTCCATATGTCTGAAGCTGAAGTTGACAGTTCTGGTGTCGTAGGAGAAGGTAAGTACTGTAGTTGCAATTAGGCAATACAAACTTGGTACGGACAAGCTTGGTACGGGTGAGCTTGAGCTTTAGCACTATCTCTCCTTGTGAGAGAGAAACTTCACTTATAACGACACCTTTTAAGCCAAGAATCTGCTTAACTAGATCGTTGGCGTGCGCGGGTCCGGTCTCCCTTTTCGAGTGTTTTGCAACTAAAAAATTTAGGGGCTTGGATCTAGTCAAGTTTCTTCTATGGCTATTTCGGATCCGAGAAATAAGTGTGTACTGGGATTATCGCTTCCTTTAGTGGTACTTGGGACCCACATCTATGTCAATAGAGCCTATTATTCTTCAAAAATAATATGGTGATATTCGCCGACCATTAAAGTAACGTCATAATGAAGGCGCTATTAGCTGCGCTAGTGGGTCTGGGGCTTGTGTTGCAGTTTGTTGAACTTTGCAAATCCCAACAACTATCAACCAAGTGCCATTTCAATAAGGCGATACCTAACTAGAGCCACAACTACACAACTTAGAGCATTGGCAAAGCAACGGAATATAAATCCGGGAACGGCTCGTAACGCACGCCGCTATAGAAATTCACGGAGATCCCGTCGGAATTAATTTTGAACAGATCGAAGTTATTGTGGTCAAGCGAAAACTGCCTGTTTGGTTGGCTGATGTCCACGGTCTCAGAGGGCGGCGATCAGAAGTTCCAAAAATGCGGCTGGCGAGTGAACTGGCAGGCGGTCAGCAAGATCAAGAAGATGGTGATCGCCGGAGACGATTACAGATCGTGTCGTGGCCGCTAGCGCGATGAGATAATCGTCATCGGGATCCGAAGAACGGATTGAAAGGGAAATCTCGGGATCGTCAACGATCTCGCCCTGATGTTTGACGAGATCAATGAACTGCCGGGACTCAGCCTCGCTGATACGTAGACGAAGTTTCGGATAGTCGAATACTCGAGTGAGCTCTGCCAGCAAAAGCGGCGAAACGATGATTTCGTAGCCTCCATCGAACCATGCTCGAAGTACTTTTGCTGGTGTACCCGACGGCGCCAACAGTGCCGATACGATGACATTCGGATCGAGGACCGCGCGCAACTCAGTGTGGACCCTTACGAGAAAGATGCTGCGCTTCTAAAGCGAGAGCCATCGCTTCGTCCTCGTTCATGGTCCCATGTTCCCAAATCTTATCGAGTAAATCGAGTCCGAGGTAGCGTCGCAGAGCCTCTTCGATGACCTGGCTCTCACCCTTGCCGGTTCGGGCAGCACGCACTTTCACAGCTCGAAGTATATCGCTTTCGACGGTAAGTGTTGTTCTCGTCTTTGTCATAACTACATCTTATCATCAAGATGATAAGTACGGCGTTTCTATCTCTGGCTGGAATTTTGTCTCGCAATGAATTTAATCAGACTGACTCGATTTAATAATTACGGCACAAGATCCCAAATCTGTCATTCAAAACGTCATCTTCAACCCGTGGTGACAAAGGGCTAGATCTATCTATTGGCGCACTCAAATAGAGAACGCAGCGAAAGCCTTTAGTTTCTCTTCTGGAATCCGAGAACAATAGGACTTCAGTTGAAGGCGGTTTTCGTCCAGTGCGATCCCCCATTATTGGTACCCCATTTGCAGTGGGAGCCACGCATCCATCTAACGACCAGTGAAGTCTCGAATCCCATCCAAACCGGAATACCCATTTGAGTGATCTGTTGTGTATTCGATGCGCGCTCGTATAGGAATCTACAGCGTTCGGTATGCGTCGCTCCTGTGCACTACGGCCGTCACCGTTACATTGGCCGACTCTTCATCAATTTGGCAAAGTATCCGATAGGAGCCGCGACGAGCCGTAAAAATATGCGAATGGGGCTCCTTCAAAGGCTTACCAGCTCGGTACCGAAAATCTAGCAGGGCTCCAGTAATGATTTCACATGCAGCTAGGGCCACCTTTTCCGAACGCGTTTTAGCTAGTGCGACTGATGCGGAACGTGCAATCTGCAAACTGTAATGATCATCTCGCGACGACACGTCGTACAGATCTAACCATCGCTTGTCTGAGCTCCTCGGGGCCTAATGTGTCACCTTCTTGAATGTCGGACAATCCCCTCTTATGGGCTTCAAGAATCAAACTATCTGACTGAACCGCAATAGTCTCAAGAATTGCGTCGTAATCGTCAGCTCCTAACAGCACCGCCGCGCGATGTCCACTCCTGGTAATTTCAATTCGCTCGTGCGTCGAACTAACCTCTTCAATTATTTTCGACAATTGTGCGCGAGCATTAGCTAGTGGGACTGTTTTCATGTATTTCAATTAAAGCGTTAGTAGATCCTTTTCGGTCTTTTCGTCCGGGGTAACTTTCCGCCTTGTTGCTCTTATTGTGACGTCGTTTCCACCAACATCGTAGGTTGGCGTAACGGGCGTATACAGAAACTGGGGAACCTTAAATCGACAGTTGGACTCCCCCGACTCGGCTTAACTTGTAGACCCAGTCAAATTTCGATAGCTATTCGATCAGTGAATTCAAATTTCGCCTCTACGGCAGGTGGGCTCCACTCACATCACACCCCGATCGCGACACGCACGCACCAGGTCGTCGACGTAGCCATGTGCATCGGCCGCAAGGACATAAAGTTCGTTGCCCATGCCTCCGGCGAATGCGCCAGCGCGTTGAGGACCGATGCTTTCGATAGTCAGGAAGTCCCTTGCAAGATGGTCGAGTGCCTTACGAGTGATGTCCGCGTGCTGAGGCGCGAGGTCTGCGAATCGATCGGCGATATTGCTTGTCCCATTCGGCCAACGCCTCAACACGTAGACCAGGTCGTACGCGTCCTTTGGTTCGCCGCGATCCGCAAAGGCGAGTGCCTTGAGCACGACGAACGATGCCGGACCGCAAACAGGAATCGATCGTTCGACCAGTTCACCTTTGAGAGTACGACCTTCTAAGGTGATCTCCTCACGCTCGGCGAATGCCACCTCCAGTCCAGGAGCTATGAGGACAGCGAAGTCACCTTGTAAGTTCTTTATTCGACCACCCTCCTCGTCGCCGGGAACAGTTGGTAGTAAAAAATCAATTGTGAGGTTGAGACCATTCATCTTCCACCGCTGCGGAGTCGGATTGTTCTGTAGATTCCGATCCGGAGCAAAGCCTTCCTGTCGCAGACGACTGCTGATCTCGGCGTACTGATGGTCGTTTAAGAGTGCGACAGATAAACCGATGTCCAAGTCATTCGTGCCTGAGTGCACATCACTTACGTCTGCGTCGACGCCAAGTTGGCGGTCAATCAGGAGATTTGGGACGAGACCACCGACAACGCAGAGGCGATCCATGAATGCACCAAGCGTCACTGCAACAGTTAGGCATGCTGATTCGACAAGTTCAGTTGCCTCTCGCAGGTAACCCGCTCGTGTTCAGGGCTTATCAACCATGTCGGCCTTGCCATTTGAGATGGAGCGAACGTACATGCTCGGCAGCCTCAGTCGAACGCTCGGGAAGGTGAAGCAAATCGAGATAAACCTGCACTGGGGAGACGCATCGAACGCCGCCGTAGTCGGCTTCCTCGGCGAAGACCCCGGAATCGTTTGGTCTAACGATTTGTACGTTGGCGCCTCGTGCATCAAGACGCATGCCAAGCTTCTCCGCGATTTCTTGAAGATCGGCGTCGATGTAGACAGTGCTGAGTCGGAACTGCGCGAAGCGGTCCAACGCCCAGGCAGCAGCTCGACCGGTAAACGCGTGGTGAACACCGAGGCCGTGCAATTGTTTAGCGATCTTCGACGAGAGCTCGATCCCACTGCCGCTTAGATGGCCAGTCACGATGTCGTGCTTGTCAAAGCGATAATCCTGTGCCCAAGCGTCGAGAAGGACGGCGGGATCGCGTGGACGAAGTTCAAGCCCACGTCGCTCAAGTAGCATCTCGTCCTCAAGGCGCCGCACAACCCGAGAGACACTGCCATCGTCAAGGCCCGTTGCATGAACGAGGCTCCTCTGGCGCCACCAGTGCTTCGGCTCCAACAGAAGTGTCCTTGTAATGCGAGCGCTCTTCGGAGCGAAGGGCGACGATGGCCTCCCTTTCGTCCGCAATTCGTTTGGGCGACCCTGAACCCAGACATAGAGGTCAGCGGTGCGCACACGCCCATTGCCCGACAGGTCGATCCAGTTGAGTTGTTCGCGGTCAGCGGCTTGTGCACCGGCCGACGACATGAAGGGTACGACGAGAAGCGGGATGGCACGCTTGTCCTGGAGTGCTCGGAGCTGCTGAGCAGCGCTCGTGATTTGACCGGGACCTCCTGAACTTTTGACCTCGATTAACCAACGGTGACCGTGCTCGTCGAAGGCGATGAAGTCGATCGGCTGATTCCGTTCTGCTGATTCGATGTTTATTCTGTCGTCATCGAGTAGCTCGGCAAGCAATCGAGGGAGCCGCTGGCGTACCTCGCGTTCAAGCATTCGACCAGTATTCTGCATTTGTTTCCTTTCCTACGGAAGTGTGCAGGATAACTATTATACACAGGGAAATGGCAGTCCTGTGAAAATTCTTGCTCCTGCGATTTTTTGCAGGGACCGTAGTTTTCGCAGGAGCTTCTAGGTCCCTCAATCCGATAGCTTCTGGTCGCTTGTCGTGACCTCTCGCTGCCAGTTCAGTTGAGGAGGTGTGGTAACCGGTGTTGACCTACGCCCGTTTCCTAATATCTCTTGAGCCAACGAGGTGAGCAACTGAATAGCTCCCCAAAAGCTAACCCGCCCGCTCTAGGCCTTGCGGCTCCAAAGTAGATTTGGAGGAGACGAACCAAACTCCAAGCGACACTCCCCAGAGCAGGTGATCAGAAACCTTGCTGATAGAGACAAGCTGACGAAAGAGGGTGTATCCGTTGCCGAGGTTGCTGGTAGGTCCTTGGTGACAGAAACCACCTAGTGCCGATATAAAAGACGATCTCAAACTTCCGCATGAGAGGGTGAGTAGATCCACATGATGGTTAGGAGATTCGTTTGAATTCCTTAAATCGCTCATGTAGGCGTTCTTGGTCGGGCCTAGCAGCTCTTTCTCTTGGAAGCATAATTTTGTTCCAAACATCTTTTGAATTCCATGAATAAGCATCGGTCCATCAGTTTCCAATAAGAGTCGTTCTCCCTCTCTGCCAAGAGTGTTGTCACCTAGCTTGATTTTTGTTTCTAAGAGGGCGAAGATGGAATTGACATGAAAAGGTATCCTTCGGAACTAAAGAATAAAGTAGTAGCGGCTCTATATGAGCTCGATAACTCAGAGCCAGCGAAAGCTGGCGCTATTGCAAAAATCGCAAAAGATCACGGTATCAATGCAAACGTTGTCTACCAGTGGAACTCGGAACGTAAAGCCAGAGTCATCAACTCAAGCGAATCAATCAACAAGATCAAAGCTGTTGTTGACACAGCCGCTATGAATGAGCACGAACTCGGTTCATGGTTGAGATCAAATGGAGTTCTAGCAGAAGACACAGCCCCTACGGCGATCTACCTTAGAGTCAGCCTTTGACAATAAGAGTGCTGCTAATAGGGCTCACCAGGTAGCCCTTGATAAAGAGCGCAAAGCCAGAATTCGTATTGAAGCTGAACTAGCTAGAAAAGAAAAGGCACTAGCAGAAGCTGCTGCCCTATTGGTTCTTCAAAAAAAAGTACAAGAGATCTGGGGGGAAGAAGGGGACGTTTAGTCTCTCCCCTCTGTATCTAGATCACAACGTTCGAGCTCAAGCTGTAGCCCTCATCAGTGAAGCAATTGCAGCCGGTGCAAGAAGCTACAAAGCTTGTGAAGTTTTGAAGATATCGACTCGTACATTTAGGCGATGGGAATCTGGCACCACAGATCGCCGGCGAGGAGCTTCTCATAGACGTCGCTCTAATGCACTATCGGAGGAGGAAAGAGAAAAGATCATCGAAGTATGTACTTCGAGT
>JAKAZZ010000097.1 GCA_021826315.1 Actinomycetes bacterium
GTTTACTACGATGATGGTCATTTGACGATTCCTTCTTCTAGTTGTAAAGCTTGTATCTGTAGTTCTTGTGAATTACTTGCTGATGAGATATACACTACGGCCCGTTAGTAATGGAAAAGTAATGAGCGGGTATCGCTATTGCCATATTAAGTTGAGAATTCTCTAAGAAATATCCACATCTGCATTTCATGTAAAACTTCAGACATTTCGTATTTCAAGCAGATATTCAAGGTATTTAAATTGGAGGAATTGGCTAAGTTTTAGGATGAAATATTACACCTATGGTCGAGGTATGGCGATAATTGTAACCATCTAGAAGAGGGTGCAGTGACATCGATAGCTACCCATTGGATGATACCTTGCACACTTCATGGTCTCGAACTCAAACGGAAGTTATAGGTTGAAAAGCATACTTAACCTTCAAATCGAAGCGCCCCAGATACTTCCTCGCAGAAAAGGAAGAATCACCTTCGCTAGAAGTCAAATTCAATTGACGCAACCGTCCTCCCCGATCGAAGACTTTACGGTCCGTTCTGACTCATGGAGTATTTGAATGGCCCACACCACAGATACAGACGAGAACATTGAGACGCGCAAGCCACTCTCGCCGGGTGAAGAAGTTGACCGTGGGGAGCTCTGCTCAATCTAAATATCCATGTAGAGAGGGCTTACGAGTCCAATAACCAAACGAAATCGCATTGCAGCGAGATTATGGGGTGATTTCGTAAAATGTAGGCAAAGTGGAGTTTATCGACAGTCAAATGTCGCATACAAATACTCCCAAAAGTTTCCATTGGCAAAACCCGCGAGTCGACCTTTTGGCCTTCACATCAAGTTGTTCGCATCAGAGACCGACAGTAACGCCACTCGAGCAGCAATTTGCCTTCGTTTTCACTTGCCAAGTAACCAAAGGAGTACCATCGTATTCAGGAAATGCATCGACTTCCCTGGTGCAAAACTGCATTTGAGCCTTCAAAATACAATGTCAAAGCCGTTGTCGATGTCCTTACCGACTTTAAGTGGAGGTAACTTGGAACCTGATTGATAGGTACTACCGGATGGACTTTACCTGCAATCGAAGCGACTTGAGATGGCGCTAATGGTTGGCCAAATAGGAGAATGGACTTCACAGTTAGCACTAAGTTGCTTCCACTGGTCGTTGGAGTGAGGATAATCGTTGCGACTCCCCCTGGTCCCGCTTCAACGTTAATTCCACCTTGATCAAGAACCACTTTGCTTACGGATAATCCGGCCTGAGATTTAAAGCGTGCCGTCATCTGCTTGGAGATATAGGCCGCACCTATTGAAGCACTCACATTGACGTTCTTGGCGGTTGCGCATATATTACCGTGAGGAAGGGTAACTCCCGAAAATGACGCAACTAAGCCAATATTCGAGATTTTGGTAGTCGAGTACGAGTTGGTAGATACCTCGAATTGCGTGATTCTGCGATTCAATAGCTCCAGAGCAGCAATGCCACTACCAAGTTTTACGGTCGGATCAACGTGGAGAGCCTTCTGCGCCGCAACCACTATCCGTGCCTTTATTCTGCTACTCAATATTAGCTGCGACAATAGTGCCAGCACAATTGCGACCATCACGACGGAAACGGTGACAACTACAACTCTACGCTTCTTCAACTGGATCCAACTTCCTAAGTCCATGGCTTCGGCCATCCCAGAAATATCCGTATGAGATCTGGACGATGCATTCATACATTGTCGCACAACACAAAGGACAGCGATGTAACAAGCGACGGGATAATGCCATTTATCTGCCCTCTCCTCATTTCATAGAGTTGAAATATGGAGTCCACTTCAAGTCGAATTCGATTCGCAATGCTTTACCTCGTCTACGCCCGAATCTCCCAAATGGTCACAAACAAATTCGCCTTCTAACTCTAAAAATCATCTTGCAAAAATTAGCTGCTACCAGAGTCACAGGTACAACGCGTTAATTATGTGCTCCAAGGTGAAGAACTCGGATCCGAACTGAGCCACCAGATATGGCATATTTCTAAATAGACTTCTATAGGTCAAGAAAGGGGTACGCGTGGCAAATCGCCTAGCCCAAAGTACAAGTCTCTACCTCAGACAACACAGTGATAATCCCGTAGATTGGTGGCCCTGGTCCAACGAAGCACTCGAAGAGGCCAAACGACTAGACAAGCCAATATTTATCTCCATCGGCTACTCATCGTGCCACTGGTGCCACGTCATGGCGCATGAGTCCTTTGAAGATGAATCTATCGCCAAAATCATGAATCAAAACTTCATCTGCATAAAGGTGGATCGCGAAGAGCATCCCGACGTCGACGCCACATATATGAATGCGCTCCTAACGATGGCGGACCACGGCGGTTGGCCGCTCAACCTCTTTTGTACCCCTGATGGCAAACCCTTCTTTGGAGGCACCTACTTCCCACCACGAGAGGGTGGCCACATTCCAAGCTTTGAACGCGTACTTCAAACTATGGCGCACCTCTTTTATGAGTCACGTGCAGAGGTTGAGGAAAACGCATCCAATGTCGCTACTGCGCTCAAAGAGCGCAACCTTTTAGCTCCAACGTCGGGCCTTGATATCGATACGGATGCTCTTAGTTCCGCATTCGCCGCAGGTTATGGCAAGAGATACGACAAAGAGTGGGGTGGAGTTGGACGAGCGCCAAAATTCCTACAGCCCCACCTAATCAAGGCTATCTACGAGATCGCTGACTTATCCGATGATACCAATATCTACAACCAGCTAGTCGAGGCCGCGAACCATACCCTTCGCCTCGCTGCATCCGGCGGAATGTTCGATCACGTAGGCGGAGGCTTTGCCAGGTACTCAACCGATGCATTTTGGATGGTTCCACACTTCGAAAAAATGCTGTACGACCAAGCCCTGAATGTTCGAGCCTACCTTCGAGGATTCTTTATCTCAAAGGACGCTGACTTCGAATACATAATTCGAAAGACGTGTGACTTTGTCTTAGATGAGATGACGCTTGAAGACGGCCTCTTTACTTCGTCTTACGACGCCGATTCAGACGGCGAAGAGGGCGCCTACTACATATTTAGAATCGAAGAGATTCGTGAAGCACTAGGTGGAGAGGATCCGGAACTCGAGCGACAACTTGGCATTACTAAGGCCGGTAACTTCGAAGGCCGAAATATCATCCACCGCCCAAATGCGACTTCAATCAAAGGTGATCAAAAGTTACAAGATGGGCTAGCAAAGCTTGCGCTCCTCAGATCAAAGCGCAATAGCCCTGCCCGTGACGACAAGGCAATCGTTGAGTGGAACTCAATGATGACTGTTGCCCTTCTCGAAGCAGGCTTTGCTCTCAACGAACCCCGCTACACGGAGGCGGCTGAGCGTTGCCTCACCGCCCTGTCGAAAAAGGCGCAAATCTTTGGCGAAGGAACTCGAATAGCGGGAGCCGACCCCACAAACGTTCCGGCCACTCTCGTCGATTACGCAAACTTTATCGAAGCCTACCTAACCTGTTATCTCATTGGCTCTGAAGTAAAAGATCCTTCAATGATCGTGCAACTTTTAGAAAAGATGATGGACTCCTTCTACGACAGCGAAAGTGCAAACTTTTCGCTTGGTGCCAAGGGCCAAAGTGGTCTGTTTATGAGAAGTAGCGATCACCTCGATGGAGCTTACGCCTCTGCTAGCGCTACGGCAATCTCCACCCTCCTTTTTGCTAGTCACGTACTCGGAGAGGACCGCTACCAACAGTTAGCATTAGAGGCACTCGCGCCCTTAGCGCCCCTCATTCAGCGGAATCCAGAGCACTTTGCTCCGCTTGCCTCATTGGTTCTAGGGTTAGCAAACGAACCATCAGAGATCGTCGTAACGACTTACGACGGCGAACTAGTTGACCTTCTCAGAGGTTACTTTAGTGCCCGAACGATGGTCGCCATCGGCGACGATAAGGTTGGGCCACTTTTTAGTTATCGCGAACCTAACTTGGCCTATGTGTGCGTGAACTACGCCTGCCAACTTCCAACTAGCGACGTAGAAGCCCTGCGGGCCGAATTAAATCAGAGAGAGGCGGAGAGACGAGATGGCTAAAGGAGAGGCAACCCTATCAAACGATTTCATCTACATAGGCCATCTTCAAAGTGAGATCTTCGCCCTCAATCTCGATCACCGTGTCATCTCAAGGATCGAAGTAGAAGAGTCATTTCCTTCAGATGTACCGCTCTATACGCCTTTTACTGGCATCGATCGCAAAAAGGACATCTTCTCCGACCCATCGCGACCGGAGTTGATCGGCTTTGGAAAGGTGGAGCCCTCGTCATCTAAGGTTTCTAAATCAAAGACAGGCCAGATCCTCGAAGAGTTGGACACTTCCGCAAATAACGCTCTTCTTGGATCTCTAGGACCTTCAGTCCCATTTGGTCAACTCGACGGGAATCGACCATCTACTACCATCGTCGATATTCGCAAGAAGTTCGCTATAGGGATAGACCCCAAAAGCGAACGCGTTACAGGCACCTACCCCCTTGGAAATGTGATCATGACAACTCCGATCAGAGATCCCCGAGTAGTGGCATGTTTTCCACGGGACATTGAAGTGATCGATCGGAGCAAGGAGATAGCTGAGGTCCTTGGCTATAGCCCTGCATTCTTGGTTATAGCCCTCGCAAGGGTATACAAGGGTTATTGCAAGAAGGTAATCGTAACTGCCCTACCGGAGCCGTAGCCAAGCGCGATCGCCAATCTTCCGCCAGCCATTTCTTCAGATGGCCACCGCAGCTCCTTTCCAAAACCCTTAGATAGCACGCGGGACCATTTGCCCGCACAGATAGGTCCCCGCTTTGCTAGCCTTTGAAATTGATGCCGATAACCGAAGGTGCCTTCGAAGCTCGCAACGTATATCGAGTCGCAAGCCTTTGGCATCAAGATATGAGTAGCAAGTTGCAGGGTGTGCTACCCATCGAGACGACGTTTTAAATAATTTCGAGGCTTGAGGCATTAGGCAAATATTGGAGAGAAGTAGATGTTCCCGAAGTTCATAGAAGAAGTTATCGATCTCGACCAGGTCGACCCAGATATTCGTGAGACAATCGTCGCGGTTGGGGAAAAGACAGGGTTTGTGCCTGCAGTCTTTACCAAACTTGCCCTCCGCCCAGACGAATTTAGGGCGTTCTTCGCCTACCACAATGCTCTGATGAATAAAGACGGCGGTCTGTCCAAAAAAGAGCGTGAGATGATAGTCGTTGCCACGTCAGCTCAAAACAACTGCCTCTACTGCGTCGTTGCTCATGGCGCGATCCTTAGGATCTACTCTAAGGACTCTACTATCAGCGACCAAATCGCTACCAACTACCACCTTGCCGAGCTCACCGAAAGGGAGCGCACGATCTGCAACTTTGCAGTAAAGGTCGCCCTCTCTGCTGATTCAATCACCGAAGAAGACTACGACGCTTGCTACGCAGTCGGCCTTACGGATGATGAGATCTGGGACATAGGTGCGATAAGCGCCATGTTTGCCATGTCAAATCGAATAGCTGGCTTTACGCAGCTAAAACCAAATAGAGAGTTTTATACAATGGGTCGCAAATACTAAAACTCGAGATGCACATTCGCTTTTCACATCAAAACAGCGCATGCTTCAAAGTCACCACGCAGGTGCCGTCGTAGCCCCAGAGCCAAAAAACGACGATGCTCCTGACTAATGACGCTCCGATCTCACTTGAGCAACGGTGACAACGCCCCCTCTAGGAGGAAATACGTCCGAGGCGAAGAGCTTCACGGCGCAAGCGATACACTTTTACTTTCCAATGAAAGCTCAAAGGACGAAACAACAATCATCTTGAGCGACGTTGCACCGCCCATTAGTTGAATCGGTTGGCAAAGGGGGACTTTATCGGGTTCAAACAGTCATTGAACTTTCGATTCAACCGATCTATGTTTAAGAGTTACTCAACACATTTCTTTGCCTTGTCCAACGCCTTCTCACTCGTCGAAAACCATTTACTTCGAGTCAGCATCTAACGGTAGACACGTTATCAATGTGGTCAAAGAGTATCTAGATGCATCGGTAGAGCGCTGCGGCGAGCTCATTTGAACGCTGATCGTCGATCAGTGCACCTGCCATCTTATTCATCACATAACCAAAGCCAATTCCAGCCTCAACGTCACCAAAGCCTAAACTTCCACCGGCACCTGGATGGCCAAAAGCACTTGGAGGCAGCGAGTCTCCTATCATAGGTGCTAACGCGAAGCCCATCCCAAATGCTGTCTCCTGGCCAAGGATCGCATCGACCCCACGGGATCGCTCGCAAATCGCCTCTTTAATAACTTCATTTTGCAGGAGTTTGACCCCATTATGGCCCGTCACCACGCCCTTATAGATCTTCGCCAACGAACTCGCCGATGTCATCGCACTCGATGAGGGCATCGCTAGGGATCGGTAATCCTTCTCGTTCCAGCGCTGATCGTATGCGAATAGCCTTCCTGGACCGTGTATCGCACTTATCGAATATTCAGATAGTCCCGCTGTCCGCTCTAAGTCGATTAGAGTCTCGACATTGACTTGTGGAGGCTCGGTTACGAGCTCGGCGATAGAACCATCGAGGACATCGTTCCAATCCAAATGAAGATCAACACCTAGCGGCTTTGCTATCAACTCATCAAAGATCGAAGGTACGTCGTTTTTATAGAGCCTTCGAAGTACCTCCCCGTGAATCCATCCAAAGGTTCTAAGGTGGTATCCATGGCAACTTCCGGGTTCCCATATCGGCACTTGCACTTCGATCGCC
>JAKAZZ010000031.1 GCA_021826315.1 Actinomycetes bacterium
CTTGTATTTAGGCCGATGCCCTGATTATGTGCGCAGCCGTTGCAGACTATCGAGTCGAGGCGCCTCTTGCTAGTAAATTCAAGCGTGGGTTGGGGTCCTTGCCGGAGTTGAAACTCGTAGAGAACCCAGATATTCTTGCGGGTGTTGTTGCGGATTCTAAGTCTTTCCCCCAAAAGTTCATCACAGTTGGGTTTGCTGCCGAAACTGATGAAGTTGAGTTGAATGGTCGGGTAAAGATCGCAAAAAAGGGATGTGATATCCTCGTCGTGAATGACGTTTCGAAGGAAGAGACGCGGTTTGGAAGTGTCGATAACGAGGTCGTAATCTTGTTTTCAGATGGCACCTCCAAGTATGTCCCCTTGGCGCCTAAGCGAGAGATAGCCGTTGAAGTCGTTAATGCTTTAGCGGTGCGGCTTTAATTAGTATTATTTAGTTAAAAAGTAATGACATTTGTTCATAAATAGATTCGTTAGGGAAGGTTTTAAATGTCGGATCGCTACACGTTTACATCTGAATCGGTTACCGAGGGGCATCCCGACAAAATGGCTGACCAGATCTCAGACTCGGTTCTTGACGCCATCTTGTCGTCAGACCCAATGGGAAGAGTTGCCTGTGAAACCCTTCTAACTACTGGATTGGTTGTTGTAGCAGGTGAGATTACGACTTCGAGCTACGTAGACATTCCAAAGCTTGTCAGAAATACCATCTGCGACATCGGTTATACCTCTGAAAGCTATGGATTCGACGGCAATACCTGTGGCGTGATCGTATCGATAGATGAGCAAAGTCCTGATATCTCCGCCGGCGTGTCTAGCGCTTTTGAGCAGCGATCACTTCATACGGATGACGAGCTCGATACGTTAGGCGCAGGCGATCAAGGAATGATGTTCGGCTTTGCATGTGACGAGACGCCGGACTACATGCCCCTTCCTATCTGGCTCGCACATCGCCTCTCACAGCGACTTTCCGAGGTTCGGCGGGCAGGTGTTTTGCCGTACCTTCGACCTGACGGCAAGACTCAGGTAACTGTTGAATACGAAGGGAATAAGCCGGTTCGACTCGATACCGTTTTGATTTCGACTCAGCATCAACCTGGAATTGACCTGAACACGCTCCTCCTCCCGGACCTGCGCGAGTCGGTTATTATGCCAATGATTCCAGACTTTCTTGACTCAAAAAATATGAGGATACTCGCTAATCCAACTGGTCGTTTTGAACTCGGTGGACCACATGCAGACACTGGACTAACGGGTCGAAAGATCATCGTTGACACTTACGGTGGATCAGCTCGACACGGTGGCGGCGCATTTTCTGGAAAAGATCCGAGTAAGGTCGACCGGTCGGCTGCCTATGCAGCTCGCTGGGTCGCAAAGCATGTCGTGGCCTCCGGAGCCGCTACGAGATGTGAAGTCCAGGTTGCTTATGCTATTGGAGTTGCCCGTCCTGTCTCACTAATGGTTGAAACTTTTGGTACTGAGCAAGTATCAAAGGAGCGCATAATCCAGGCGATTAATGAAGTCTTCGATCTTCGCCCTGCGGCGATCATTCGCGACCTCGATCTTCGCCGACCGATCTATCGACGCACTGCAGCTTATGGACACTTTGGTCGAAGCGACAAGGGCTTTAGCTGGGAGAAGCTCTCCCGTCTAGATCAATTCAAGGCCGCGTTAGGAAATTAAAGGTGAGTGACCTCTATATCGAGGTCCTCTTCGACATTGTCTCGCTCGACCGTACCTTCACCTATCGCTACACCGATGACGATGTGGCCAAAATTAGGGTGGGTATGGTCGTATATGGGCGTATCCATGGAAGACGTGAAAAAGGCTGGATCACTGAGGTGGGCGTCGAGCCTCCTGTCGGTATAGCGATAGCTGATATCGACGAAGTTTCGAAGATTTCCATTGCTGAGGACTTCCAACTATTTGCCTTAGCTATGCAGCATCTTTACGGCGGTTCAACCGTACATTACGTCAAGCTGATTGATTCAGCAACATCGCGCTTGCCTACGATAATGGTCTCCGGGCTTTTTTTACAGAGCTTCCCTGAAGATCTTGATATTCGTCCTTCGTCTTCAGGGTCGAGTTCTAGGGATGCGATGGAGGAATTATTATCTCCTGAATCACGAGGTACCGCCCTAGGAGCGGCAGAGCTACATTATCCTGCCGGAGGTGAGGTTGGTTCGATACGGATCTCCCCCGACGTCTCTGTCGTTGATATTCTCTACAGTCGTCTTGCTTCCAGGAGAAGCTCTTACTCAACCGATGACGTCGCGCCGATGCAATTATTTGTTGCGAAGCCGCTCGTTGGCAATACTTTTGCTGCCGAAGGAGATGGTCAACCCAAGGTTTCGAGTCGAATTCTCGTTCTGTATCCTGATTTCTTCCAACTCAACTTCGATGCACAACGATTGAAGAATGATGGCATGAGCTTTTTGGTGATCGACAAACCTCTGTCAGCAAAGGCGCGAAATTTGCCTATCGACGTTGACGTGATCCTTGGTACCCGAAGTGCGATTTTTGCACCGATTGTGGGACTTGCATTGATCATTGTCGTTGACCCAACCTCTGCTGGTCATCGATCGATTCCACACCCCCGGATAGATAGCTTTAGCATCGCTCGCCTCAGGGGACAACTTCATGGTGTTGAAGTGGTTGTAGTTTCAGGATTTCCGGATCCAACTCTACATCAAATTGCCCGACCGAAAGGAAACTTGAGCGATTCGACTTCTTGGCCTAACGTCCGTGTCGGAGATATCACCTCTAGTTCGCAACTAATAAATGAGACATTGATTGATTGGATTGGGGAGATGAGCCAAGCCAGTGACGGACCATTGCTTCTGATCTACAACAAGAAGGGAAGGGTGAATCGTTACATCTGTCGAACTTGTAAGGAGGTTGTTGCATGCGAGGTCTGTGAAAAGCCACTCGTATACGGCGAGATTTACACCGACGATGGTTCAACAGATATTTCACCAGTTAGACGGTATAACTTTTCTACCGCTCGGGCAGAAGAGTTCTTCGATAGGTTGAATGCTAGAGGCCTCTATTGTCCGAGTTGTCATAGGTCTACCCCATTTGCTTGTGGTCGCTGCAAGGGGACAAAGATCCGTGTCGCATCGATGGGTTCCCTTAGGATCGCAGACGAACTTTGGGGGATCTACGCCAATCGTGTAATACATCTAGATAGCGAGAGCAAGGAACTTCCAGATTCAGGGATAGTTGTTGGTACTTCGATGGTACTTAATAGGTACCGTAGGGCTGCAGGGGTTGCTCTCCTCGATGTGGATGCTCTAGCGAGTCAATTTGGTTTTGCTTCGATAAATCGACTCTACGAATCTTGGTTCAAGGCAAGTCGCATGCTTGTTGGCGCTAAGAATGGAGCACCACTCTATTTAGGTGTGCGGTCTGCAGATATTGGTTATGTAAGGGCAATGATAGATAAGCGTCCGCGGGACCTCTATCAGTACGATCTATCCTCAAGACGTGACTTTTCGATGCCCCCGTATTCATTTCAAGTAAAGATCACCGCACGTCGCTCAAGCGCTTATGACTTTGAATCTATCAAAAGAGTGTTTATTGAGATCGTCGACGGATTGATCAGTGATAATGGGGGAGAGTCAGATTCAGCATCAGGGCGCTCCGATGGACTATTTCAAAGAGCAAGCCTCTATGAGATTTCGGATGCTGCCGCTGCTTTGGTTGCAAGTACTGAGGATAAGGCATACGAGATAATTGATAGGGCGCGAGAGCAAGTTGGAAATAGTTTCCTACTGGAGCGATTCTTTGAAGATCTATAGAGATTATTTAAATTAGCTTGAACTTTTTGAGATCTCTGAGCGTAGTTCGAGTATGAAAATTAATTCATCCCATAAAAAACGAACGGCTTCTAGTCGAGCGAAGATATTTTCGACGCTCGCTGCTGCTGGAGTAACCGCCATTGGCTCATTGGCGATCGGAACCGGCGCCGTTGTTGCAACCACTCAAATCGCCTCTGCGACCGTGGCTTCCGGAACCAAGACCGTGCTGAACGATTTGCGCGACGTGATGGTTTCGTCAACAGTTGCTGCAAACGGTGACAACAATCCATATGGAGTCGCCGTTGTTCCCTCCAGTTTTGTTCCGACCGCAGGATCACTGTGGCAACCAGGTGACGTCATAGTGAGCGACTTCAACAATGCTGCCGGTACCGCCGGTGCCGGAAGTTCGATTGTCCGGATTCGTAACGGCGTTGCCACCACCATCTCACAAGGTGCTCTCTATGGAACTGCGGGCTTAGCCTTTAATGCAAATGGATCGGCACTTTGGACTAGCGACATTGGACCAACGCCAAGTGGAGGCCCAAGCGGTGACGTATCTGTTGTTCTCGGAAACAACAATCCTACAGGTGCTGCCCTAGCATCGACGGGTGGTGCTGGAACCATCAACAACACCACTACTGCTTCGAACGCGGTAACAAACTCATTCAACGGTCCATGGGGCGAAGCCTTTAACGGAAATGCAAGTGCCCCGGCATTTTTCTGGTCCAATGTGAACGATGGCAAGATCTACGAGATCTCCCACCTGACAGCGCCTAACTTCGGAAGCGATACTATCACGCTCCTAGGGACTGTTCCATGGGGGGCAGCATCTGGCGCTCCGTCTTCGTCAGCGACGAATCTTGGACCATCAGCTATCGTCTACTCTGCTAAGACCGACACTCTTTATGTCACAGATTCGTTCAATAATGCCCTTTATGGAATAAGTGGCATTGCATCGGGAACACCGACGACGACAATGATTGCACAGGGTGGCTCGTTGAATGCGCCGATTGGAGTGACAATCAATCCGCTTAATGGAAATCTATTCATTGCAAACGGTGGAGTAAATACCATCGTTGAGATCAACCCGATGACTGGAGCTACCGTTGGAAGTCGTAACGTCGCGCCGTCTGAGCCTGCTGGAAGTCTCTTTGGGATCCAAGCTGTAACTCAAAGCGATGGTTCGTTGGCAATCTACTACTTGAATGACACCGAAAATTCGCTCCACGAGCTAGTAACCCGGGGGACGCCGGGCGGCTATCGTTTTGCGAGCAGCGACGGTGGAGTATTCAACTTTGGCGCCTCACAGTCGTATGGCTCGGCGGCCAACATGATGCTCAATAAGCCAGTCGTGGGTATCGCAAATACTCCGGACAACAAAGGTTACTGGTTAGTGGCCTCTGACGGCGGTGTCTTCTCTTATGGTGATGCACAGTACTACGGCTCGGCCGCCAACATGATGCTCAACAAGCAGATAGTTGGTATTGCGGCAACCCCCGACGGTAAAGGTTACTGGTTAGTGGCCTCTGACGGTGGTGTCTTCTCGTATGGTGATGCACAGTACTACGGTTCCACAGCCAAAATGATGCTCAACAAGCCAATAGTTGGTATTGCGCCAACCCCAGATGGCATGGGCTACTGGCTAGTGGCCGCTGACGGTGGCGTCTTCTCCTTTGGCGATGCGACCTTCCAGGGATCAACCGGCGGCATGATGCTGAACTCGCCGATTGTGGCAATTCAACCGACTCCATACGGTGATGGTTACTGGCTAATCGGGGCCGACGGTGGCGTCTTCTCCTTTGGTGATGCGACCTTCGACGGATCGACCGGCGGCATGATGCTCAACAAGCCAGTTATCGGCTAGCGGAATTTATTTTCGTAAAAATTCCAACATTTGAAATAGGGGACCTACTGCGGGGTTAAAGATCGTGGTGGGTCCCTTGTTTTGGGGCGGTTCGGGGACATTGGGTGGACAAGTGATCGCAGCAGATCGAATTGATACCGTGTGGAAGTCTCATTCGAATGATTTGATTGGATATGCGGTCAGCTTGTGTGGAGACCGCTCATTGGCCCTCGATATCGTTCAGGAGAGTTTCGTAAGATTGCTAAAGTGTCAATCGAGCGAGCCTGAGCTGTTGGACGATGCGATTGTTCGCCGGTGGCTATTTAGAGTTGTGCATAATTTAGCCGTAGACCAATTTCGAAGAGGATCTAAGTTGGTTTCGACAGCGATGCTAAGCGATTTAGCAAGACCGATGTTTAACCGAGAAGATGCGGACTTCGATAGTCGAGTTGTGAATCGGATTACGTTGGAAAAGATTTTAAGTAGGCTATCTCTGGAGCACCGAAAGGTGATAGAGGTCGTCGTAATTGGAGGATCTTCCCTAGGGGATGCTAGTGATCTCCTGGGCTTACCTCTTGGTACTGTGAAGTCTCGTCTTTTTTATGCGCTAAAGAGCGCTCGAAGTTTTTTGGCCGAGGTGGCTTTAGATGCTCGATGAACACGATCGTATCAAGGAAAGCATCGCTGCCTTTATCATTGAGGGCCCGGGAAGCGAGCCTGAACTCGAAGAGCACCTTGCAAGCTGTGAGGAGTGTCGGGGGGAAGTTGCTCAAATGCGAGAAACCATTGGTCTTTTTGTCTCGCTTGCGGGTGACTCGTCCGTAGATGGCGTTGATTACCCAATGTCAACTATGAACACCGACGGCCATAGCTTGCCATTGGTCCTTTTGACGGGCGACCAAATTTCGAATGACGATACTTCAGTACCGCCTCTAGACAACTTGGTAAATGAGATGCAATCCGCAGATCATATCCCTCCTAGTTTGACTCTGATAGCTGAGAATCGAATTTTGAAGCGCAGGATTTTGTTCTCTAAAATCATTGCTGTCGCTGCGTCGATAGTTGCGGTTGCCTCTCTGGTTACGTTGTTGGCGGTTCATCGGGGCGGCAATTATGTAGCGACGGTCTCGGCCTCTCCTGCGTCGGCAACGATCAATATGGTCTCTCCTGACTCGACGAATGCGCAGATGGGGACTCTCATCGCCGAACCGCGGGGTTGGGGATCACAGCTAGTTTTGACCATGAAGGGCCTCTCGCCTGGAAAGGTATATCGAATTGTCGTCGTTAGTGGCACTTCTAGTGAGGTTGCCGGTGGCTACTCGGTACCACGTAGCGGGACCTTGCATGTCATTGCAGCTTCATCGATACTTGCAAACAAGATAAGTGGCGTTGAGATCGTTGCAAACGATGGTAAAACGTACTCGCGAAGTGCATAAGAATTACGAAGGTCCCGCCGACGGACTTCAAAGACTATAAAAAACCAAAGCCGACAACGGTTCTGATGTCGGCTTTGGTTTTTGCATTCTTTACGTCAGTTTTGGTGGCGTCTTATTTTGGATTTAACGACGGCAAAGCCTTCGAAGTTGGGACTTGGTTGAACTAAGTTCTAATAACCGCGTTGTTCGTCCAAATTCAGCCTTCAACGGTGAGGTTATAGAGGGAGTTTGTTGGCTTCCTTGATGATGGCTGTAACCTTATTTAGGCTCTCAATTACCTCGCCGACATCGCTTCCGAGTGATCGAACAGGAGTCGAACTAAGTTGATCCGTTGTCTCTTCCACTCGGCCCTTCAATAGCTCGCCTGATTGGGTAAGCCCCTCATCTTCACCTAAAATGCCGCGATCGCGAAGGTTTGTAAGTGCGTTCGCCCATTCTTCGTCTGTGAATCCCCGAGTGTTGGTGATGAATTCTTTCGGAATTCGGCCGGATGCAATATGGATAATGTTGGCCTCAATGCCGGAGATCCCCTCTGAAGCAAGGGCGGAAATGTGTCCGTCTCCGCGATTTTCGCGAAGTAGCGTAATTACGTGCCAAAGTAGTGCGCCCTTTTCGCTTGGATCTTCGAGTGAGGCATGTGCTGCATAGAGTGGCCTACCTCCAAGCTCTAGGGTAGAGCTTGCCTTTTGTAGCTTTGATATGAGTTTTTCTATCTCTGATGTACCGATTGCGTCTACCACTGGATTGAAAAGTTCTGTAGCTGCTTCGAATCGAGCCTTTACTAAGTCTTTTGGATCAGCAATTTCCCACGTAGAAGGTATGGCTCTCTCAATCGATCGCATCGAAAACGAGTAGAAGGTTGAAAAAACTAGTTCCTTCGAGGCTCTTCCGAGAGGGGCTGATCGGGATCCAAAATACTGCCCTCCACGAGACGTAACTCCTAATTCGCTGTAGCGGCGAGCAGCTCCCTCAAAGAAGTAAATAGCTGCGTGCGCCTGCTCGTACGAACGGTACAAAGTCCGCGCTAAATTCAAATCTTCCAAATTTTCCCCCAAAAAATAGTTAAGGACAGCGAAGCTGCCACACAGTTGCGTAAACAGATTATCTTTCGAGAGTCTTGGTAGTTGATTCAAATCAACATTGTCAAATTTTGATCACATATTCGGTCTGCAGATTGTGGTTGGGTGATCTCATCGGTCATTCGTAACGTGCCAATAGGGTAATTAGGGCTAAAATGAATGGTCGTGACTTTACATCCAATTCGAACATATGGCGACCCAGTCCTAAAGCAAAAGACAAAGGCGATCGAAGAGATCGACGGAAGCATCAAGACTCTTGTTGACGAGATGATTGATGTTATGCAAAAGGCTCCCGGTGTTGGATTGGCGGCGAACCAAATTGGTATCTCGAAGGCCATCTTCGTATACGACGTAGGCCATGGCCCCGAAGTCGTTTTGAATCCTCAGATTACTGAGAGTTACGGCGAATGGACTTACGATGAGGGTTGTCTAAGCGTACCTGGTCTCTTTTGGCCAATTCTGAGACCTAAAGTTGTCCATTTAGAGGGTTTGGATTTGGACGGTAATCCACTCTCGATCGAAGGAGACGACCTTTTAGGTAGAGTTTTTCAGCACGAGTTAGACCATCTCAACGGCATACTGCTAATCGAACGCCTCGATCAAGATCAGCTGAAGGCTTCGAAGAGAGAGCTACGAAAGATTGCTCTCGATCACTAGTCGGGGCACTCTAGTTGCAGCAGTGCGCGAATGCAAGAGGGTTTAGCGGACGCGAAGATTGAGTCTCTCGGGTGTTTGCAGCGATATTTTCAGATATGTTCTAAAAATAGGCAGGTTGCTATACTGACTTTACTCAGAGGCTTGGAACGCGACTTGAAGAGTGACCTTTTTACCGTTATATCCCCTAACCCTGTTGTTGCCTTCCTGGGTGCATCCGAAGAATCGGCATGGGTGCTCAAGGCTTTGGTCGATAATGGTGTGCGAATCGAACTTGCAGTGACGAAGGAGCCGAAGCGGCGTTCGCGGGGCTCCTCGGCGAGTGCGAACTCAGTTGAAGAAGTTGCAAGAGCAGCTGGGATTGAAGTTTCCTACGATATCTCGACTTTGAAGTCAAAGGTATTTGAACTGGCGATAGTCGTGGCATTTGGCTTGATAATCCCGTCAGAGTACATTGAGCGGTGGCCTTTTTTGAATATTCACTACTCGCTCCTACCTCGATGGCGGGGCGCAGCTCCAGTAGAAAGAGCAATTCTCGCTGGCGATGAATCCACCGGCGTTGCACTGATGGAGATCGTTGAGGCACTTGACGCTGGGAAAATATATGACCTAGTTGAAGTCAAGATTGACGATTATGAGAGTTCCGCGGCCCTTAGGAGTCGTTTGACAAATATTGGAATTGAGAGACTCCTCGCTGCGCTCAAGGTCGGTGGAAGTTTCTTTGCCGATGCAGTGGAACAGAGCGGTGAGGTGACCTATGCGAAGAAGATCAAGAAAGAAGAGTTTCAGATCGGTAAAGATACGAGCGTAAGTCAACTTTTGAGAATGGTTAGGGTTGCTAGGCCGTTTGGAGTATCTTCCGAGTTCGGAAGAGTGTCAATTTCAGATTGTTCAGAAGTTTCGTTAGATAAAGATGAGATCGCATCGACTCCCGTTGGAGTCCTCCGGGGAGATACATTGAGGCTTTGCGATGGTGCGGTTGTCGTTGGGAACTTACAGGTTGAGGGCAAACGTGCAATGGCGCTCAATGAATTTCGACGAGGGAATCACAAGGACATAGACTTCGTTTCCTAAGTGGAGTACAAGGCAGGTTAGATGTTTACTGGAATAATTCAAGCTATCGGAAGCGTCGAGCGTATAGATGGCAAACGCTTTGGGTTTAGATGGCCTGACTTTCACCGCCCGTATGAAGTAGGTGAATCCATCGCCGTTGACGGATGTTGTTTGACCGTGGTTGCAATGACGGAAGATGTTTTCTATGTAGACGTAGTCGATGAGACGATCGACAGAACGATCATTTCAACCTACTCCGTCGGCGATAAAGTCAATTTGGAAGCCGCAATGGCAGTCGGAGACTCTTTTGGTGGCCATTTCGTATTGGGTCATATCGATACGACTGGCAGAGTCGTAACCGTAGGGGATAGGTTTAAGGTGGAGTTCGACTCTAATTACTCGAAGTTTGTCGTAGAGAAGGGCTCTATTGCGATCTCTGGAACGAGTTTGACGATTGCGTCGTGTCAAGATGGTTACGTCGAGATTGCGCTAATACCTCACACCAAAGAGGTGACCACCTTAGGAATTCGAAATATTGGCGACTTAGTGAACTTAGAGTTCGATACGATTTCGAAGCAGGTCGTAAAAGTAGCAGAGGCCCAATTTGGCCAAAGGTAATAGAGCCAAAGTCATTTGGTTGAACAGAGAGATTGGTTTATTGTGCCACTAGCAAGCATTCAAGACGCTATCGCCGCAATCGCGCGTGGAGAGATGGTAGTTGTCGTCGACGATGAAGATAGAGAAAACGAGGGAGACCTCATTATGGCTTCAGAGTACGTTACTCCAGAGGCCGTGAGCTTCTATCTCGAACATACGTCTGGGTTTATCTGCGTGGCGATGACCGGTGAGCGCCTCGACGAACTCGATCTTCCACTAATGGTGCATGAAAATACAGAATCGCAGCGGACTGCTTTCACGGTTACTGTAGATGCAGTGCGGGGCACTACCTCGGGAATTTCGGCCTCGGATCGTGCCGCTACTGTGCGGGTACTGGTTGACTCAGATACCAAGCCTAGAGATCTGGCTCGACCTGGTCATATCCTACCTTTGCGATACCGAAATGGCGGAGTCTTAAGGAGACAGGGTCACACGGAGGCCGCGGTGGATCTAGCTATGTTGGCAGGACTCAAGCCATCGGGCATGATTTGTGAAATCGTCACTGAAGACAAGATTTCGATGGCTCGATTCGATGAGCTTGAGAAGTTTGCTGAGAGACACGGCCTTCTATTAATATCGATCGCTGATCTGGTTAGATATCGTCGGAGTAATGAAAAGCTGATAAAGCGAGTCGAAGGCTCGTTGGCACGTATACCGACCGACTACGGCGACTTTACCTCGGTGGTTTATGAGCAAGTACTCGACGGCCAGACCCATTTTGCACTTACGATGGGCGAGCTAGATCCGGATAGCCCAACGCTTGTGAGGGTACACTCAGAGTGCCTCACGGGCGATGTCTTTGGATCTCTTCGATGTGACTGCGGTCCTCAGTTGGATGCGGCGCTGAGGAAGATCTCCGAGGAGGGTAAGGGAGTCGTGGTGTACCTTCGCGGTCATGAGGGACGCGGTATCGGAATCGCGCACAAGATGCGCGCCTACTCCCTTCAAGACAAAGGTCTTGATACCGTCGATGCAAACGTGGAGCTAGGGCTTCCTGTTGATTCGCGTGAATATGGCATTGGTGCTCAGATACTCGTCGATCTCGGCGTTGGAAAGATGAAATTGATGACAAATAATCCAGCAAAGTACGGCGGACTAGCCGGGTTTGGCCTTGAGATTACCGAACGAATCGCAATCAATATTCCATCTAATCCGAATAATATTGAGTACCTAAGAACTAAGAGAGAACGCATGGGACACCTCATAGAGGGCGTCGAGTAGAGCGACAGGTTGATAGTTTTCTGAAGTGCAGCTGAGCTAAATCAATCCAAGCTTTTGCCTGTATGAAGCGGTAAGAGCTGATGACGTCAGCGTCTGATACGTAGAATTGTGGATCCTTTGACTCGTGGTTTTCCTAGTTCCAAAGGTGGATATTTATACAAATAGATCTAAGTGAACAAGGACCTTGTTCAAATTTAATGATGTAAAAGGGCCTTAGTTACTTGTCTGGTTTCAATTTCGCAGCTCTAAGTGGTTCGCATTATGTTTACATGGTCGCGGTCTTTTCCTAGTTCAGGGTTGTGAGGGTGGTAGAAAGATCCAAGGTTGAGATTAGCCGCAGGCGTGTTAGTGCCAAGGTGCCTCCGTTGTACATCTGCCATCTAACTTCGGTTTCAGCAGAGCGACATCAGTGAATTTTTAGCTACCGCAGAGATCGGTGAAAGTGCTAAGGATCGAAGTGGGAAGTCGGGAGAATAGGACACGTAGGTCGTTTTAGCTATTGCCGCAATCAATTCAGGCCACCTATTAGAGGTGGCCTGAGAACGTCTTTTGAAGTCAAAGTTAAATGCTTAGGCTCGTGAGGTAAGTCGGAAGATTACGACAGCGATGCCGACATGAGATCGAATTTTTCATGTGGCGCTCATCTCCGTTGTACTTCTTTCGATTACCAGCGTGGATGAATAGATGATCTTAGATACTGGTCGTAGATGTCAACTACGCCGGTATCTATTGATGCTCCCAGATCGAGATAGTCAGTAGCTGCTAAATTTCCCTTGAGCTGGCTGATATTTCGCGCACCAGGGATAACTGTTGATACTGCGTCATGAGAGAGAATCCAAGCTATTGCCGCTGTAGCGGGCGCAACTGCGTTCTGTAGGTTGGCAAACCTCTTGGCTGCTTGGAGGCCTACTTCGTAGTCCACTCCCGAGAAGGTCTCTCCTACGTCGAAAGCTTCGCCCTTCCGATTGTAGTTGCGGTGGTCGTCTTGACTAAAGATGGTCTCTTTTGTGTACTTGCCGCTCAATAGCCCTGACGCTAGTGGAATTCTTGCGATTATCCCAACTCCAGCCTCTTTGGCGCTTGGAAGTACCTCGTCGAGGGGTTTTAGTCTGAAGGCGTTGAAAATTATTTGAACTGTTGCCACTTTCGGCCTCTTAATCGCTCTTAAGGCTTGAGAGCAAGTTTCTACGCTGACGCCGTATTTTTTGATAGCGCCTTCGTCAACGAGGCGATCAAGGTCGTCATAGACACTTTCAATATCGAAGACCTCGTCTGGTGGGCAGTGCAATTGTGTCAAGTCGAGGCTATCGACTCCTAAATTTGTCCGCGAACGATCGATCCACGCGGAGAAGTTTTCGTAGGTGTAAAAGGAGCTGTCGAGAGGAGCCCTTCGCCCCATCTTGGTGGCCACGATGACTTTATCTTTGTCAATAGTCTTGAGGAATGAGCCGATTATGCGCTCACTCCTTCCATCGCCGTAGACGTCGGCGGTGTCAAAGAAGTTGACGCCGGCCCCATAGGCATTGCCTAGTATTTCAAGTGCCTGTTCTTCTGATACATCCCCCCAGTCGCCGCCTAGTTGCCACGTGCCAAGACCAAGTGCCGAAACTGTAAAATTCGCTCGCTGTATCTGTCTATTTTCCATGATTAATACCCTAGTGAAGTGCAGCCATTGATCAGATTCCTGGCCTTTTTAAGTAAGTGGCAAAGGAAGATGAGGATTTGATGGATCTGCTTGTGGAAGGGGCTACTGCGGCTGATGCGGAGGAGCTCACTTAGGGCGAAGACGCTCGAGATGGTAGTTCTCATGAGTAGGTTTTGGCTCATAGCTATCGATCCATCCAAACTTGGTCGGACCGTGAAAGGCGGTTACCTAAAACGCCGTCGGTGCAGTGGAAAACCATAACTTCATCTCGGCTTCCACCGCGGTCCTTGATTTAGCTTTGATCTTTAGTGAGTTACCGACGGCTGTATTGATTCATGCACCGTGGAGGTCGGTCGCGATTTCAGTTTCTAGACAGTTTCGGCGCTATGAGCTGAATGGTATACCTTGGAAGTACAGTTATTCGATTGATTTGCTAGGCGTCGAGGAGAATCATAAGGTCGTTGAGATCTTGCCCAACATACTTTGCTCTTGCGCCAAGGTTTTCGAATGGAGCTCGACGTCTATTTACCCAAAATGTGTCAAAACCGTAGGTGGAGGCACCATTTATGTCCCAACTATTAGATGATACAAAGAGGATTTCAGCCTTTGAACATGCGGTAAAGCCGAATATTTGGTCGTATGCGATTGGGCTAGGTTTGAAGACGCCTCCCGCTGAAGCCGAGACAAGGTAATTGAGTGAGGAGTGCAGTTCAGCGTTCTTGACGGCGATCTTGATTGACGACGGAGTTCCATTGGATACAACCATCGTTTCGAAGTTTCTATTGAGTCGGGCAAGAACGGTACCAACTTCGTCGAATGCGGGAAGGTCAAGATACGATCGCGCAATGTCCTCAACTAATTCGTTGGTATGGTCGAGGCCGAGAAGTTCTATTGAATAGACGAGTGCATCGGCCGTGATTTCATCGAAGTCCTTGAAGTCTCCGGTAAGTGATCGTAACCAAGTGAACTCCAGTTGAAATCTCCGCCAAAGTGATACAAGTTCTATACCTTTGTCGCCAAAGTAGCGAACGCATGCATCTTTGGTGCCATCGGTATTCAGCAGAGTTCCGTAAAGGTCGAAGGCGATTACTTTGTAGTTCATTTCATACTCCGATCGAACTAGATTGTCGAGGACCATTACTTCTAGTAAGTGTCACAATCTCGAATTAACTAGCTCTCGTCTGTAAGAATACTTTCGAAATCGACTCTATGTAGCCCCTAGGCAATCGATTGTGGCTGAAGGACGTCAAGTTAAACAAGTGTGCCCCCCCCTTGAGTAATTGTTAGAGGCAACATTTGTCACTGCGGAACTACGAAACTAGCGCTCTCAAGACCCTCGGAACTTATACGAGCGCTCGAGCCGCTTCAAGAATTGCCGACGGATCTTTGCGCTTGGTGTAGTCGAGGTCGAAGAAGTTTGCGACGACGGTGGAGTCGCGGTTTACTATCAAGGTTGCAGGTACCGGTAACTCGACCCCTTCGCCTGTACGCATGATATCAAGGCCAAACTTTTCGTAGACATCTATTAGGTCGTTGGGTAGTGAAAACACTAGGTTGAGTGACCTAGCTACACTTTGGCTTGGATCGGCGGCAATCGGGAAGGTCAGTTCTCTCTTTTGGATCGTCGCACCTATACGGTCGATCTCTTCTGGAGCGATCGCTAGCAGTCACAACCCTTGTTCTTCGAATTTGTGAATCAATTGCTGGTAGCTCTGAAGCTCCATGTTGCAGTACGGACACCATCCGCCTCGGTAAAACTTGATAACTCCCGGACCTTTGGAAAGTGCGTCCTCCAAATAAAATTTCGAGCCATCGCTAAGGTCTAGTTCGAAGCTCGGAACCTTGTCGCCGACCTTTACAATTCCTTCGCCAAAGCCGCTATCTTTGAGGGACTGCGTAGCTCGATCCATCACGGCAAGAGTTTCTGTATCAATTCTCTCTCGAGCCCTCTGGTTGTAAAAAAGTAAGTCGTCTACGAGTGCCAACTAAAACCTCCGGAGAAACTTCGAATCAATTATCAGAGTTATATAACCGTCTAAAGGCTGATAAATTTCTCTCGGTCGAGCTCTATCCGATTGTTAGTCGGTGATTGGTTGCTTGAGAGATATGACAACTTCGAATAGTAATTCGTCAATTCAGTCGTTAAATCTGATTTCGTACCCCTTGAATTCGTATCTTTCGATTGAGAGCTTCCACTTCGCACATTATGGACCTTTACAACTATCTTGCCTTGTGAAGATGGATGGGCAGCCTTCGCGCGCCTTCTAGCTCGTTCGCTACTTTTTTGAGGTAGATCAGCAATCAACGGAGCTATGGCGAGCGTTATGAAAAGTAGCAAGAGTGCTACGAAGATTAAGATTGTCATAATTATTGCCGCCTCTTTTGAGTCCACTTTGTACATGAAGCTTCGACCCCTAATTTAGGAATCTGCTTAGACTGACCTAACCGTAGCCATAGTGGTGAAAGGGATTTTCAGAAGAGCTTCAGGTTGCGCGCGGAGGTCCAAAGGGAGAGCGCTTGACGACTCACAAACGAAGTAATTGGGCTGTTGAAGGTATCGCAAAGGTTTTTCAGGTTCCTATGTGCGTGGACTTGGCATAATTTGAACCTTCTGATGCAAGTGAGTCGACCCAAAGTGTCCGAGGCAGGCGGAATGGTAACTTGAACCTGCCTCGGTCTGTTTGGCGCGATTAATTGAAATTAAATGTGCTTAGGTATTAGTTGGCTACTCTTGTATAGCTTTGACCAAGAGAAACTCTTCAAAGCCATGGTGGCCGAACTCGCGACCGATTCCAGATTTTTTATATCCGCCAAAGGGGGCATTGGGGTTGAAAGCTCCTCCATTTATCTCCACTTGACCAGTTCGAATCTCGCGCGCAATGGACCTGGCTCGATCTTGGGTCGAGGCCCACACTCCTCCCGCCAAACCGTAGTCAGAGTCGTTTGCAATCGAAATAGCCTCTTCTTCGGAGTCAAATGGCATGATCACAAGAACTGGGCCGAAGATCTCTTCTTTGGCGATGGTCATATCTGAGGTGACATTCGAAAAGATCGTTGGTTTGACGAAGTAGCCAGTTTCGAGTCCTTCGGGTTTTCCAGAACCGCCTGTTACCAAGGTAGCGCCCTCCTCGATTCCGATTGAGATGTAGCGCTGAACCCTATCCCATTGTGCCTGTGATACTAGGGGACCAAGGCGCGAGCTCCTAGCAAATGGATCGCCAACGGTCATCTTTTCAGCTGCATTTGCGGCGATCTGTTCTGCCTCTGTAAGTTTGCTGCGATGAACAAGCATTCTTGTTAGCGCCGAGCAAGTCTGCCCAGAGTTTAGAAATGCCTTTGACACTCCATCTGCGACAGCTCGATCGAGATCTGCGTCCTCCAGAATAATATTTGCGCTCTTCCCGCCTAGTTCGAGGGCGACTTTTGCAATTCGCGAGCCGCAGATTTCGGCTATGCGTCGTCCCGCGCGTGTGGAGCCTGTAAAAGAGACCATATCAACGTCAGGGTGTTTGGCAATTGCCTCGCCAACGACTGGTCCAACCCCGCATACGAGATTAAAGACGCCAGCGGGCAGTCCAACTTCATCGATTATCTCCGCGAGTAGAAAGGCGTTCAAGGGTGCTACTTCGGATGGCTTCAACACGACAGTGCAACCAGCAGCGATCGCGTAGGCAACCTTGGCCGCAATTTGGTGAAGTGGATAGTTCCAAGGCGTGATACAACCGACGACACCGATCGGCTCACGTACGATGATTGAATTTCCCGAGCGCTCCTCGAATTCAAAATCTGACGCGATCGCGGCAGCAGTGTTGAAAGAATTGATTGGTAGACCAACTTGAATCAATGAACTTAGATTCTTGACCATCCCGACCTCTTGAGAGACGATCGTAGATATTTCGTCGAGGCGAGCCTGAAGTCCTTCAGCAATTCTGGTGCAGTACTTAGATCTCTCCTCAACTGACACCTTCGACCACGTATTGAATGCTCGCTTGGCTGCCTGAACAGCGGTCGCGACGTCTTCGGCGGTACCTTCGGGCACCGTCGCCATGACCTCTTCGGTCGTAGAATTGACTACTTCGATAGTCGATGTTGAGGTGGATTTAATCCACGATCCATCGACGTAGATGGCGTCTCTTGTTATCATCATCTTACCCTTCTTGAAAATTTTTAATAGTGGAGATATGCCGTTTCGCGGCGTACGCCAACGACCCCTCGGGCTAATTTCTCCACTAATCGTATCATTTCGAGGCTAGATCCGTATTTGGTAATGAAATAGCGCATTTCGTTTCGTCGTCAAAGGGGGAGGTAGCTACCGAAGATCAAAACGACTCTTTGATGGCTCTAGAAGTGCGGAAGGTTTATTGTTGAGCCCAGCAGGGTATGACGAGCGCAGGGCCAAATTTCGTCCTTGGATCACACTTGAAGTTCGATTATGTCAATTCGTTGAAATTGAAGGTAGAAATCTTCAGGTGGACGATCCTATGCTTCGAGTGAACTTTTGACGATGTCGATTAAGGCCGGTATCGAAGGAGTCCAACCGAGCTCCTCTGTGATCCGAAGTGAACTTGCGACTAGCTCGGGTGCGTCACCGCTCCTCCGGTCGGCAAATTCAATCTGTGGAGCTACCCCCAGTAGATCACCAATAGTCTTTACCACCTCTAAATTCGAGTATCCGTTTCCATTTCCTAGATTAAATACTTTGTACGAACCATCCGTAGAGCGCCCAAGCGCTAACTCGGCGGCACGTGCTAGATCGACAACGTGGATGTAGTCCCTTACGCAGGTTCCATCTCGGGTGGGATAATCGGAGCCAAAGATGGTAACTGCTTCGTTTCGTTGGATTCGCGCTGTCGCAACTGGAATCAGGTGAGTCTCCGGGAGGTGTCGTTCGCTGCGACCTCTAAAGGTGCCTGAGACATTAAAGAACCGAAGGCTGGTACCGGTGATTCCGTACGCCTTGGCGTAAGATTCGATCGCCATATCCATCGTTAACTTTGTCATTCCATATGTGTTGGCCGGTGATGGCGGAGTATCTTCCGTGATAGGTGAAGCAGCTGACACCCCATATACCGCCGCCGTTGAGGCAAAGACGAAACGTGGGATCTCCCTTATTCGAGCAAACTCTAAGAGGCGTTGTGTTCCGATTACGTTATTTTTCCAGTACAGTGCTGGGTTTTGAACCGACTCTTCGACACGCGAATGTGCGGCGAGGTGAATTATTCCATCGAATTTTTTCCCCTCATCGAATATGTTGAGGGTGTCGGAAATATCGCCTTCGATGAAGTTCGCATTGACGGCTACGGCGTCTCGATATCCACGAGAAAGATTATCGAGAACGTCGACGTCGTGGCCCTGTGAGACAAGGTACTCGGTCATGACGCTTCCGATATATCCGGCGCCGCCGGTAATTAGGATCTCCATTTTTACCTCCTGGCATTCTTGTGTTGGTCTCGCGTGTGGACGGACAACTACTTCCTGTGATACTCAATTCAGATGGATTCGTGTCCATTTGGGTCCAATTTGTAATTTTGAGTTACGGCGACGTCAGAGCTGCAACTCAATTTCTTGGCTAAGTTTCGATAGGTCGTCGCTGGTCATTCGATGAATATCCCCCATTGAAGATCTTTTGTCTCGAATGGTTCAAGCACATGGCTATCAGGCTCGAGGTTGAATGCGTTAGGTGGACCGGTCATAGGCTCAAGGGCAATCGAAGCATTTGAGGGGTTTGAAGAGTCAAAGTAAGCCTGAACATGGTCGAAGTTTTGATCGTAAAAGATGCCGCACTTGCGAGTGCCATCAGTTATGTAGGCTCGATCGAATGAATCCAACATTGCGTGATCTGGTGTGGATTGCTGCGCCTGGCCGCTGGAGTTGATGAGATCTGTAAATGCATAGTCAAGGTAGGTTCCCCCAATCCTTCGCGGAGATCTAAAGTCGAGATCGACGGTGTCGGCGGAGGGTCCAACGAGTGCTTTGAGTGAAGCGGAATCGTCGACCGATACCTTCTCAACTGGATTCTTTCTCTCGTCCACCAGCCATAGTTGATTGGCTGGAACATACAAAGAGCACTCCTGAACCGGTCTATTTGGAATTTTTAAGTAAGGGTGCGATCCAAATACAAGGGGAGCTGAGGTGGTTCCCCGATTTTTGAAGTTTATCGATATGAGTAGCAATGCATCTTTGAGTTCGAAGTTGATCGTCGTCTCAAGAATGAAGGGCCATCCGGGACTTGGTACTAGGAGATAGCGAAGTGCGAGAGTGTCAACACTGTGAGAGATAAGATCGAACTCCTGCCATCGCACAAGGCCGTGAATTGAATTATTCAACGCTATCTCATTGATCGGTAACTGATACGAGACTCCTTGGTAGACGTATCTGCCGTCAGCGACTCTATTTGCCCATGGAATGAGCATCTGACCTCTGGCCTTTGAGGCCATCTCGTCGATCGGAGTCTCTTCTACATAGCTTTCATTCTGGAATCTAAATGACCGAAGAGTTGCCCCGACGGAAGAAATTATCGCGGAGGTTTCACCCTTTTTGAGATGGTACTGAATTCCAGTTGGGTGGAACGTCTCTCTGTTCGTGGTCAATTTGAACTCCCTCTTTGACTCAATCGCATCGATTACCTTCTATTTCGACGAAGGTTATGCCCGCCTCGTCATTTAGCGGGCATTTCATTTGCATCTTAGGGATGTCAAACGTTCTTCTCGTGATCGGCAATCGTCGAAGTTGAACTGTTGTAGGCCGCGTTTGAGATGTCTAATGTCGTCGCCGTAGCCGTATTGCGAGGGCTCGACGTCTGAAGGAGGTCTTTCAACCTAGAGAGTGCCCACTCGTCGAGGGTGTCTATCGGATCAGAGAAGGTTCTAAGGCCACCATTTGCTTCCATTGCAGAAGCGATTAGTTCCCGCGCCATGATTGAAGGCCTTGTGAGCGCACAGTCGTGGTCGTTGATCCATAGGTTTCCATGGAGCGGAGCCCTGCTTCGAGCGTTCAGTACCGCTGCCCGACTTCCAGGCTGGCTAACGTCCTGAAGAGGGGGATTCCAATGCGGAGCGATGTCGGGCGAAATCCTCATAGCGTCGAATAGGCCGACCGATGGAAGAATCGGTGCTCCGCAGCCGACTAGTGTCGCTTCACTGCCAATGATTTCGCGGATTCCGCTGAGAACTTCGCGATAAGGCTCTGTTGTTGGGTCGTCTGAAATTAAGCCAGCGTAGAGGTAGTCGAGTTTGAAGTAGGTAATCCCCTTATCGGCGAAGTACTTGAACGTATCGAAGATCGAGCTTCTGAAATTCGAGTTTTTGAGATCGGTAACTAAGAGCCTTTGTTGCCAGTTGTAGCCAGCACTTTGGTTTGGTGCAATGAAGGACGGATTGTCAATCACGGATTGAGATTTTTCCCCAATGAGAAATGGGGCTACCCAGATTCCAACGTTGTACCCAATATCTTTTACGGTCTTTATCGTGGCGTCGAGGTCCCCAAATCGGCTAGAGGGCCTCCAAGTTCCGAGATCGATCTGCCATCCGTCATCGATCTGAATGGTATCTACATTTAATTTGAGAGTGGCAATTTTTTCGGCCTCGGAGGTGATATCTGCCGCCGTCACATTCGTCCAATAGCAGTACCATGAACACCAAGCAGGCTCAATTGCGGATTTGAAGTTAACCTGAAGGCGCAGCGCGTAGTCGCGTGACAGTGCATCTAAAACACTTGGAATTGAGGTTAATGCTGGCCAAGCGCGTACTTCGATTGCACTTGTAGATTCCACTAAAAGCGCTGAGGAGGTGGCTATGGTATTCATTTCACGCCCAAGTGCAGTGAAGTTACCATGCGGAATGCCCGAACTATCTTCTATTACTGTTGCGGTGATGTGTGGTACCAAGCGCGGAAGGTCAACTCCTTCAAATGAAAGGATTGGCGTACCGTCACCTGGATCGACAATAAGCCATCCGTCTGAGACGAACCTTCCCGGCCCGCTAGGATCGACAAATCCGGGGCGAAAGGCCATAGTCTCCCAGATCTCTCGTTTTGGCCTAGGTGAAGTTGAAAGTGTGGAGTAGCTTGCCGAAGGGCTCCAGGACTGCCAACCTAATTCAAAGACTTGGGCCGAATTGGAATCGATCGGTAGAAGAAAGTTGGCCGGTTTCGTCTCAGATGGCATAGGTGGATCCTCGTGTGCGCGAAATTGAATTCAATCTATCAGTAAATGTTACTCTTTGATACTTTTTGTGAGAATTATGGACATTTCCAAAAATTTTTCAGCTGGGTGATTGAATTATTGAGCATCCATTTCCGACGATTTCCCCATAAATACTCGTTTGTAGTGGTGTTTCTAGATACAGCGATCAGCTGGCGAGGCAATGAGACGTTGCGGAGCCTCGAGCAAATGTGGGAAAATGTTAGAAAAAGTAACAAATTTGTTGCTTCTGCGTTGCAAATTGTTTTCCAACGTGTTAACTTCGAATGGGGCAACGCTCTAAATGGGCTGCGATGCTGGGGTTAGCATCGCGATAAGTAAAAGGGGGGAAATCAAGATGGGCTATCAAGGCTCAATCTCACGATTCTTCAAACGCAGTAGTAAGGGCATAGCTTTAGGCTTGTCAGTGGCTACATTGGCAGCCGCTTGCGGCTCAACCGCATCAAGTAGCAGTACCTCTGCACCAACTACATCTGCTGGTGTAGTGCACTTGACCTTCTGGTCATGGGTGCCCGGTCTGCAGACGTCTGTAAACATGTGGAATAGCTCACATCCGAACATTCAAGTCAAGCTCGACGAGGTGACTTCGGGCTCCGCTGGCACATATGCGAAGATGTTCTCCGCTCTGCAAGCCGGTAACGCACCCGACCTTGGTCAGGTTGAATATCCAATTCTTCCGAACTTTGAGCATGTTGGGGGCCTTGTGAACTTGGCTCAATATGGAGCGAATTCCATTAAGAGCCAATTTGTGCCTTGGACGTGGAACCAAGTTTCACAAGGTAGTGGAGTTTACGCTATCCCTCAAGATACCGGTCCTATGGGCTTGTTCTACAGGGCAGATCTATTTACCAAGTACGGCTTAACTGTACCTACGACGTGGGCCGAATATCTGACTGATGCACAAAAGATTCATCAGCAAAATCCAAATGCCTACATCGCGGCGTTTCCGGCATCTGACTCAGCTTGGTTCTCGGCGCTTGCTTGGCAGGCAGGAGCCAAGTGGTTCAATACCCAAGGCAATTCATGGGTGGTCAACATGGCTGATCCCGCGACGCAGCAGGTAGCGAATCTTTGGCAGACCATGATCGCTCAGGGATTAGTTAAGGTCGAACCTGACTTTTCTACCGGATGGTATAAGGATCTTTCAGACGGAACGATTTTGACTTGGCCAACAGCGGTCTGGGGCGAAAATACAATTGCCACTAATGCCGCAACCACTTCAGGCGATTGGCGAGTTGCAGCGATGCCAAACTGGGGAACGACGACAGTGGACGGGAACTGGGGTGGCTCAACTACCGCAGTATTCAAAGATACAAAGTATCCAGCTCAAGCAGCTCAATTTGCAGAGTGGCTGAATACTAATTCCGGAAGTATCGCTAACATGATTTCTACTGGTGGCCTTTATCCTGCATCGCTCGCAGGCCAGAAATTGCCGGCGGCAAATACGCCGGTAGCCTTCTACGGCGGGCAAAACATCTGGCAGGTATTTTCTCAGGGTTCGAAGGCAGTCAACACAAGCTTCCTCTGGGGTCCTGTGATGTCGACGACCTTTACTCAGCTAAATGATGCTTTTGCCAAGGCGACCACAGGGTCTGGAACCTTAGCAGATGCCGTCAACACTACGCAAAGCTCTACGATTTCAACTATGAAACAGCAGGGATTTACAGTAGCGGCTGGATAGGCGCCACGATCTCAGGCTCTTAGAGCGTTGACCTTCGGGAGCTCTGGTGGCCCCACCCGCTACCTGAGCTCCCATGGAAGGTTGAACCTTGACAGAGAGCTTTTCATGCCACGTTCAATGCTAGAGGGGGAGCATACAAGTGACAACAATAGACCTTCCTGGAAGGGCAGGCGAGCCCGCGAACTTAAAGCAAGGAAAGGCTGTTGCGGGCAAGGAACGTATGAAGCGGTCTAGGGGAAACAAGGTTGCACCTTTGTTGTTCCTCACGCCGTTTATGGTTCTTTTCGCGATCTTTTTCTTATTGCCGATCGGTTACGCGATCTACCAAAGCCTTTACCACAGTCAAGTGTCTGGATTGGGGCTAGGTCCAAATTCCACGGTTACGAAGTTTGTCGGACTCAGTAACTTTTCTTCGGTCCTTCATGACCACAGCTTTTTTTCAGGCCTTGGAAGAGTTATCCTTTTTGGGATCGTTCAAGTGCCGATTATGCTTGTGCTGGCAACCCTGCTTGCACTTCTTCTAGATTCAGCGACGGTTCGCCTCAAGCGCTTTTTTCGACTCGCATTCTTCCTTCCATATGGTGTTCCAGGTGTAATCGCTGCGATCTTATGGTCGTTCCTCTATCTGCCCGGCCTTAGTCCAATCGTTTCGGTCCTCAAAAGCGCAGGCTTTGGAACGATAAACTTCTTGGGGATTCACAGTGTCCTATGGTCGATTGCAAACATTATCACCTGGGAGTACACCGGCTACAACATGTTGATTATCTACGCCGGCCTGCAGGCAATTCCTCCAAGTCTCTTCGAGGCGGCACGGATCGATGGTGCTAGTGAGATAATGGTTTCGCTTAGGATCAAACTTCCCCTGATCTTTTCCTCGATAGTTCTGACAGCGGTATTTTCGATCATTGGAACCCTCCAGCTCTTCTCAGAGCCGCAAGTGCTGCGCGCAGTAACGACGAATATCTCGTCATCATTTACTCCTAATCTTCTCGCCTATACCAAGGCATTTGTGGAAAATGATCCCAATACCGCTGCTGCTGTAGCTGTGATATTGGCACTTGGCACCTTTATTCTTTCGTTTGGATTTCTGAAGCTCGTTCAAAGGCGGGCATTTAGTGAGGTTGAGCTATGACAATTTTGGACGTCGAAAAGCCCACTAGAAAGAAGGGCCCGACCGGAGCGGAGAGGCTTACCTCTCGTACCTCGATCATTTCTATGGCTTTCCTCTTCGTGATGGCTACCTACTTTCTGGTCCCTGTCTACTGGTTAGTCATATCGTCTACCAAGGGGCCGGCGACCCTCTATGGCTCGCAGGGGTTTTGGTTTAGCCACTTCCAATTTTTTTCGAATCTTTCGGGCCTCTTTAGCTACAGCAACGGAATCTTTGTTCGTTGGATTTTAAATACAGTGCTGTATGCCGGTGTTGGTGCGACAGTCGCGACCTTGATCGCTTCAATGGCTGGATATGCGCTATCGAAGTATAACTTCGTCGGCAAAGAGGCGGTCTTCTCAGTGATACTCGGAGGTGTCCTAGTACCTGGTACGGCGTTGGCACTTCCTCTATATCTGTTGATGACAAAGGTGCACTTAACTGATACCTACTGGTCTGTGCTTCTTCCTGCGTTCGTCTCTCCCTTTGGCGTTTTTCTCTCTCGTGTATATGCAGGTGCATCTATCCCAGATGAATTGATAGATGCTGGACGAATAGACGGGGCGAGCGAATTTAAGATCTTTAGGTCAATTGGTCTCAAGATTATGTCACCCGCGCTGGTAACGATCTTCCTGTTCCAATTTGTGGCCATCTGGAATAACTTCTTCTTGCCATTAGTGATGCTCTCAAACCAAAATCTATATCCGGTGACACTTGGGCTCTATTCGTGGGATAACCAATACGGGCAAGCTCCTCAGCTAATCGCTTACGTAGTTATAGGCGCCCTGATATCGGTGATTCCGCTGATCATTGCGTTTCTATCACTGCAACGCTTTTGGCAGACAGGTCTAACTTCAGGAAGCGTAAAGGCATAATCGATATGGAGAGCAGTAAGAGTAGGGTCAAAGATCCTTTGGTGAATGACGGAATCTTTTTTGGAGGAGACTATAACCCTGAGCAGTGGGATCGAGAGACCTGGCTTGAGGATGTTGAACTCATGGCGCGAGCAAGAGTAAACCTCGTTTCGGTGGGTATTTTCTCTTGGTCCCGCTTGGAGCCTGAAGAGGGCCGTTTTGACTTTGCTTGGCTAGATGAAGTACTTCAGCTCCTCTACGACCGTGGGGTCTACGTTGACTTAGCAACAGCGACCGCGTCTCCCCCAGCGTGGTTGATAAAGAAAGACCCCACGGTCCTACCCGTAGACCATGAAGGCCGGCGATTGAGTTTTGGAGCTAGGCAGTCGTATTGTCCCAATTCGCAGAGCTTTCGGTCGGCAGCTTCGTCACTTGTTGAACGTCTAGTCGATCGCTATAGCGACTTTCCGGGTTTGAAGATGTGGCATGTTAGTAATGAGTACGGTTGTCACGTCTCAAGGTGTTATTGCGAAAATTGCGAGGCAAAGTTTCGCTCCTGGCTTTTGAAGCGATACGGAAGTATTGATCTACTAAATCACGCTTGGGGCAGTGCCTTCTGGAGCCAACTGTACGGTAACTTTGACGAGGTAAATCCTCCGCGAATAGCACCGACATTTGCGAATCCAACGCAACAGCTTGACTACTACCGTTTTGCTTCTGACTCAATCAGAGAGCTCTACGAGATGGAATCAGAGATCATTCGACGTCGTTCTTCTAAGCCGATAACTACGAACTACATGGGCTTTTTCAAGGGAGTTGATCAATTTGCGTGGAGGGGCGTGGGAGACTTCGTCTCTTTCGATAGCTACCCCGATCCTCACGCGGGAGAAGTTCATGTTGATTGCGCTGCGGGTTACGATCTAACTCGATCCGTAGCAGAGGGTGAGCCTTGGATTTTGATGGAGCAGGCTCCAAGTGCTGTGAATTGGCGCGGAATAAATGGCGTGAAGAAGCCTGGCCAGATGCGGGCGTTGAGTATGTCAGCTGTAGCACGAGGTGCAAATGGGGTGATGTTCTTTCAGTGGCGAGCCGCAAAGGCGGGAGCAGAAAAGTTCCACAGTGCGATGTTGCCTCACACTGGTCCAGATAGCCGTATCTATAGAGAAGTTACCCAACTCGGCGAAGACCTCACCAAACTTTCTTCGGTCGTTCGTGCCAAAGTAAATGCTGAGGTGGCGATTGTATTCGATTGGAACAATTGGTGGGCAATTGAACTCGATAGTCACCCAACAGATCACGTACTTTACCTCCTGGCCATTCGTAAGTTCTACGGATCTCTTCAACGCTTAGGTGTAACTTGTGACTTTGTATCTCCTAGCGATGACCTTTCCAGTTACAAAGCAATAGTTGCTCCGAACTTATATCTTTGCTCTCATGACTTTGCTGAAGGGATAGCGCGCTACGTCGAGGGTGGCGGCTCTGTCTTGGGAACGTATTTCTCGGGCATCGTTGACGAAAACGACCACATCGTTCTAGGTGGCTATCCAGGTTATCTGAGAGATGTATTTGGTGTTGTTGTGGAAGAGTTTTCTCCCCTTCGTCCAGGGGAGAGTTTTGAATTTACCTTTGCGAATAACCCCGTCGTTCGGCGGGGAACGATTTGGAGTGAGATTGTTAGAGCTACTACTGCGAGTGTGTTAGCAAAAGCTGTCCAGCTTGGAGATGTCGAGAGTATCTCTGGGGACCCTACGAGTGGTGTTCTCTTTGAGAATCAATTTGGCAACGGTAGGGCGCTGTACTTATCGACAGAGGTTGAGGACGACTTCTTGGATCTAGTGGTTCAAAGGTTGCTCGGCGAAGGCGGAGATGGCGTTACGAACGAAAATGTTGAGGTCGTTCAGCGCGGAGAATTCACATTTGTCATAAACCACGGCGGCCATGTTGAATTTTCGTTAAATCGTAGATGTAGGGATCTTCTTTCGGGAATGGAACTCGCTGAAGGTGTTAGCTTGAAGCCGTACGATGTCCTCGTTCTAGAGGACGTCTAGGTAGGGGTTGAGATGGTTTTGGTTCTACGTGCAGTTCTGGCAGGTGTGTTTGATGATACCTAGTCAAAGGCGCAGTCGAATCTTTGAAGAACTGCGTAATCGCGGTTCGGTTCGTGTCGTAGAACTCGCGGACCTTTTCAGTGTCTCTGAGATGACCGTGCGTAGAGACTTGGACCTCATGCAGGAGTCTGGTCTCCTTGTGAAGGTACACGGTGGAGCCGTGGTATCGGATAAGAGTGCCGAAGAGCCGGGTTTTGAGGTCAAAGTATTGCAGATGGCCACCGAAAAGGCGGCTATCGCACGGGAGGCGATTAAGTACGTCGCCCCGGGAAATTCAGTTGCGGTGTCGGCGGGTTCAACGACCTGGGCTCTTGCGAAGTTGCTTCCGACAGTTCCAAATGTGACTGTAGTTACCAACAGTCTCAGCCTTGGGGTCGAGTTGCACGATAAGTTCCCAATGCTTCCGTTGATAATGACCGGCGGAGTACCTACCCCATCGGGTGCTCTCGTTGGGCTAGTCGCCGACGTCGCAATTGAGTCACTTTATGTTGATGTTCTGTTTTTGGGTGTTCACGGTATGGATCCAGAGGCAGGTTTGACTACTCCTAACCTTGCCGAGGCGCAGACTAATAGGACGCTTTTGCGCTACGCTCGGCGAGTCGTTGTCCTGGCTGATCACACTAAATGGAGAAAGATTGGAATGGCAAGGATTGCGCCCATATCTGTTGCAGACGTTTTGATTACTGACGATGGTATTTCAGACGAGGCACGGATCTCTCTTGCGGACTCTGTAGGGGACCTTACGGTGGCGATGGTCGAGGGCGAACGTATGGAGTTGTCGAGTTAAGTATTGAATTGCTGCCCCATTTAGGTCAAGTAGAGCGAAAAGTTGTTGGTAGTTGGGCTATGAGCGGGAGTTTAGTAATGGCGGAAAAGCAAGTTGAAGGTAGCAAAGCTGCGACCCCACCCACGGAAGTTATCGAAATGGGTGGGATTGAATCTTTGATCAAGCGTGAGACCTCATTCAAAATTGATGGAAGGCGAATGACGTTTTACACGAGATTAGAGGTTGGTAAGAGCGGTGACTGAACGTCGTTTTGACCCTACCAGAAATGAGTGGGTGACATTTGCGACCCACCGTCAAGACCGAACTTACAAGCCAAAGGCCGACTTTTGTCCCTTGTGTCCTACCAAGAGTGGCGCGCGAAGGACTGAGATCGATCGCGAGACGTTCGAGATTGTTACTTTTGATAATCGCTTCCCAGCCTTTTCACCGACGGCTCCGGAGTCAGGTGTATCGTCTACGCAATTTCATCCGGTTGCTCCGGCCAATGGTAGGTGCGAAGTTGTCGTCTACTCAGACGATCACCATTTGACCTTCTCTGATTTGACGTCAGCGAGGGTTCGAATGTTGGTTGACGTATGGGTTGACCGTTGGAAGGTGCTTGGTTCCGAGGATGATATAGCTTATGTCATGCCCTTCGAGAATAAAGGCGAAGAGGTTGGCACCACCTTATCTCACCCACATGGACAGATCTATGGCTATCCGTTTATCCCTCCTGTTCCGCTAAAAGAGTTGACGACGGCGGAGGATTACTTCGAAAAGAACCATCGGTGCGTAGAGTGCGATGCAATACAAGGTGAATTGCACGATGGGAGCCGCATCGTGTTTCAAAACAACTTCGTGGTAGCTTGGGTTCCTTTCTGGGCTAGGTACCCCTATGAAGTCCACGTTGCCCCCAAACACCATGAACCTAACTTGGCGACCATGTCAGATGAGGTGCGGAAAGATTTTGCCGATGCACTCCTGCGTGTAGCTAAGAACTACGATCTACTCTTTGGATTCTCCCTCCCCTATATCATGGGGTTCCATCAAAGTCCGACCGATGGCGATATGCGGTGGAACGACTTTTCGCATCTGCACGTCGAGTTCACGCCACCACACAGAAGTGCGGATAAGTTGAAGTTTCTGGCAGGATCCGAGTCTGCCGGAGGGGCTTTCATCTCAGACGTTGCCCCTGAGAGCGCGGCGACTCTGCTCCGAGAGCGATGGAGCACCGTGAATGATTGATCCTGCTAATGCGATTGACTTTGCGCGGAGTAGCTTTTCATCAAGCCCCGAAATTGTAGTAGAAGCCCCAGGGCGGATCAATTACATCGGAGAGCACACTGACTATAACGGTGGCCTCGCACTGCCCGTCGCGATTGATCGCGGTATATCTATGGTGATCACAAAGAGTTCGCAAGGTTCAAAGATTCGAGCAATATCTCAGAGTCAATCAACGCTGGTGGAAGTTGGCCTCGACGATGTAGTTCGAATGGACTCCTTCGAAGGTTGGTCGAGGTATCTCCTAGGTGCGGTTAAGGTCCTCCTAGACGAGGGTTTTGCCCTACGGGGTGCTGATATCGCTATATCTTCGGATCTGCCTCTTGGATCGGGGCTATCGTCAAGTGCTGCTCTCTTACTAGCTGTTATCTTCGGGTTGAGCCTCCACAATGGCCTCGATCTGCCTCGAGATAGAGTTGTTGAGTTAGCCCATCGAGCCGAGAGCAGCTATTCGGGAGCCAACGTTGGCTATCTCGATCACTTTGCTATCGGGTTCGCAAATCCTAATCGCGCTACGCTAATTGATTTTGCAACCATGAAGTACCATAGCTGTGAGATGCCCTTTAGTGACTTGATCGTCGTTGATTCGAACGTCCATCACTCAATAAGTGCAGGGGGTTACGGCAAGCGACGGCTCGAGTGTGAGTTAGCGGCCAAAACCCTGAACCATCGCTTTATTTCAGAGGCAACCCTCGAAGAGGCACAATCCCTCGAGGATTTGGATCTACGGAGGCGTGCGATGCACGTTATATCGGAAAATGAAAGAGTTCGAAGTGTGGCAAGGGCTTTTGACGATGGGAAGACCGGTGCAAGTTATCTAGTTGAATCGCATGAATCGCTCCGTGATCAATTTCAAGTCTCCTGCGCCGAGACCGACCTCATCGTCGAAAGTGTGCTTAGGGCGGGCGCCGAAGGTGCAAGGATGGTGGGTGGCGGATTCGGTGGCTCTTGTATAGTAGTCGGCGGTGACTTTGAAACTTTGGAGTCCGCGGTCTCGACGGAATTTGCGAGTCGTGGCTTTGTGCCGCCAACTTTCTTTAGGGCCGGCTTGAGTGGCGTCCTGCGTCAAGTAGTGTGAGCGCCTTTGATCGCCAATTTGAGCTAAGACGCCATCGCAAAGGGATATTTGTCGGCACGGCGTCACGGCAGGTGATTGCTTGATATTCATTGAAATACCTAGTGTCCATAGTCATAAATTCATTTAAATAAGGAATTAATCCCTATTTGTAGTGTTTTACCTATACAGAGGTACATTTCACTACACTTAGGAGAGTAATGGAAAAGAAGATCGGTCGACCTGCTTACAAGGTTGTTCTTTCAGACAACGACAGAAAGTTCCTAGAGGGTGTAATCCGTGCTACAACCTCGCCACAGTCTCATGTAACTCGTGCCAAGATTGCTCTTGGCGCAGCTGATGGCCTTAGCCACG
>JAKAZZ010000032.1 GCA_021826315.1 Actinomycetes bacterium
TATTGATGTAGGGAGCAACTTCCCAACCGGAAACCCGGCCCCACCTGCCCATATTGGGTGTAGATGTCTCTTAGTCCCCTATTTCGCATAAGGTTAAAATCGTAATGAAACGACCATCGGACCTACCTATAGCACGCAAGCGCCTCTCACGACGACAGATCATTTTGCTCGTTGTGGTAGCAGTGATTGTGATTTTGATACTCTCTCTTCGCAGTATCGCCATTTTTTATACGGACTACCTCTGGTTTTCCTCTGTCAACTTGTCAAATGTCTGGAGTACCACCCTGTCAACGAAGGTTGTCCTCGGTGTCATCTTCGACGTGGTGTTCTTTGTTGGATGTTTCGTCAGTTTGACCGTTGCTGAGAGATTAAGCCTATCAGAGTCGATTGCCTCGCCGGAGGAAGAGTTGATACGGCGCTTTCGGGCTTCGAGAGTAAGAGTGCGGGTCTTAGGTCGTTTGGCAGTATCTGCCGTTCTGGCTCTCATCGTTGGATCGAGTGTTCCATCGCAGTGGCAAAACTGGTTACTCTTTCAAAATTCCGTACCCTTCCACCGAACTGATCCGCTCTTCCACCAAGATGCATCGTTTTACGTCTTTAAGCTTCCTTTTATCACTTTCGTAATTGGTTGGATATTTTTGGCACTGATGGTCATATTCTTGGCGTCTTTAGCATTTCACTACTTTAACGGTGGCATCAAGGTGCAAGGGCAAGGTCCTCGAGTTGGCTCGAAAGTAAAGGCACACCTCTCGCTCTTGGTTGCACTAATGGCGCTAGATAAAGCAGCCGGTTACTACTTCCAGCGATATCATCTAGTGACCTCAACCCGAGGATTCGTTGAAGGCGCGGGATATACAGATGTTCATGCTGTTTTACCGGCGCTCTCACTTCTTGTAGTGATCTCAATCGCCTCCGCTGGAATTTTGATCTACAACATTCGTAGACAGGGTTGGGTTCTTCCGATTATTGCCGTCGGCCTTTGGGCTCTGATGTCAGTGATCCTCGGTGGCATTTACCCAGCTGTAATGCAACAATTCATCGTCCAGCCCTCTCAAGTATCTAAAGAGACCCCTTACATTGCGAGAAATATTTCCGCAACTCGTTACGCATACGGCTTGAACGCGATAAACCAAGTTAATTTTGCGTATTCGCAAAACCTTACTGGCTCAACGCTCAAGTCTGCAGATGCAACACTTGCAGCTGTCCGACTGTGGGATCCAATATCGCCAATTAACACCTTCAACAAGTTGCAAGCTATACGGTCTTACTTCCAGTTCAATGCGCTAGCGGTTGACCGATATTCGATTTCGGGAACGGAGACTCCTACGATCATTGGAGTACGAGAGCTTAACCAGGCAGACTTACCTTCTCAATCGTGGGTCAACCTGCACCTCCAATACACTCACGGCTACGGAGCCGTTCTTGCCCCAGCTAACAATGTGACTGCAGATGGCAACCCCTCGTTCTCCATCAGTGACGTCCCGCCTGTCTCTACTAACGGGGCAGCGACGATTACCCAGCCGCAGGTGTACTATGGCCTAGGTGAGTCGGGTTACGTGGTTGGCAATACTTCACAGCCCGAAATTGACTTCCAAACTCAAAATGGAACCTCAGTAGAAACCCACTACAACGGATCTGGAGGAGTGCCACTTACTTCCTTTATTCGCCGTGGCGCATATGCGCTGCGATTTTCTGACTTGAATTTAGTCATCTCGGGTCTTATCCAGCCGAATTCGCGAATCATGTATTACCGTAATATTCAAAGTGCAATTGCAAAGGCGGCACCGTTCCTCAAGCTTGATGGCGATCCATATCCCGCTATCGTGAACGGTCGAATCGTCTGGATCGTCGACGCTTACACCACGAGCGACTCCTACCCCTACTCTCAAGAGGTAAACGTCCCATCACTTCCTTCGACGAGCGGACTCAACACCAACTTCAACTACGTGCGCAACTCGGTAAAGATAGTTATTGACGCCTATAACGGTTCGATGGACTTCTACGTTACGGACCCTTCAGACCCCGTGATTCAGGCGTACGAGAAGATATTCCCAGGGATGTTTACGAATGCAAGTCAAGTCCCATCTTCGCTTTCAGCTCACTTTAGGTATCCCGAAGATCTCCTAAATGTACAGGCGAGCATGTATGGCTACTATCACATTACAAATGCGACAAGCTTCTACAACGCCGGCGATGCTTGGACTGTGGCTCAAGATCCTGGTACCGGACCAGTAAATCAGGCTTTGGCCAATTCGGTTAGCGCTGGAAACGCCACTAAGTTTGCGCCGGAGTACCAGATGTTGCAACTTCCGGGACAAAGCAAACCAACCTTTACGTTGCTGGAACCATTTGTTCCGGTGTCGCAGTCCGGAGCGCAACAGAACTTGACGGGCTTTTTGGTTGCGGGAAGTGATCCGACTAGCTATGGGAAGTTATATGACTACGTAACTCCTCGTGGACAGCAACTTGATGGTCCAGCGCTTATCAATGCTCGTATCAACGCTACAACCGCGATCTCGCAGCAGATAAGCCTTTTAGATCAGCACGGATCACAGGTCAGCTTTGGGGCTACGCTTATGGTCCCGGTCGGGCAGTCGCTTCTTTACATTCGACCGCTTTACGTTGCGTCAGTTCAAAACTCGTTGCCGGAGATAAAGCAAGTCATCGTGGTTTACGGAACCCAAGCTGCGATGGAGCCGACCCTCGCAGGGGCGCTCAATGATATCTTTGGTACGCTGTTGTCAAATGTTGAAGGAGCGAGCAGTGTGACTGCGGGAGGATCGTCATCTTCAAACTCCTCAACTTCTACGACGACCGGATCGAACTCGAATGTTCCGTTGGTATCTCAAGCGCAACAGCTGTATTCGCAGGCTCAAGCTGCACTCAAAGCAGGAAATCTTGGGTCGTATCAGAATTATGTAAATCAGATAGGTTCGATATTGTCTCAACTCAATTCAACGAATTCGAGCACTAGCAAGTCATCTTCAACCTCTACGACCACAGTTACCACTCCTAAGGCGGGTGCCGCCACGTCAGCCTAGGTCAATTAAGGTACCGATGAGTGGCCTGATTTCTCGTAACCCCAGCTATGATGTTATAACGCACATCGCGGGGTGGAGCAGTATGGTAGCTCGTCGGGCTCATAACCCGAAGGTCGTAGGTTCAAATCCTGCCCCCGCCACTAAGTAGTGCAAAAAGGCCAGTGTCTTCACACTGGCCTTTTTGCTATACGTGGATCCATCCCATGGGCCACCCCACGAACGGGCTACAATCCCCATCGTGCGTGGATGGAGGCGCCAGCGACGAGAAACCCGAATGAGTACCCTCACAAATCCCTTGAACAATGCAGGGGCTCCCGTGTCTGCGCTCCGTCATCTCGCAGCCTCAACGCTTCCATCGATCAGGGTGAAGTCGAGGTCGGCTGAATATCGGTAGTCGCCGATGTGGACAAGTCGGAGTGCCGTTCCACGACGGCAGCATCAACGCCGTAATGATCGGCTCGGCGCGTGATGGCGTGCCTGGTGAGCACCGTCAGTTCCCCACGATGGCTTGCAGCTCGTCGACTGTCGAGTTCCACGCGACGCGATACCTGGCATCGGTCCACTCGACTCGGTCATCTCTTGTGTCGAGTCGAATCACCGGTTGCCGCTTGGCGACGACGGGGTCCACCGACAGTGGAAGGTTCAGCGCGTGTGCGAGCGATGCTAGACGCCGTTCTGACGCCCGACCGCGCGCACCGAACGCCTTGGCTAGGCGCGTGATCCGCTTCGGATCCGCGTCGCGCGATCCAGCAGCGAGCGCCTCGGCGAGCCGTTCGACTCCGCCAGTGAGGTCGAGTCGGAGGGCACTCTCGAAGAGTGCCCTCTCCAAGTTGGATCGCCAGGACCCCCCGACGGGTTCCGCCTCAAGGTGGATCGTCTCGGGCCTCTCGACGATGGAGCGCAGCGGTCGCTTGCTGACAGTCGTGAACCGGACCTGCTGAGTGCAGGCGATATACACCGTACGGACCGGGTGGCTGACCAGCCCGAGTTCACTCAGAGCACTCAGGTAGGCGATCCGATGGTCCTTCCCCCCGAAGGCTCCTCCGACGGCCAAGCTGAGACTCTCCGTTGCGGCGGAGGTTCCCAGCGACCCGAGGGGCCGGATGGCATAGTGGCCGCGGGTGAGGCGGTCTACCAGGCCTTTCGCGGCCAGCTGGCGAAGGGCGTTCGCCGTGGCAGGGGTGGACACTCCCAGGGCAGCCCTGGCGTCGTCGAATGTGAATTCCTCTCGGCCGTCCGCCAGCAGCGTGTCGATCAATTCCAGTTGACGGGTCATAGCGCCCTCCTTGCTAAGGAGTATAGCCGAAAGTCACTATAACAGTGACTTACCGCTGTGTTACCCAATCAAGCACCAACTCACCTAAAGGGTGACTTACCGCGTACCGTCCCACAAAAATCCCATGGATCGTTCGGGGAGTGCCATTCGTCGAGTCCAGGTAAGGGGCGGTGAGTCTGACAAAGATCCTGGTAGAAAGGGATCTATCAGGATCATGGAGGATCAGGCGAAACCGACTGGACGGCTCAAATGGGGCTCATAATCTGAAGGTCATGCTTCAATGTTTTCGCCTGCCCGAGATCGATTTCGGAGGAACTCTGCCAACAGAAGCCAATGATCCCGTCATAGCGAATGCGGAATTGGTCGAGTGGTAGCCGCTATCCGTATAAAGATGCTGTCCGGTTGTCGAAGCCAACCAGGTGTGGTTGCCATCTCCCGCTGTTTGAATTACCACGATTCCATTTTTCGCAGGCATTCGCACCTTGGTCATGAGATCAATGACTCTGAGCCCTTCTTGTTTACCTCAGCGGTTGAATAGAGTGGAGCATTCCCACCTATGGGATTGCTCCATCCATTTAAATCGAAACACATCTCGCAATAGCCGGGAACAACTTTGGTGCTAGTGAGGAGACCCTGGACGCCTTGGGCCAAGCTGACCTGTTGAGAGGAGTTGGTATTCGGACCACAAAATCAAGGCCATACGGAGCCGGAGGATTGTAAATTACCAGGGCATTCCAGTAACGGTTGACGTCAAAATTATTCTTGACTTTGCAAGGGAACAGGTACATAATCGTAACAATGGCTGCTCTTATACATAGAAGGTGCCTTTTCCCCAAGCCCCGTCAGGCCCTAGGTGTCAGGATGGTTGGCATCTGTGGAAATCGCTCTGCCGATTCTGGGTCTACCTGTACATCGTCGATTTCTTCTTCTGACTTTTGGAATATCTATGGTCCATTCGTCAATTGGGCGAGCGAAATATTGGTTGTTCAGGAGTCACCGATTGCGACGCAGTGGTACTTCGAAAGCGGACAGGGTGCCTGCGGTATAGTCTGCCCATATAACAATCCGGCAAATTACGGTGGCAGCGGACCCGCCAATACTTATACGGATATTTGTGCCGGAGTCCAAGATGGTTACATCGATCCATTCAGTGACACAAGCCTTTTCGCTGTGACTGCGTCAGATGGTAATGGCCGGACAGCAGCCCAATATATTGAAGACGCTTGGAATAACGGGTTTACAGTTCCTCCCACAAACGGGTATGTGTCTGTACCGGGCGCTGGCACTTCCTTCGGACCGGGTTTCGATGCTGCTTGTGCTGCACTCGGAGCAATGGGTTGGGCCCAGAGCAACTATTACACATCGGGAGATTCTCCTAATTCTGCTGGTAACATCATAATGAACTGGAATAATACATATTTCTCCAGCCTTTTCCCAGTAGGGGACATAGGGTTTGGCGCAGTGCCACCAAGCTGTTGCCCTTAGTGCCGCCATCTAAAAGGCCTGACAGTTCTCTCAGTAGTCTATTTTGAGCTTGCTGGCCCATGTTTGCAGTTCAAAATAGGTTTTCCACCATGTTTTTGGATTTTGTGTGATGTTCGAAACATTGTCTGGTATTACAAGAGGCGGCAGCAACTGGTTCTCGACTGAGGAATATGGCGGGGTGCAATTAACTTGTTGAGCTAATCCTCCCGATCCCATCACGCCAGCATCAATATGTTTTTCCAAATAGATGCGGTGCATATCCCAGCAAGGCATGATGAAAAGTGGAGAATTTGGGTAGTTGTTCTCCCATTTCCGAATGGTTCCTTCTTGGCCTACCCATGCAGAAAACCAGGCCGAGGTATTTTGTGAAGACATGGTAGTAGTTGTAATCGTGGTCGTGCTAGACGTTTTTTGTTCTCCCTGAGTCCGGATTGGTCCTACATTTCGTCCACAACTAGTCACCAGTAGTAATAGGATAAATCCAACTGGTAAGGGGATGGCCGCATTAATTCGTCTCACGTCAGCTCCCTTCTTGTATTTGGGCGAAATATCTTTGGTATCATACATCGTCGAAGTTGATTGGGTTTGTGGCCCTTCTTCGATCTCTGGTCGTTGCGGGCTTATCTTGGATGCTCTGCAATTCGGTTAACAGGTTTCCTGGTGGCTCAAGCCTAGCGCAATTAACCTGGTCTCAACTGTGTTAGAGCAATTCTGGAAAGTTTGAATACGTCCACGCATCATTCAAGTCAGCGAAGAGGCGTGGGCGACAAAGGCCCCCACTGTATGTACTCACCTTGTCATCAATCCCAAAATAGAAATCATCGAGGGTTGAGTACCAAAAATTGTGCGAAATCCATTGGCTAAAGGGCAGCAGCGTTTACAGTCATGCCAATCGCAACAAAAACGAGTCTATCCCTAATCTATCCCTACTATTGCTTGACGATCCACCTAAAGGTGTATCCTGCAAGGTGCATGTATTCCCATAAACATCAAGCTAGCACGCCAAATCAGGGTGACGATGGAGGACAGTGTGCGACCCGCTATAGGCTTCATATAGAACTCATAACCCGAAGGTCGTAGGTTCAAATCCTGCCCCCGCCACTAAGAAATCCAGAAGAGCCGGTCCTTGCGGACCGGCTCTTCTGCTGTCTGCACCGGAATCCCAAACGTATCCCAAGAACTGGGTACAGTTACTTCAGTGAGTCTTGGCTCTTCCGCTCCTAGCGGGCATGATCAGGAACGCAAATTTTTGCGAAGTCCAGTTTCAATGTTTAATGTGCGCATCCAGTATGTTGCAGCGGACGGTACATCTCCTGCGGTTGGGTACGCCGATCGTGTCCGTACCTGGGCAGAGTCAGTTTTATCCTCGTATCGTCCCAATCTGACGAATTCTCGTTCGACAGCGTCTTGATGTGACCGTAGCGGCTGCCGCAGCCGATTCCCGATCGACGTAAGAGTCGGTACTCATCTAGGAGCGCTCTCATTATCCACTGGCAGAGGCCCGTGCTGTGATCGGCCATCTCCGTGATGTCAGCCGGGCGGAGTTCGCCGCGTAAAACAGGACCGCCTCGGTCGAGGTGTTCTGGGGTTAGAAGTTTCCCTAGATTAGTTCCTTGAGCATCGAAACATCTAACGTCAGATCGGCAACAATAGTCTTCAGTCTTCGGTTCTCTGCCTCTAGTTCTTTTAAGTCTCTTGGCGTCTGTGGCTTTCATACCTCCGTAGGTGTTCTCACCAAGATGCCATGTAGTTTCGGTTATTCCGAGGCTTCTTGCAACTTACACAACCTAACTGCCGGCGTTCAACAATCTGTCACCCTCGGCAACCTTTTGAATGACTTGTTCTGGTGTGTGCTCTTTACTCTTCATGAAAAATCCTCCCATTTATATTTTGGTCAGTATTCTTACATTAAGGGTGGATTATCCAGGATTCACCATTGCATATGGTTGCCCGATGACGCGGGAACGAGACCCGGCTGTCGCCACTGGAAGCCGGAAGGCCAGCTGGCAGGGGGCGGTGTGCCGAGCGCGTTGGTATCAGGGGTTTAAGAGCTTCCAGTGCCCTTCGGAGACGACCTCAACGTCGTCGACTACTTTAATGGCGCTCTCTTCGTCTAGTCCGAACTTACGTCTAACCCACCGACCGATAGCACCTTCTACCAGTTACTTTGTCGTAGATTAGTGTTTTCGTTCTGTCGACTTTCCTCCAATGGTGGTTGGTATTGGTGATCCAATGAGTTCAAAGACTCTACGTTGCAGTGGAGTTGGCACCGAGAGCTGTTCGATCTGGACCCCTTGGCTAAATTCAACCGTGTTTCTAGTCAGGGTTCCAAGGTGGGTAAGCAAGGTAGCAAAGCTATGGATGGCCTCGCCATTTGCTCCTAGTTTGGTGGCGTCTTTGGCGTGGGCGGCTTCTGAACGAAGGGCAGGGGCAACTGGGTCTTGGCGCTCAGGAATCTCTTCGTCACGAAACATAAGTGGTGCGAGAGCCTCTCTCATGTGCCAGGTGACATAGAGAGCGAGCATGCTAAGAAACACATGGGCCCTGACCCGATTCTCACTGTAGTGATAGATCGGACGTAGATCGAGATCGATCACCTTCAGGTTACGGAAGTTGCGCTCGACAACGCTTAGACCCTTGTAGGCCTCTACGGCCTTGGCATCATCGAGCTCCTCGTGGGTAACCGAGGTACGGATGACATATATCCCATCGAGTGCAGCCTCTGTCGCGATTGAGTTGGTATCTCTGACAAAGGTGAAGCTGTCACCCGAGAATTCGAGGACAAAGTGCTTAGCCATCTTGTGTCGATTGAGGACTCTCCCGACCCTTAGGGCAATCGGATGCTTGCACTGGTGACCAAGAGCCCCCTCCTGAATACGTTCTAACTCCTTCTCGGTCGCTACCAGGAGCTCTTCGCGCTTATGAGCCCTAAGACGTGCCAGTTCAGGGTTGCGACATGCGATGAGGCGCTCATCGGGATATTCAGGATGGGTGATCGAAGCCAGGTTCGTCTCATCAAAGAGTCCAAGCTGGAGAGATCCACCGTCGATGAGGGTTCGAATCTGGGGAGCCCTGAGGCAGGTGATCCACTTTGTGCCCTCGAGACCCCGCAGCACCTCTATGCGTGCACGGGTGATCATCCCTCGATCACCAACCATGATGAGCTCTCTTAACCCAAAGCGATCTCTGGTCATGTTGACGGCATTCACAAAGGCGGTAGGGTCCCCGGTGTTACCACTAAAGACCTCGATTGAGATCGGTCGACCATCGACATCGGTCATGAGACCATACTCGATCTGGGTCTTGCCTCGCTTGTGATCTCTAGAGTAGCCATAGGCAGCCAGAGGGCAATGTGTCCCCTCCATCCAGGAGGAGGAGAGGTCATAGAGCACCCGCGAGCCCTCATGTAGGTGGCGTTTGGCCAGTGTCGCTTCGATAGTTCCTTGGCGCGCATATAGCCAGTCCATTGCGGAGTAGATCTCATCGGTTGAGATACCTATTAGCCCTAGGTCAACACCCAGGGTGGAGTCTTTGAACCACCGAGATGTTGAAAGCTTGGAGCCAGGGCGAATGGCTCTTGCGATGATTAGGCAATAGATGACATCACGCTCACGACAGGCGGGACCAAGGAGGGCGGGAAGCTTTAACTTGTTCGCCATCGCAGCTATAGCTGCCACATGCCCATGAGGCAGACTTCGCTTGATCTCAAAGCCCTCCCCGGCAACTACATGGTGCTTACCGGCCAAGGACTCACGGATTACCTGGATGGTCTCTTCGGGGAGATAGGACAGAGTCTCGTTCTTTACCTTGCCATCCTCGCGGTAGGAACGTCTAAGCAGATGGGTCCCATAGATCTTGTCCTTGTGCTGGCGACGAGTAGTGGCAACATGCATGGCCCCGCTAAAGCGTTTCGCGATGTAAAACTATCATACACAAATCAATCTGTCAACCCACTCGTGTCTACACTTTCAGACAGCTCTTAGCTATCTACCCTGTTCGTAGGGGATACTGGGGTCAGAAACGGTCGTAAGTTCGGTCTAGTGCGTACGTCGGCCCCGGTATCCGACAGGCCCACTTTTCGGCGTTCGCCGAGTCCTGTTCATCGTCGAAATCCACGTGAGGGATTATCGCAAAGCCAACGAGTCCCACCCCTTCAGCCATGACCAAGGTCATCGTGAGCTCTCCCTGGGGTCCGACGAACACGATCTCCTCGGACGAGAGCCTCTCCCCGCTGCACTTCGGAGGAGCGATGTACGTCTCACCGAAGATAGAGGTCATCGCCATGCTTCCGGCGCTCACCCCGACGTACACTGTCTCTGGGCTCAAGGACGGGAAGAGATCCGCTAATCCAGAATGCTTCAGCCAGTAGGACAGGTACACGGGATCTTCTCTCCAGACCAGGAGGGCGTCTGCCTCCTGTACCGCTGCGACCCAAACATCTCTATCGAGGCTGGGCAGAGCAGTGAGTTCCAGTACTCCGAGCGACTTCCATCTAAGTTCACACAAGGGACTCTTGACCTTTCCAGAAACTGCCTGGAATGCCAGACCGGCACCGTCCGGGAAGGGATAGATCGCTGGCGGAACGAAAAGCGCCTTCGACTCGCAGATCGGCTTTTCCAAGAGATCGGCCAACGTGTCGTGGATGCTCGGATTGCTTGTACTAGCGGATGTCAGTAGGAGCTTCATTCTGTCCCACTCCGTGTAATTATCGCAAGCCTGCGCTCGTCGCGCTCACGCCTTGAACCCAAGGACATGATCTGGTGGCTTTCTGTACGCCTGCACGCACATTTCTTCAGAGATGCGTTCCAACAGGACATCTTTGTTCCGATCGGGTGGATCAGTTTTCTCGGAACTCCTCATGAAGTTAAACTCTCACACCGCTGATATTTATTGGAGGTTGTATACTAACATCCAATAAGGAGATTCCATGTCCAAGGTTCTGAAGCGGCGCTGGAGGAGCGATGTCGGCGGTACAGGGCTGCCTCGCAAGGACAGCCGGTCATGCGAATACGAAGCCTATGTCCCAGATCATCTCATGGGAAGGCGGTTTTTCCTAGAGGGTGAAGTCGCTGCCGATGTTGCAGATGCCGAGGCGGCGATCGTTCGTCAGAACATCGAGGCGAACGCTCTTGTTGACACTGAGGCGCTCGCCCGCATCCTCCTTCGTGCTGAAGCCGTGGCCTCGTCATGGATTGAAGGACTGGAGGTCGGAGCACGACGTCTGCTCCATGCCGAGGTCGTCCGAGGAATGCACCAGGCGGCAGCCGACGTCACGGCAGCCGAGGTCCTCAACAACATCGACGCCATGGTATTTGCGGTCGAGAGCATCGATGCCGGTGATCCCATCACCGTGGACATCCTCCTCGACATGCACCGTCGTCTCCTTACTGGCACACGACTTGAACAGTACGGAGGTATCGCCAGAGACCAACAAAACTGGATTGGTGGAAGCGCCTACAACCCGTGCGCTGCCGTCTTCGTCCCCCCTCCCCCTGAATTCGTCAACGAACTTCTTGAAGACCTGTGTGCCTTCTGCTGCACGGACGATCTCCCACCTGTTGCACAAGCTGCCATCGCACATGCCCAGTTTGAGACGATCCACCCGTTCGTGGACGGAAACGGAAGAACTGGTCGAGCCCTGATCCATCTCATCCTTCGACGTCGGGGACTCGCTCTCCGAACGCTTCCTCCCGTGTCCCTGGTGCTCGCTACGTGGGCGAGGAATTACATCGACGGGTTGACCATGTTCCGCTACGTCGGATCGCCAACATCTCCTGCCGCCATCGACGGGCTCAACACGTGGATTGGGCGCTTCGCAAGTGCTTGCACGAGGTCCGTCGCTGACGCCAGCACGTACGAACGACGAGCGGCTGAGCTAGAAGTGGAGTGGCGTGAACGATTGGGCTTTGTCCGTGCCAACTCCGGAACGGACGTTCTCCTCCGGGTACTTCCCGGTGCGCCAATCCTGACTGCGGACAGTGCCGCAACTCTCCTCGGACGTACCTACAAACCAGCAGCGGCAGCAATCCAACGTCTCGTCGATGCCGGGATTCTCCGACAGGTGAACATCGGGCGGCGCAACAAGGTTTTCGAGTCGCCAGAGGTCATCGCCGCCTTCACTGCACTGGAGCGCCAGCTCGCTAGTCCCGAGGGCGACACTAGCACGAGTGAGCCTGTGCGTACTGTGCCTCGACGGAAGTGATGGCGACTACGTAGACGCTCAACGGTAAACGGTCCACCGTTGACCGTCAGCAGAAACCCTGATTGTATTAGCGGCACCGAGATAGACGATCTCTACGGTCATCCGTAGAGATCGTCTGCGGTCAACGGTACGTGTCGGTGCCGGTTGACGATCACTTACCGATTTCCTCATACTCGATCATGTCGTGGAAAAAATTGTCGTGGCAGTTCACAAGGGATGATCGGGAAAAACTACAGTCGCAGTAAATCTGGCTGGTCCTTTTGCCAACTTCGGCAAGCGTGTTCTGCTCGTCGATACCGATCTGCACCGAGCCTGTGCTACGGCCCTCGGTCTCGAACCCGCTAAGCCAACCCTCTATGAAGTTCTCGTCGGCCAGGCACAGCGCCAAGAGGCCATCGTCGACTCGAGCATTCCAGGACTCTCCCTCCTCCTCTCTGACCTCGATTGCGCCGGAGCTGAGGTCGAACTTCCAAAGCTGGACAACTGCCAGCAAGGTCTGAGCCGAGTCTTGATAAGTCTCGACTCCGTGTGTGACGCGGCCATCATCGACACCCCACCACGATGGTGTACTCCGCTTTAGCGCACTGAACGCTGCTACGAGAGTGATTGTGACTTGTCTTCCAGAGGTTCATCGCTTGGAGACGTCAGCGACTACGAGCTGTGGTAGAACCCAAAGAAGCGCTAGGTCGCGTCCCCCTTGAATAGCACTGCCTCCCTGAGCGAGCGATTCTTTGATGACATCATTGAGCGCCCATTTCCAGTCTTCGCTAAGGATGTCCGATAATATCTTGCAGACCGATTGAAGTGTACGCATCTGCTTGTACACCCGTGGATTTTTGGCTCAACGGGTGTAATTCGTTGAGAAAGTAGTCCTTGCTCAACCAAACACAGAGATATAGGTGGCGAGATTGTCTTCGTTTTGAACGTTCTTTATTTCAAATGAAGCTGAGCTTCGATATCGGCGATGTGATGCTCGATATCATGCACAAGGTAGATTGCAAAAGTTTCAATCGTAAAGTGTGAACCATTGCTCCTCAATCCGCTTTTGCGCCATTGATCGCCTGAGACTGCAGCAAAGGCCATCGATAGTTTGTCTGCGTTGCGTCTTAGTTCCAACAGAACTGCTTCTGGATTTTGATTTTCGTAGTCATTCTCGATCGCTGCCTTATCTTGATCCCAATTTTCAAACTCGGGGTTATCGAATTGGAGCATTTTGGCAAGGCGCTCATCGAAGATTGCAAAGACGTCCCTGACGTGACACGAGTATTCAAGGGGAGACCAAACGCCATCTGAAGGACGAACTGAGACACTAGGATGACCTAAGGCACGCTCGTAGTACTCAGCAGCAACTAATATGCGTGAGCTGGCCTCATCTGCCGGAAAGGGCTTAAATGAGCACTGAGTACACCCCTCGGTGATTACAAAGGTCCAATCTTTATCGTCTGGTGCTATCTGGTCGTACGGCATTGCATTGCCCTTCCGGTGGTCGCGGTTATAGGTAGGAGTTCGGGTTGCTACTTCCATTTGAAGTGAACAAAGAGTCGTCCGAAGTTATCTGAATCTTTTTCTATTCGGTGGTACTTGGCCTTTACCTCTTTTTGCTCCAAGTATCGGATGACGTGTTTTTTGAGTTGGCCGCTTCCCTTGCCAGGGATTATCTCGATCGACGCCGCCTTTATTCGTTCTGCTTCAGCAAAGGCATCGTTGAGGGCGATGTCAATCGCCTTTGAGCTGTTGTAGATGGGGTGAAGATCTACCTTAATTTTTGATGCCAACCTCTGTCTCCCTTATATGTAGTAGTCGATAAACGACTACCAAATAGATACACGCTCGTTCGGATCGAGCCACATCCCGGACGCTTCGTTGGTTTCGAATGATTCATGGAAGGCGTCAAGATTCTTAACGATTTGATTGCATCTAAATTCACTTGGAGAGTGTGGGTCGATCGCCAAGAGGCGTTCCATTTCGGCATCACGGCGCTTTTCGCGCCAAGCTTGCGCCCAGGATAAAAAGAACCTTTGTGCCCCGCTTAGTCCATCAATCAGGGGTGCTTCTTGTCCATCGAGAGAGATGAGATAGGCTTTCCAGGCGATTCCCAGGCCACCTAGGTCACCTATGTTTTCTCCGACTGTGAGTTCACCGTTTACCTTGAGGTTTGGTGTCTGCTTTGGAGATAAGGCCCCGTATTGGTCGATTAGCTTTTTGGCACGAAGTTCAAATGCCTCGCGGTCGCTATCCAACCACCAGTTTTCCATCTTTCCAGTCCCGTCAAACTTCGAACCCTGATCGTCAAAGCCGTGGCCGATTTCGTGACCGATTACGGCGCCGATCGCTCCATAGTTAGCCGCTGCATCACGGTCCTTATCAAAGAAGGGAAATTGCAGTATTGCAGCAGGAAAAACGATCTCGTTGAACCCAGGATTGTAATATGCATTTACGGTTTGAGGGTTCATGAACCACTCATCGCGATTGATTTCGCCGCCTATCTTTGACATTTCATAGTCATGATTGAATCGTGAAATTGCAAAGATGTTTTGCACGAGGGAGCCTGAAACGATATTTAGCCCACTGTAGTCGCGCCACCTCTTCGGATATCCGATCTTTGGGGTGAATAGTTCGAGTTTTTCGATAGCCTTGACCTTTGTTTCTTCGCTCATCCAATCGAGTTCGTGGATGCTTTGACGGTACGCTTCGATCAAGTTTGCGACTAATTCGTCCATGGCTCTCTTGGCATCTTCATCGAAGTGCCTCTTGACGTAACTCTTTCCAACCGCTTCACCGAGTGCCCCGTTAAGGAGGCCTACTGCGCGCTTCCACCTAGGCGCGAGTTCCGGCGTACCAGTTAGGGTCTTTGAGTAAAATTCGAAGTGAGCCTGAACGAACGGATCGCTAAGGTAAGGGGACATCGTTCTGACAATTCCCCATTTGAGCCACGACTTAAGATCGTCGAGAGGTGTATCGGCAATCACTGTCGCGACTTTGTTGTAAAAACTAGGCTGACGGATAACCACCTCGCCCATCTTGGAGGTGATAGATTCAATTCCGGTGAAATAAACCTCAATTGCTTCGGCAAGCTTCGCCTCAGCGCCAACGATTCTCTCTTTGAGGTCGTCCCAAGTAGATAGGTTGTAAGTTTTGTTTTGATCTCTACAAGTGACGTTGTCCCAGTGGCAAGAGGCAATTCGGCGCTCGAAGTCAACGATTTTATCAGCCAATATTTCGCTGTCGCCTTCACCAATGAGGCTAAGGGATCGCGCGATGTGCTCTTCGTAGGCTGCGACAATAGGTGAAAATTGCTCCTCTCGGTAGTACTGCTCGTCAGGCAGGCCAAGGCCGCTTTGCTCTAGGAAGAGTATGTACCTGTTTGGATCACCTGGGTCATTGTCGACAAATGCACCAAAGAACGATGGGAAATTCGTCGGCACATTCTTTGCGAGAAATCCGAAGAATGCTTGCATGCTTTCAATTTTGTTGACCTCTTCGAGCACTGGTGAAATGGGCGACTCACCTAGTTCGTTGATTCGTGTCTCATTCATAAAAGACGAATAGAGGTTTCCAATCTTCTCCTCTTCGTAATCGGCTGGAGAAGAGGAGGTTTCTTCGGCAATCTGCTTGACAGCTATTTCGGCGTCCTCAGCTAACTGGGCAAACCACCCGTAACGTGCCTTGTCGGCAGGTATCTCACTCTTTTCCATCCATTCACCGTTCATGTGGAGAAAGAGGTCATCTTTCGCCGAGGTTGATGGATCCATGCCGTCTTCGCGAATTCCTGAGTTCTTTGCCATGACCATATATTAGCCGATGGCACCGGTCAAGTTTTTGAAGCTTTAGCGCTTGGCGTGGCCGATATTGTCCTCGGCGTGATCATTAACGCAAAGGGGAGGCTATGCGCCTAAACTGATATTCATCATGGCGAGAATCCTTCTTTTTCACCACATACTTGGAATTACGCCCGGAGTGGCAAATTTGAAGAGGCGCTTAGAGGCTTTGAATTTCGAAGTTGAGCTACCCGACCTTTTCGATGGAAAAACCTTCGAAAGTGTCGAATCCGGATTGGCCTACGTCGCTAGCCATCAGGAAGATGTTTTTGGTTGCCTTGAAAATATTGTAGATTCGGGCGGTTACTTCGATGCGGTTGTAGGTATCTCTTTCGGAGCGATGGTAGCTTCGCAATTCTGTAACATCGCAACGGATCACGTTGGTCAACTCGCCTTTGTCTCCGCGTTCGTAGCGCCTGAAGACAGCTCCGGAAGTATGTCTTCGCCGAAGGTAACTGTAATTGCATCTGAGAACGATCCTTTTTATGCAGGTGAAGACCACTCCGCTCTTCTCGAGTACAGAGAGACTCACCCTGAAAGTACGTTGTTCCTCTTTGTTAGTCGCTCTCACTTCTTCATGGACGACTCGCACGCCGAATATTCGCAAGCTATGACAGATATTATGCTGGCTAAGATCGTGGAACTCATCTCAGAAGGAAAGAATGTGGGCCACTACAACGACCTTCTCAAATGGCATGGGGATAGTGGCACTATCAATGTCGTTGAGACTAATGTGAGCGATCCGCGCCTTGTTTATTGCACCCAAAGGTATCGACAAGAGCTCTTTTTGCAGATAGGAATCGATCCTGTCACCGATGATGAGTGGCAGTACTTCTGCGAGTACAGTCGAAGTCGCCTCTTCTTGACGATCGGAGGAGACCGATCACTCGGAACTGTTACTTTGACCGCGCTTGATGAAACGAGTTTTGAGATCAAGAGGCTGTGGGTTGATCAAAAAGCTAGGGGCCATGGAATCGGAAGGCGGTTGATGGATCGCCTAGAAGGTGCAGCGCTTGAGATGGGCTGTAAAAGGTTGTTTCTTGACACTCACAATGACTTAGTCGCCGCAATTGGCCTATATCGATCGATGGGCTACGTAGACGATGTCCCTTATAACAGCAATGAGAGATGTCAACTTTGGATGTCAAAGTCTCTTAGCTGACCTTTGGTCATCTTTGGGTAGTCCTAGTTATAATCTTTGCAGTACGCAAAGCGTGCGTTTGCCGCTTTGAAATAGGAGATTAATTTTGAACGTAAAGGCTGTTAGGGCAGCGGTCGTAGACTTTATTTTCGTCCTAGCTTTCGTGATAATCGGACGCAAGAGCCATGGTCACGGAGAGACGATCGGTGGAGTCTTCTCCACCTTTTGGCCGTTTTTAGTCGGCTTGGTGATCGGGTGGATTGTCTCTATGGAGTGGAAAAATCCAACCCAAATTTATCCCAATGGCATACTCCTCTGGCTGAGCACGGTGGCAGTGGGGCAGATACTTAGGGTCGTCTCAGGTCAAGGTACTGCATTTGCATTTATTTTGGTATCCCTTGCCTTCTTGGGCTTAGTCCTTGTTGGCTCAAGATTTGTCTTCGGTCTCGTCGATCGCAAACTGGAAAGATCAAGGCCTTAATCGCTGGGGCTATCCCGCATAAGAATTAATGATGACAATTTTGAACTTTGAAGTATTGAATCAAAGCGGAAGCGCCCGTAACGCCATGGTTACCATAGGTTCGAAGAGCTTCCGAACTCCAGTTTTTATGCCAGTCGGCACTCGAGGCACGATTAAAGCAGCTACGGCAAGAGATGTATCGGATATCGGATTCGATGTTATTCTCGGCAACACCTACCACCTGATGTTGAGGCCTGGATCAAAAGTTATTCAGAGTCTTGGCGGCCTTCATCGTTTTACTGGTTGGGACAGTCTTATGCTGACCGACTCAGGTGGATTTCAGGTTATGTCGCTCGGGGCAAAATTTGACGATGGGGGAGTTCACTTTAAGTCGATCTACGATGGTGCCAACATATATCTAACACCTGAAGGTGCAGTGGAAACCCAAGAAGAGATTGGGGCAGACATAGCGATGGTGCTCGACGTTTGCACCAATCTTCCCGCCACGCGAGATCAACTTCAAAGAGCCATGGATCTGACGCATCTGTGGGCGAAGCGAGCTAGAAGCGCTAAATATCGCAACGACCAAGCTCAATTCGGTATCGTCCAAGGTGGATCCGAAGATGACCTTCGTCAAGAGAGCGCCCAAGCCATAGTCGATATCGGCTTCGAAGGGTACGCAATTGGTGGCTTAGCGGTTGGCGAAAGTAGGGAAGATATGCTGCGGTCCATTGAGTCGACTACTCCGTATTTGCCCGATGATAGACCGCGCTACCTCATGGGTGTTGGTGATCCAATTGGGGTTGTCGAGTCAATTGCTCGAGGTGTAGATATGTTTGACTGCGTTGCCCCATCGCGGTTGGCACGTCATGGCGGCGCCTTAACTTTTCAAGGAAAGCTCCACGTAAAAAATAAAAAGTTCGAATCCTCAGGCGCGCCAATAGAAGTTGGATGTCCTTGCCTCGCATGCCAACGGTTCCCCCTTGCGTTGATACGGCATCTACTTCTTGTCGGTGAGGCGACGGCTGGAACTCTCTTGACGATCCATAATTTGACGTTTATGTACCGTTTGGTGGAAGGCGCACGTAATGCGATAAGCGAAAATTCGCTGGATCGCTATGTAGAAAACATTCGAAGTGCTTTTGGCAACTAGTCTTATTTGGGTTAATTATTCGTTTTTCGATGGCTTAATACCGCATCGTTCGTATTTTTGTTTTTGGAGAGGCCGGCAATGTTGTTTTTAGCAGCCGCTACTACAAGCAGTGGGAGTTCGCTCTCTCTTTTCTTACCGCTAGTTTTATTCGCCGGAATTTATTTTCTCGTGCTTCGTCCGCGCGCTAATAAGGCAAAGGCAGCTCAAGCTCAGGCACGGTTGGCAGATGTTGGTGACAGAGTTATGTTGACATCTGGAATGCTCGGTCGTGTAGTTCGAATGAACGACGATACGGTCGCCGTAGAGGTCTCTCCGGACTTGGTGCTCACCTTTGCTAAAAGAGCGATTAGTCGACGCCTTGACGAGACCGATCCGCTTTATGTCGCCTTCGACCCCGACAATGAGGAATTAGAAGTCGATGATAGTGTCGATGAGGAATTAAATGACGACGTCAACGAGGAGAGCAAAGGCTCATCCAACGAAGGCGAAGCCAAGTAAAAATCTTATGGTCAAGTGAGTCGCAGCCGATAACAGTCGGCGTTGCGTTTTCTACTAGGAAAGATAAATGAAACGATCTTCTTTGATCATGGTCCTTGCAACTGTAGTGATATCGCTCGGTGCCTTTTTCGCAGTCTTAGCGTTGAACTACAAGCCCGTCTTAGGCCTTGATCTACAAGGCGGCCTATCGGTCGTCTATGCTCCGGCTCACCCAGTAAACCAAGCAACTTTGAATGAGACGATCTCGATCATCTCAAACAGAGTTAATGGCCTCGGTGTGGCGGAGCCTAACATCTCGGCTCAAGGCCACAATATTGTGGTTCAGCTACCGGGTGTAAAGGATCCTCAGGCTGCCCTGAAAGTCGTAGGGCAGACTGCGACACTCCGATTCCGACCAGTTCTTTGTAGTACCACCGCTTACGTAGCGCCGCCAAAGTCTCTCCACCTTACAGCTGCTGAATTGCAGCCGACCTGCCCAACTTCCGCGACGAACTCTAACCTCCTTTCGTACGTTCCTTCGACCACGTCCCAGAGTGATACGGCAACTGCAAATGTTCTGCTCCCGCATATTACCAATAACGTTGTCACTGCTCGTTACGTTCTTGGCCCGACGCTTATGACGGGTGCATCGTTGAAGACTGCGGTAGCGGGCCTTGACTCGACGGGCAACTGGATTGTTCAGTTCACACTCACCAGTACAGGATCGCCGCTCTTTGACTCTATCGCCAAGCAGTACTACCAGAAGAATATCGCGATCGTTCTAGATGGCAACGTTATCAGTGCTCCAACGATCAACTCAACATCGTTCGGTGGCCATGGCCAGATATCGGGTGCGTTCAATCAATCTCAAGCGGACAACCTGGCTTTGGTACTTAGATACGGTGCTCTGCCGGTTCAGTTAGTGCAACAGACCGTCCAAACTATCTCTCCTACCCTCGGCGCTGCTTCATTGAAGGCGGGTGTCTTCGCGGGCCTTATCGGCCTAATAGCAGTCATGATCTACACGATTTTGTACTATCGTGCCCTAGGCGTAGTTGTTGTAACAGGTCTTGCTACGACTGCGGCGCTTCTCTGGGCGATTATCTCGTATATCGGCCATTCAAGTGGCCTCACGCTTGACCTTTCGGGCGTCACCGGTCTTATCGTCTCCATAGGTGTTACCGTCGACTCGTACATTGTCTTCTTCGAACGGTTGAAAGATGATGTGCGTGACGGTAGATCCATTCGGGCGTCCATCGATAGGAGCTTCAAAAAAGCATTTCGAACTATCGTCGCCGCCGACTTGGTCTCGTTCATCGGTGCTCTACTTTTGTACCTTCTGTCGATCGGGCCGGTTCGCGGGTTTGCCTTCTTCCTAGGTCTTTCAACCATCCTTGACGTGATTACGTCGTACACGTTTACCCGTCCACTGGTTATCTTGCTCGGACGAAGCGAGACATTTACAAGGGCGCGATGGTTCGGTGTTGCAAGAGGATTGGCTGTAAGTAACGTTTAAGTCGCTAGCTGCGCAAAGTTTTAGGGAACCAAATGGAAAGTCAAGTTGTACTAGAAAAAGAGTCTCTCTGGTCGCGCCTATACTACGGCCACACCAACTACAGCTTCGTCAAAAACCGACGGAGATGGTACTCCGTATCACTAATTGTAATTTTGATCGGTATTGGCGCCCTTTTTATTAGGGGGCTTAACTTTGGAATTGAATTCAAGGGTGGAACTTCGTGGCAAGTAACGAATTCGTCCCTAACGGTTTCTAAAGCTAAGACTGCAATATCTCCGCTGGGATTGCATCAAGCCGTAATCGTTTCCCTGGGTTCAGGAAAGAATACGACAATCGAAGTTCAGGCTGATCTTTCTCGTTACCCAGTTTCGCAGAGGTCGACGATTGAGAATCAGGTTACCGCCGATCTGGCTAAGGCGGCGAATGTATCGCAGTCGAAGATTTCATTGAACGACGTCGGTCCTACTTGGGGCGGAGAGATTACTTCGAAGGCCATTCGAGCTTTGATCGGCTTCTTTATTGCTATTTCGCTGTACATCGCATTGCGCTTTGAAGTTAAAATGGCGCTCGCGGCCCTAATAGCGGTGGTACACGACATTCTTGTTACGATCGGCATCTATGCCATTGTTGGGTTCGACGTAACCCCAGCAACCGTCATCGCTCTTCTTACCATTTTGGGTTACTCGCTCTACGATACCATTGTCGTATTTGACCGCGTCAAAGAGAACGTCAAAGACCTAGTCGACAGCGGCAAGATGCGATATAGCGATGGCGTCGATCGATCGATGAACCAAGTGCTTATGCGCTCGATGAACACCTCGATAGTGGCGATTATCCCGATCTTGTCGATTCTGATAATCGGAGCTGAAATTCTTGGCGCAACAACTTTGCAGCAATTTGGATTGGCTCTCTTTATCGGCCTAACAACCGGAGCCTACTCCTCGCTATTTGTCGCCTCGCCGATACTTGCTTCCCTTAAGGAGCGCGAGGCGAAATATGTACAGATTGCGTCTCGCGTCGCGTCGAGGGAGGCCAAGGCCGAAAAGGCGGCGCGATCCAAGTCAAAGAGTGTGAACTCGGAGTCAAATACGCGAAGCCAGAAGAAGCGAAGTGCTAAGGAAAGTTCGCTTGAAACTGAGCCCAATCAACTGGGACAAGTGATCGTTGACCGGACTTCCAATGTTTCGTCGACGGTTGAGGATGATCCCGAAATTGACTTCGACGACGATATCGATGATGCAAATTTGCGTGACGACGACGGTGCGGACACCAATGATGCGACGGTTGTTTCTGCAGATGAGGATAGTGAAGCAACCGAAGGTTCTGATAGAGTGCGACCAAAGCTTATTGAACCTGGAAGCCGTCAACTCCGATCCACTTCACGCCGAAGAAGATAGTTAACTAAATCACACCTAAACAAATTAATAACGATCGGGTGTATCTTTAATTTATGGTACCTGGCGTAACAGCAGACTTTGAGGCCGGTCTACTCTCTGGCATAGTTGACTCCTACTTATCCCGTAGGCCGAATAGCAATGTCTCTATGATCCAAGAGGCCTTCAAGACTGCCGTAAAGATGCACGACGGCCAGTTTCGTCGTTCCGGTGAGCCATACGTAACGCACCCCATCGCAGTGGCGAGAATCGTAACTGAGCTTGGCGTTGACGAGACCACAATTTGCGCCGCACTCCTACATGACACAGTTGAAGATACTCCAATGAATCTTGAGGAGATCTCGGAGAGGTTTTCTCCGGACGTCGCGGCAATCGTCGATGGGGTTACAAAGTTAGATCGCCTCTCCTTTGAATCCAAAGAAGAACAGCAAGCGGCGACTGTTCGCAAGATGATCATTGCGATGGCCAAGGATCCGCGTGTCTTGATCATCAAGCTCGCTGATCGCCTTCATAATATGCGAACTTTGGCTGTGCTGCCGGAGTGGAAGCAGAGACGGACTGCTCAAGAGACGATCGACATTTATGCTCCATTGGCACATCGCCTCGGGATTCAAGAGATCAGGTGGCAACTTGAAGACCTTGCCTTTGCGACCTTACAGCCTCGCCGTTACGCCGAGATTGAACAGATGGTTCAGACTAGGAATCCCGAGCGTGCTACATCTATCGAGCAACTTTTGGAAGGCTTGAAGAAGCGTCTTGCCGATGTGGGTGTAATAGCTGATGTCAAGGGTCGGCCAAAACACCTTTGGTCGATCTACGAAAAGATGGTTGTCAAGACCAAAGAGTTCGATGACATCTATGACATCATTGGCCTTCGGATTATCTGTGAATCTGAGAAGGATTGTTGGGCCTCTTTGGGTGTTGTTCACGCCCTTTGGAATCCTGTCCCCGGTAGGTTCAAAGACTATATCAACACTCCAAAGTTCAATCTCTATCAGAGTATCCACACCACAGTTATTGCACCCGGCGGGAATCCGCTTGAGGTGCAATTGAGAACCTTCGAAATGCATCAGCGGGCGGAATTTGGCATAGCTGCTCACTGGGGGTATAAAGAGGGAAGTTCATCGGCTGAGATGGCTTGGCTCGGGCGAATTATAGATTGGCAAAAAGATACGCCGGATCCAATTGAATTCTTGGAGAACCTGAAGCTTGACCTCGAACTTGATGAAGTTTACGTCTTTACCCCAAAGGGCAAGGTCGTCTCACTTCCCGCAAAGGCAACTCCAATCGACTTCGCCTATACGATCCACACCGAAGTTGGTCACCGGTGCATTGGGGCTAAGGTAAATGGACGACTTGTACCCCTTGATTCGACGCTTAAATCTGGCGATACGATAGAAATATTTACCTCGAAGGTTGAAAGTGCAGGTCCTTCTAGGGATTGGCAGTCGATCGTCGTTACGCCCAGAGCCAAGAGCAAGATTAGACACTGGTTCTCTAGGGAGCGTCGTGAAGATGCCCTCGATCGGGGCCGGGATGAGATGATCAAGGCGATGCGCAAGGAAGGGCTACCAGTCCAAAAGATATCTGGAGCCGACCAACTTCACAAGATCGCTTCCAGCATGGGATTTTCCGAGGTCGATGCCCTCTATATCTCGGTTGGCGAGGGGCATACCTCGGCTAAGGGCATCGTGCAAAAGATGCTCCGAGAGTTCTCCACAGAGGAGACCGAGGTCCAAATTCCTACGACGGTAAACACGAGTCGTAGGACGAATCGAAAGCGTAAGACGCCCGGCGTGTATGTCGAGGGCCTTGACGACGTAGTGATTCGCTTTTCTCGATGCTGTACTCCAGTTCCTGGAGATGAAATAATCGGATTTGTCACGCGTGGTAGGGGAGTATCAGTTCACCGGGCCACCTGTTCCAATGCAGTAGCCTTGGCGGCCTCATCGAACGAGCGAATGATCGACGTTGAGTGGGACACTGACATTGCCAACTCCGTATTTTCTGCCAAGATTGAGATTCGTGCCCTCGATAGGGCGCGTCTCCTTGCAGACGTGGCTCGTGTGCTAGCCGAGCACCACCTTAATATTTTATCTTCTAGCACTCAGGCAGGAGTTGATAGGATCTCTCGAATGAGATTCGAGTTTGAACTTGCTGATCCTTCGCACCTCGAGTCTGTGTTGACCGCCCTCAGGCGCCTAGATAGCGTATACGACGCATATAGAGTCGTTGAAGGCGCAGGCAGTGAGGCTGAGTCGCTTTCTACCAAATACTAATCTGTACACAAACGGTGTATGGGGGAGTCTGAGGTTACTGAAATAATCTTTTCATTGGAGGCGATTTGTGAAGAGTTGAGGTCAGGCTCGATTTTCATGGCTCCTCACTCGTTCATTGACGCCACTTCTTTATTTGCTGCAGGTTGGAATTCTACCAAGGTCTACATTTTTGCGAATGAAGCGTTGATGGATCCAGCGATAGTGGTAGTTGCCGACGCAGTCAACGGCGGCAGAGTTACCAAGTTGGACTCCTCTGCTGAAAATACCTACGAGTGTCAATTCTTTGTCAATCCGGGTGAGCGGGTACTCATTTCGCTGGCAACACAGGGTATCGTCCTAGTTTCTATCTCCTTGAGCGCGGCCAAAGTTACTCGAGGGAGTGCCATCGCCAAGTCCTCAATCGGTGTAGTTCGGTCAGAGGGCGGACTCGAAAGATTGAGAGAGGTCGCGCGAACTTCTAGGAGTATTCACTCGGTAGTGGAACTGCGTGATTTGAGTGTTCGCCTTAAGGCTGAAATCGCCCCTAAAGTCGAAGATCTCGGGTCACGAGAGCTTTTTGATGGACAACTCGATGGCGATCTTATTCACCTTCTTCAACTGAAGTCGACGGACTCCATTTGGACCAAGGTGCTCGCCTTCATATCGATTGGCGATATCTTTGATGACGGTTGGCGCCGCACCGTAGGGTCGATCATCACGTTGATTGGCGTCTCCGAAGTTTCCCTTTTGATATCTGGGCAAAAGATTCCATTAGATGAGGCAGTTAAATTTTCTCAGCGGATGTCGAACTTATACTCAGTAACCGTTTCCTTCGAAGTTGCCAAGAGAGACCGTAATCTCACTGGGACAGCTGTAGTTGTGTGCTCAACTCCTAGGGAGTACCGCCCTGATTGTCTTTACGTAGCGGCACGTCAACTTGGCGAAGGAAGTGTCGCGGTCAATGCGCCTAGCCTTGTTCGCGACGTTACAGGCGCGGTAGTGACTTTTTTGACCCCTCCTTCCTTTCAAGTGCACTTAGCCCTAGCATCTCCGATATTTGCGGAATCTGCGATCTTTGACGCAGACCGTTTGGCAAAAGAAAAGTTTGATGGCTCTCGTGCTTTGATTGACGCCTCTGTTACGGATATTTACTTTGCGATTGCGCACCTTCAAGGTGAATTGATTGATATTTCGGAAGAACCGATTGCAATCTTTGAATCTACTTCAAACCGGAGCCTCTATCGCTTTAGCTCTTTGTTTGACAACGATCGTTATCTTGAGCTCCTTTCATCGGACGAGCCTACGGTGACCCACAGTATCTCTGACGAAGCGGGTTTTAAGGTTATCCGAAGAACGGCGAAAGCTTCGCCATCGGTAACAGTTATATTGCCAATGCGGGACAGGGCAGATTTGACACGAAACTGTATCGATTCAATTTCATTGAACTGCACGTACGAAAATTATCGGATCGTGGTTGTAGACAATGGGTCGATTGAAGAGGAGTCGACGGAGTTCTTCAAAGATCTGGACAAAGAGGGGATAGTGGTTATCAGCTATCCGAATGAATTTAACTTTGCCGCGATCTCGAACTACGCCGTTGACCATATTCAATCTGACTACGTGCTGCTTTTGAACAACGATATTGAGGTTCGTGGCGGTGACTTGATAGCCGAGATGGTTGCACTGTCGACCTTGAGCCAGGTAGGAATTGTTGGACAAAGGTTGATTTACCCCGATTCGGATATCCAGCACTGTGGAGTTCGACTCGGCGTCGGCGAGGCTATGGCCGAGCACTTCCAGATGCTGGTTGGGCAGCCTGATTTTGGGCAGTATTTGGTTCCGGCGCAATTTTCGGCGGTGACCGGCGCTGCTTTGATGATTGCGAAGTCGACGTACTTGGAAGTAGGAGGAATGGATGCTACGCATCTAAAGATCTCGTATAACGATATTGACCTTTGCCTAAAAGTTGCAGAAAGTGGAAAGTTGATCGTGAATAACCCCTTTTCAGAGGTGGTGCACTTTGAGTCAAAGAGCAGGGGTATCGACGGGATTTCTCTTGACAAGATCAAGAGAAATGCTAACGAACGTGCATATATGGTTGCGCGGTGGGACGAAGCTTTTTCAAAAGACTCGTTATGGCCAACGATTTAGTAATTACTTAGGGTGGTTTGAAGTTGAATTTAGTTAAGGTATCGAATCGTACAGAGGTTCCGATTCTCGTCCCGTCTTTAGCTCAATACGATGCTATTTCGACCCACGTTATTGAATTGAGAGATGGCCTCAGGAGGCATGGTATTGAAGCCGTCATCTACGCCGATGAGATCAAGCCACAGGTTAGAGATGAGGCGAAAGGGTACAGAAGTCTGATCCTGCGACCGTATTCGAGTAACCGATTTCTCCTCTACCAACTCGCTACTGGTTCAAATATATTCAGGTTTATTAGGGGCCGGAGGGAGCCCCTTCTGGCTCAATTTCATAATATAACGCCTCGAAGTGAGTTTGTTATGTGGGAGCCGGGGATTGCTGCAGCAATGGCGCTCGGTCGCCGCCAGTTGGAACTTTTGAGTCAAAGGGTAGACCTTGCCTTGGCAATATCTCCATATAACGCACGCGATTTGATCGAGGCAGATTATCGAAAGATTGTCTTGTCCCCTCCTCTCATCCGGCATTTGCCAAATGATTCGGGCGTACGAGATTTTTCGCCAAGCGGGGCCTCTGCGCCAATGTTTTTATTTGTTGGACGCTTGGCGCCTAATAAGGCTCAGGAGGACTTGATTCGCGCATTAGGTGTATACAACCATAACTTTTCTCCGAGGGCACGTATGAAGATAGTCGGGAGCGAGGTCGTTGCAGGATACGTGAAGTACCTCAAGGACTTAGTAGCCGAGGCTGGATTGGATTCGGATGTGGAATTCGTCTCTAACATTGATGATGCACAGTTGATGCGCCTATATCGCGAATCCGACTTATTCGTCAGCTCATCCCATCATGAAGGGTATGGATTCCCTTTCATCGAAGCGATGCGAAATGATCTACCAAGCGTCGCAGTTGCTACGAGTGCGATTCCCGAGACCGTTGAGGATGGTGCACTGACAGTCGCGAATAACGACCCAGTGGTTATGGCTACCGCGTGGAACCTTCTCCTCAATGATCAATCGTTGCGTCAGAGAGTAATTGAAAACGGTCGACGGATAGCAGCCAGAGTGAATCTAGAGGATAATTTGATGGCGAATTTGAGCGCTCTAGCGAACGCGTTCCCTATAGAAGGTGTGGAAGCAGCACCCCTCTTTTTTGACAAGGAGACCGACAAGGAAAGGAACTGATGGAGGAGTAGGACCTACTTCGACTGTTGGCTGCGGTCTAGCTCCTTCTTCATTTCACGCAACCCCTCCTCGACTGCCTTACGGGCGTCGTTCAGAAGTTTCGTGGAAGAGACGACGACATCTTTTGATATCCTCAAGGGAGTCGAACCTTCAATTTTTTTGTCGACCTTTATCTTGGAGTAAACCCCAGCAGATGCACCGGCAGCGGCACCTATAGCGAACCAAAGTGTCCTTTTTGCCATCTCTTTACCTCTCTCGTTTGCGTCTAAATACTGAGACAGCCGCCTTAGAACCGATGCTTATGGCACGGATGCGGCGCACGGGAGCATTTATCGTCCGAAGAGCTCCCTTGGAAGTCGTGTTAAGAATTTCCGTCGCGGACATTGTGGTATCGATCAAGTCGTCGAGCTTATCAAGTTCTAGGTTCGTGATTTTAAGTGTGCCTGTGGCATTTTCGGAGACTTTGACCAGCTCATCCCGAAGTTCCTGCACCGCTCGATCAAGGTACTTGACGATTGTTGATGCCTTTTTGATGGTCGAAAGAGCGATCAACGTCACGGCTAGCGATAAGAGCGCTGTCGCTGCTGCTATAACCTCAATCGTCATTCAATCCTCCTTGCACGAATGGCACTCCATAGATCTTAATTTGCCAATTGCATGATCTCATCATTAGCTTTAGATTAGGGGTGCCATTGGGCATAGTTCCCCTATTGAGGACTGTTTTGACAACGACGATTGAGATTACTGGTCGATCCGCAGAGCTTGGAGGAATTTCTATCGATAGATTCCTACCGAAGGCTCAACTTCGAACCGTTGGTCCGTGGTGCTTTGTGGATCGAATGTCAAATTTAACTAAGCCCAATCTGGCTGCGATGGAGGTTGCTCCACATCCACACTTTGGCCTCTCGACCGTCACCTTCCTCCTCAATGGAGGCGTTGAACATAGTGACTCGATGGGCAATCATGTAACCATCAGGCCAGGTCAGATAAACAAAATGACTGCCGGTGCTGGTGTAAGTCACAGCGAAGTGTCTAGTTCGGGTGAAGCACTTGCGGGCCTTCAACTTTGGGCAGCTCTTCCCATTCAAAGTTATTTAGGATCGCCGAACTTCGAACACTATCCACGTACTGGCCGCTTTGAAACACGTGACTTTAGTGTTGATTTAATTTCGGGGGAATTTCTGGGAGAGAAGTTCGACGTTGGCCTTAGCCATTCGGCCCTTGGTGCAGTCGTGACAAGCAAGGTTGCAAACTTCGAGGTTCCATTGAACCCTCATCTCCAGCACATTTTTGTTCCGATAGATGGCGACTATGTGGTCAGCGACGTTGCGACGCCAAAAGCCGTGTTTTTGACCGATTCGGGAGTGGCATCTTTCTCAGGTGCGATTGGCTCAAAGTTTCTGATACTAGGTGGCGAGCCCTTTGGGGAGAAGATTCTTATGTGGTGGAACTTTGTTGGACGATCATGGGATGAGATGGTGGAAGCCCGTCGACAGTGGAGTGAGCAGGAAGGTAGATTTGGCGAGTTCGTTTCGAATCTCGATCGGATCCCTGCGCCGGCGATTTTGCAGCGATTCTCACCACGGAGTGTGATTTAAAGATTAATTGAAAGTGTATGTGTGCACATAAGTGAAAAAGCGGCTCGTATTTTGCGACAAATGGTGAATAAAGGGTAAATAATTTATTAGAAGTGTGAAAAAGTATTCACTTTAGGTGCAAAAGATGCTATCGTTGAAATTATTCGGGCGGTTCGAGTTTTTCGAACGTAAGAAGGTGGAAGTCGCATTCGCCTTCGATCGCCGCTCGAGAGCGCTTTTGGGTCGCAACCTCCAAATTGCGTTCATCAGAGATATTGGTTTTATCTCGTTTGCTTGAGGTATTCGTCTCGTTTCAGGAGGCGAAAGCTAGAACGGAGAGGTTTTGTATAGTTCTTTGTAGCGAGTCTTTTTGAGGCCCGTTACGAGGTGTTGATTATCACTTTCATTCCTGCAAAGTCTCTAAGCAAAAAGTCAACTATCTGATTGGGTCGCACTATCTCTTAGTTGCCATCAACCAACAAACCAAAACACTATTCATCTCTTGAAAGGGAATAGAAGACACGATGGCTAGATCAATAAAGAGATCTCCACTCATTGAAATGGGTCGTAAGTTAGGAAAGGGTGGACTTCGCTCCACACTTGCCGTATCCGCAGTAGCAGCACCAGTTGCCTACTTCGCAGCTCCAGCAACGCAGGCGAGCGCAACGCCAACGTCAACGACTCCGTTGCCGATCACCACGTACTCTTCGGGTGGTAACGGGTTTTCGGGTGGATCCGGTGACTCGGTTGTTACTGGTAATATCGCCACAACTGACAAATCATTCGTTAGTTTTACTCAAAGCCCTGCACAAGGTGGTGGCGCGAATGACGCGATGACATTCAGCAAAAGCTCGTTGACTGCCTTAGATTCCTACATAAATAATACTTACCACAACCCTCAATCAGATTCGTTTTCTACTACGGTCATGGTCCAATTGGTGGTGACTCATCTAGACCAGACTACGTCTTCTCTAAAGCCAATATCGATCAGCCAGCCGGTTGGGAAAAACACGACTTCAGATCTTGCGCAATACGGCGGCAGTGAAATTGCGATCCTAGGTCAAAATGGTCATTCTTACGTGTTCCAACCTGGTGATTCTGTGGCTGTGAACATTACTTTCTCCAATTCTCACACCGAAGAAGGTAATGGTAATTCTGCTCTCACCAGCACTGAGAATTTCACCCCATATGCCACCTTCACCCAGCCTGACCTCTACGCTTCAGTAACCCTGCCCAAGGCAACGGTTGTTGGCCAAAGCCAACTCTATGATCCAAATGGTGGCGCTACTGAGTACTACCTCAAGTTTGGTCTAAACCCATCTACTGCCGTTCCAACTGGATACAGCCCAGATGACGCAATCCTCACTGTTACTAGCACTGACCCATCTAAGCCATTTATCTATCAGGTAGCAGTACCCTATAACAAGTCTTCCGATGCGCTTAGCTACTTAGCTACTGCAAGGATTCCGGGCCTATCTCCATCTAC